>CAZVOR010000110.1:0-6946 GCA_964628745.1 uncultured Halobacteriales archaeon
CCCGCTGTTTCGCCACGACGGCCGGGAGTTCCGCCCGACGTGTGGGCGCCAGCGAACCGCCGACGCTACGGCGGGGAGCGAAGCGGCGTCTCAGGGGGCCGACGTCCAGGATGGGGCGGACAGCGAGGCGACCCCGTCCGATGCGACCGGCGGCCAGCCCGGTAGCCAGCCACCAGCCGGTGCGGGCGACCAGCCCACGGCCCCCGATGAGACCCAGCCCACTGGCCAGCCGGCGTCGAGTGGCGATGTCCAGGCCCGGGCGCAGTATACCGGTGATGCGGACCTCCCGGCCGCGCGCGCGGCCCTGGCCCGCAAGGTGACGGCGCTCGCCCGGGAGGCCGAAGCGACGACGGACGTCGGCCGGGCCCGCGAGCTGCTCGCTGCCGTCCGGGAGGGCGCCGAGGCGCTCCGCGCGCTCGACGGGGTCGGCCGGTAGGGCGGATGGTCGAGCACGTCCTCGCGCCCATCGACGGGTCGGACAACGCCGAGCGGGCGCTGCGCTTCGCGGCCCAGCTCGCCGCCCGATTCGACGCGGAGATCGACGTCGTCCACCTCACCGACGTCGAGACGGAGGCGACCGAGGCGCTGCTCGATTCCGCCCGCGAGATCCTCGAAGCGGCCGAGGTCGAGGCTGAGCTGTCGATCGAGTACGACCTCCGCCTGACGTTCCGCGGGGGCGACCGCATCGGCGACGACATCCTCGAGATCGCCGAGGAGGGCGGGTACGACCACGTCGTGATGGGCCACCACGGCTCGGGCACCGTCGAGCGGCTCGTGATGGGCAGCGCCACGGAGACGGTCATCCGCGCCAACGAGGTCGCGGTGACCGTCATCCCCTGACAATCCCGCCGGGAGGGCAGGAGCCCCCTGCATCGCCGCCGCCTCTCCCGTCCGGATACGACCGCCGTCGCTCCCTCGCTCCCGGAGACGACCGCCATCGCCTCCGGCGCTGCGTGGAGCGCCGTGGCGGGCATCGCTCGAACGGTTGGCCCTCGAGGGCGAGCTCGAACCGACGACCCCACGATAGGAGCCCCGCGACGAACGGCGACCGCGGAATCGGCCGCTTCCCACGGTTCCCCGATTTATCGGCCTCGGCCACGTAGCTGGCCCATGCCCCGGCGATTCGAGCGGGTCGGCTCGGGCGTGCGAGCGGTCGTCCGCGAGATCCAGCGGGAGGACATCACGTTCATGGCCGCGAGCATCGCCTACCACGCGTTCGTGTCGATGCTGCCGATACTGCTGTTGCTGATGCTGGCCGTATCGGCGCTGGGAAGCGAGCGGTTCACCGCCAGCGTCATCGAGATGACGGGGGCGTTGCTCCCGGCGGCCGGCCGGCAGTTGGTGACCGACACCCTCAGGGACGCCACCAGCAGCGTCGGGTTGTCGGTGCTCGGGGTGGGGGTGCTCCTGTGGGGGACGGCCAAGATCTTCCGCGCGATGGACGCCGCGTTCGCGGAGATCTACGACACCGAGCGGAACCTCTCGCTGCTCGACCAGTTCCGGGACGCGCTCGTCGTGCTGCTCGCCCTCGCCGCGGCCGCCCTCGGCACCGTCGTCCTCGGTTCCTTCATCGAGGTCCCCCCGACGACCCCGTTCGCGGGGGTGATCGACGGCCTGCTTCCGGTCCTCGGGCTGGCGGTCGCCTTCTTCCCCATCTACTACGTGTTTCCCGATCTGGACGTCTCCATCCGGGAGGTGCTTCCGGGGGTCCTCGTGGCGGCCACCGGCTGGATGGGGCTGAAGTGGCTCTTCGGCCTGTACGTCGCCGTCTCGAACAAGCCGGACTTCTACGGGCTGATCGGGACCGTCGTCCTGCTGGTGACCTGGCTCTACGTCGGCAGCCTCGTACTGCTCGTCGGTGCGGCGGTGAACTCGACGCTGGCGGGCCGGGGCGGGGACCGGGCGACCCGGCGGCGCGGAAAGCGGCGGTTCGGGCGACCGGTCACGGGCATCGACAGCTTCGAGGGGTGCCTCGACGAACTGGTCGGTCAGGCCAGCGACGCCGGCGTCCCCGACGCGGAGATCCGGCGGGCCCTCCGGGGGCAGGCCGAGGCGGTCGGGGCCTCCCGGGACGGCCGGACGGTCGCGTCCCCGGAGGACGGGGTCGGTCCGAACCCGGACTGACCGCCCGCCCCGCCTACGGCTCGTACTCGCCGCCGGCGACCTCGCGGACGCGCTCGGCGGTGACCTCGCCGACGCCGGGCGCCTCCTGCAGCGCCTCGGCGTCGGCGGTCATCACCGCCTCGACGCTGCCGAGCGTCTCGAGCAGCGCCCGGGCCGTCACGGGGCCGACCTCGGCGATGGCCGAGACGACGTACTCCTGCTGCTCGGCGAGCGTGCGCGCGGACTTCTCGCCGTGGACCCGCGCCTCGCGGCCGCCCCGCTCCTGCTCCCGCCGGGCGACGACGGCCAGCAGGTCGGCCGTGTCGGCCGCGTCGCGGGTGCGCAGGACGCTCGCGCCGAAGTCGACCGCCAGCGAGGCCAGCGCCCCCCGGACGGCGTTCGGGTGGACGTTCCGCTCGGCGTAGAGGTCCCCCTCGCCCTCGACGAGGACGACCGGGCGGGCGTAGTGGCTCGCCATGTCGCGGGCCTGCTCGAACAGCGAGCGGTCGCCGCCGGTCAGCGTCGAGAGGAAGTCGGCGACGGTCTTGCGCTCGACGACGACGCGGTCCGACAGCACGTAGTCGCCGACGGCCAGCGTCGCCAGCCGGACGCGCAGGCCGTCGCGCTTCGAGAGGTCGCGGGCGATGGCCGAGTCGAGCTCGCGCTGGTCGGCGACGACCTCGACCTCGTCCTCGTCGCCGCGGGCCGTGGCGACCGTCGGCTCCGCCTCGCCGGCCTCGCCGTCGCCGGCGAACGCCGAGAGCCCGGCCTGGCCGTCGTCGCGGGTCGCCCGCTCGCGGTCGTCGGAGCCGGCGTCGTTCGGGGCGGCGCCGGACCGGGCGGTCGAGTCGCCGGCGCCGGCCGCCGACCCGCCGGCGGGAGCCGCCCCATCGCCGTCCCGGAGCTCGCGCTCGACCTCGTCCTGGAGGCCCTTCAGCGCGCGGAGCTCCTCGCGCATCCCCTCCTCGCGGTTCCGCGATATCCAGAAGTACGCCTCGTCGCGGGTGTCCTCGGCGAGCAGCACGACGACGCGGCCCTCGGTCTGCCGGCCGGTGCGGCCCTTGCGCTGGATGGAGCGGATGGCCGTCGGCACCGGCTCGTAGAACAGCACGAGGTCGACCTCGGGGACGTCGAGGCCCTCCTCGGCGACGGAGGTCGAGACGAGCACCGAGAAGTCGCCGTCGCGGAACGCCTCGAGCGTCTCCTGCTGGACCGCCTGGGTCATCCCCGGAGAGTCGCCGGCGTCGGCCTGGCCGACGAACCGGCGCGTCTCGAAGTGCCCGCCCAGGAACTCCGTGAGGCTCTCGGCGGTGTCGCGGGACTCCGTGAAGACGATGACGCGCTCGCCGCCCTCGATGCCGAGCGTCTCGGCGACGAGCATCCGGGCGCGCCGGAACTTCGGGTGGAGGTCGTCGTACTCGTCGGCCAGCCGCATCGCCCGCTTGACCCGCGGGTCCGAGACGAACCGTTGGCTGGCCTTCGAGGCCGACGACGACCGGGCGGCGTTGCGCTGGCGCTCGAAGTACCGGCGCAGCGACTCGACGCTCTGGGTCTCGACGAGCTCGACCGCCCGGCGGAGCTTCATCACCTCGGCGTGGGCGCTCATCCCCTGGTAGCCGGCCGAGTCGCCGTCGTCGACGAGCCGCTGCAGCCGGCCGCGGACCTTGTTCAGGTCGGTCTGGGAGATGGTCGGGCTCGTCGTGTCCACGACGCCGAGGTCCTGGAGCTGTCCGAGGCGCTCGCGGACGACCTCGTTGAGCGCGTCGCGGATCTCGAGGATCTCGTCGGGCAGCGTCACGCGACGCCAGTCGACCGTCGTACCGTAGGCGTACTCGCCGACGTCGGCGTCGTCCTCGGTCATCACCTCCACCTCGGCGATGCCGAGGTTCTCGCAGACCTCGAGGATGGCCTCGGCGTCGCCGCCGGGCGAGGCCGACAGCCCGGTGACAAGCGGCCGGTCGGCGTCAGCGTGGTAGCGCTCGGCGATGTAGGTGTAGGCGTAGTCGCCCGTGGCCCGGTGGCACTCGTCGAACGTGAGGTGGACGACGTCCGAAAGCGAGAGGCGGTCGCCGATGAGGTCGTTCTCGACGACCTGTGGGGTGGCGACGACGACCGTCGCCCGCTCCCACAGCTCGGCCCGGTCCTCGGGCCGGACCTCGCCGGTGAACACGACGACCTCGTCGTCCGGCACCGACAGCCAGGCGCGGAAGTCGTCGGCGTGCTGGGCCACGAGCGGCTTCGTCGGCGCGAGCAGCAGCGCCTTGCCGCCGAACTCGTGCAGCCGCTCGGCGGTCACCAGCAGGCTCACCGCCGTCTTGCCCAGGCCGGTCGGCAGGCAGACGAGGGTGTGCCCCCCGGCGGCGCGCTCGGCGAGCTGCCGCTGGTAGCCCCGGCGCTCGACGGCGTCGGGGGCGACCAGCGGGTGGTCGACGTAGCGCGGCCCTCCCTCGGACTCGCGCTGCTCGCCCGACGAGGCTCGTCTCTTCCCGCTCGGCTCGCCGCCGTCAGCGAGCAGCGCTGGCGAGGTTCGCGAACGTCCCGTTCGCTCACCGCCGTCGGACGCCGGCATTGCCCCCGAGGTTGGCGTCGATGTCGGTTAAGGCTTCGCGTGGCGGGGTGAATGTGGTGCGGCGACGGGGTGCGGGCGGTGCGGCGGGTGGCCGCGACCACGCCTGGGAGCCGACCGTCGCGCCGCCCCGAATCCCCCGGCGCTGCCGGCCGCCCCCATCGCTTATGCCCGCCGGTGCCGACCCTCCGGCGATGACCGTCTACGAGAGCGACATCCCCGGCGTCGGCCGGAAGTTCGAGCTCGAGCTGGACGGCGGGGCGCGCCTCGTCGTGCTGGTGCACCACGACGGCCGCCGGGAGGTGTTCCGGCGGGCGACCCCCGAGGCCGACTCCGAGAAGCTCTTCGACCTCCCCGCCCGGGCGGCTCGCCAGCTCGGCTCCATCCTCCAGGGGAGCACCTTCGAGACCGTCGACGTGGCCGACCTCGAGGTCCCGCTCGGGGAGGCCATCATCGAGTGGGTGGAGGTGGACCCGGACTCGCCGCTCGCCGGGACCACCCTCGGGGACGCGCACCTCCGGCGCGAGACGGGCGTCTCGGTCGTCGCCATCCAGCGGGGCGAGGAGACGCTGCCGAACCCGGCCCCCGACGTCCCCATCGAGGCCGGCGACGTCCTCGTCGTGCTCGGCACCCGCGAGGAGCACGCGGCGCTCGCGGACCGCCTGTAGGATGGCCGAGCCCCTGCTGTTCCAGGCGGGCGTGGTCTTCACGCTGCTCGCCCTCGCGGGCGCGTTCGCCTGGCGGTACGGGCAGTCGGTCATCCCCGCGTACCTGCTCGCCGGCGTCGCCTTCGGCCCGCACGCACCCCGGGTCGGCGGCCTCTCGCTGGCCGTCGTCGAGCGCACCGAGTTCATCGAGCTGTTCGCGGAGCTCGGCGTCGTCTTCCTGCTGTTCTTCATCGGCGTGGAGTTCAGCGTGGCGACGCTGCTCGCCGAGCCGCGGCGCATCGGGCTGGCCAGCGGCGTCGACCTCCTGGTCAACGTATCGCTCGGCGTCGCGCTGGCGCTCGCGTTCGGCTTCTCGCCCCTGGAGGCGCTGTTCCTCGCGGGCGTCGTCTACCCCTCCTCCTCGGCGGTCATCACGAAGTCGCTGGTCGACCTGGGCTGGATCGCCGACCCGGAGAGCGAGGCGGTCCTCGGGGTGCTGGTGGCCGAGGACGTCGTCATGGCGGTCTACCTGGCGGTGCTCGCAGCGGTCGCCATCGGCGGGCCGCCGGCGGGCCTGCTCGTCCCGCTCGGCCAGTCCTTCGGCCTCCTGCTCGGGTTCGTCCTGCTGGCGACCGTCGGCAGCCGGCTGGTCGAGCGGGCGTTCGACACGCCGTCGAACGAGCTGTTCCTCCTGCGCGTGGTGGGGCTGACGGCGCTGCTGGCCGGCTTCGCGGTGCAGACGGGCGTCAGCGAGGCCGTGGCCGCCTTCTTCGTCGGCGCGGCCATCAGCGAATCCGACCTCAAGCCCCGGCTGGAGCACGTGCTCGCCCCCGCCAGGGACCTGTTCGCCGCGGTGTTCTTCCTCGCCATCGGGCTGGGGACGGACCCGGCCGCGGTCGCCGGCGTCGTCGGCCTGCTCGCCGCCGGCGTCGCGGTCACGGCGGCGGGCAAGCTGGCGAGCGGCTACCTCGGCGGCCGGGCCTACCGCCTGAACCGGCGTCGCTCGCTTCGCGCCGCGCTCGCCCTGGTGGCCCGCGGGGAGTTCTCGCTGGTCGTCGCGGCGCTGGCCGTCGCCACCCCGGCCGTCTCGCCGGCTGTTCCGGCGTTCGCGGTGGGCTACGTCATCGTCATGAGCACCCTCGGGGCGGTGCTGATGGGGGCGTCGGAGCGCATCGAGGGGGCGCTGGGGGTCGTCGAGCCCGCCGTCGCCGGCTGACGCCCGCGACCGGTCCGAGCCCGGGCGGCGTCACCCCACCAGCTGCAGCACCAGCCACATCGAGAGCGCAGCGCCCACGGGGATGCCGACGTTGTCGTCGACGACGTAGCCCGCGACGACGGGCGTCGCGCCGTCGGCCAGCGTCGTGGCCGCCGCGGCGGCGAGGGCGGCCGGCAGCGGGACGAACGCCGCGGCGATGGCGCCGGCCAGCGCGAACGTCACGGCCAGCACCCGCGGGCGCTTGACCGGCCGGCGCTCCGGGGCCGACAGCACGCCGCTTACTGGGTCGACGACGACCAGCGAGAGGATGGCCGGCACGGCGACGCGCGGCTCGAACGCGAGCGCGACGGCCGCCGAGCCGACGACGTACAGCGCGTAGCCGGCGGGGTTGTCGGCCTCGTACTCGCGGGTGAG
>CAZVOR010000111.1:0-6896 GCA_964628745.1 uncultured Halobacteriales archaeon
GGGAGACCATCCCGCAGGTGTACGTCGACGGCGAGTTCGTCGGCGGCAGCGACGTCCTCGTCGAGCTGGCCGAGCGCGACGAGCTCGCCGAGACGCTCGGCGGTGCGGCCTGACCGCCCGCCGGTGGCGCCCGGACCCCGCCGCCCGATGGCGATGACGTCGACGGCGCCCCGACGCCGGCTTCGTTGCACGCCGGCGGACCGTGGAACAATGAGTAGCCCCTATATCTGCCCCGGCGCCTACTGGAACCCGTGTTTGATTGCGGTACCGTCGTCCCCCCGCAGCCCGCCCCGACGCCGACCGCTCCCGACGCCGACCACACCCTGGACGCCACGCCCATGAAACGACTGGACCCCCGACCCCCGAGAGACCGATGACGGCCCGCGTCTACTACCTGCACTCGACCGTCGAACTGCCGCTCGAGGACGTCCACGAGTTCTTCGATGACCCGCCGCTGCCGGAGGGCATCGAGGACATCGACATCACCCGCCGGAACAACACGCTGATCATCAGCGCCATCGCGCCGGAGGGCGCCGTCGAGAAGTACACGCCCACGGCGCAGATCAAGGGGACCGTCACGGAGACCCGGGTCCCCGACGAGGACGCCGACCCCGTCGTGCCGGACGACGCGCCCGACCCCGCCTGGGGCGGCGAGGTCGAGATGGAGCAGCCGACGAAGCTCATCGAGCTCGCGGCGTTCAAGGGCGACCGCGAGTCCATCCTGCAGAACACGGCGCTGCAGTACCCGATGTTCCAGGTGCTGTGCGACCTCGCCCGGCAGTCGACGACGGGGACGCTCTCGGCCATCGTCGCCGAGGACGACGAGCTCGTGGCGACCCGCATCGTCGACGGCGAGGACCGCCCGGCGAGCGTGAAGATCGTCGAGGAGCGCACGGCCGAGCAGGCGGCCGGCAGGGGCGTGGACTGGCGGGACAACAAGTACATCAGCTGACGAACGGACGGCCAGCCGGCTACGGGTCGGCGCCAGCGGTTCGGGGGATGCCGTTTTCGCTATCGGACCTCTCGCTCGCGAGCGGAGGTACGCGGCCGGCCGCGACGACGCGCGGACCCTACTCCCCGTCCGCTGCCCGCAGGCGCTGCCGGAAGAACCCGACGAGTTCGCTCACGTAATCCGTCCCCCAGGCCGCGACGACCGCCGCGCCGACCGCGTTGAACACCATGTCGGTGACGATGTCGTCGACGCCGTAGACGGTGACGAGCCCCCCGAGCGCGAACTCGAGGACCTCCCAGATGACCCCGGCGGCGAGCACGAACACGACGATGAACAGCACGCGGAACTCGCCCGGCACGTCGATCTCGTCCGAGTGGAGCTCGATGGCCCGGAAGGAGGCGTAGCCCAGCCCCGCGACGACCGTCCCCGAGACAGCGTGGGCCACGTTGTCGTACCAGGAGAACCGCTCGTAGAGGCCGATCGACCCGGCGGCGTGGAGGACGACGGCGACGGTGATCCAGAGGACGAGCCCGGCGTCCATCGAGTAGCCGTACTCGCGGCGCAGCACGGCCGGCAGGAGCGTCGCGCCCAGCGCGACCACGCCGGCCGCGACGATCCCCATGTGGCCCGCCACGAGGCCGTAGCCGAGCAGCCCCGCCAGCGCGAGCTGCATCCCGCGCACGAGGAGGCGTTCCCGGACCTCTGTGAGCCCGAGCGCGTCGGCCAGCGTCATGACGACTCCACCCGCTCCGCCGGTCGGCGACCGGAATCCGCGGTCTCGAACCGCGCGAGGTACCACTGGAAGAACCCGCCCATGGCGAACCCCACGAGCGTGACGGCGACGAAGTCCCACTGGAGGTCGGTCTGCGAACGGATGAAGGTGGTCGAAAGCCAGCGGTCGGAGTAGAACTGCGCGACGGTCCACAGCGCCTGCAGCGCCATCGTCGTCAGGACGGCGAAGGCCACGGCGAAGCGCCGGCTCAGCTCGACCGACGTGAAGACGTCGAGCTCGACGACCACGACGACCGCCACCGCCGCCACGCCGACGTAGCCGGCGACCTCGAGGAACGAGCCGGACGCGCCGACCGCCACGGCCAGCGCGGCGACGCCCGGCAGCGGCCAGGGGACCATCGCCATCGGGTCGCGGGTCGAAAGCGCGGGCAGCGCCATCACGGCCGCGACGAACGCGGCGAACCCGCCCCAGAGCACGGCGCCGTCGAGGAAGCTCCAGCCGGCCCCCAGCGCGACGACGCCCGCGAACAGCCAGCCGACGACGGCGTTCGTCCGGTCGTGGTGTACGAGCCCGTCGAGCGCCACTGCGAGACCGTAGGCGGGCGGAACTGATAAACAGTGGCCCGGCGACGGCGGGCCCGCCGGCGGAAAGCCGACAATAACTTCATTCCCCCGGTTGAACCGCATGGTACGATGCCCGAGGGGTTCCCGGAGTACCTGACCGTCGACTACACCGAGGGCGAGGGAGAGACGCCGGCGGACTACCCGACCCTCGCCGAGAAGATAGAGCGGGCCGTCGCCGTGGTCGAGACCGCGCTCGACGAGTACCGGAACCCGGCGGTGATGTGGACCGGCGGGAAGGACTCGACGCTGGCGCTTTACTTCGTCGCGCAGGTCGCCGAGGAGTTCGGCTACGAGCGCCCGCCCGCCATCTTCATCGACCACTTCCAGCACTTCGAGGACGTCCACGACTTCGTCGAGCGCTGGGCCGACGAGTGGGGCGTGGAGCTGGTCTACGCCAGGAACGACGACGTCGGCCGGCTGGGCGACGAGCCGGGGGACGATATCCGCGTCGACGACCTGGGCGAGCGCAACCGTCGCGAGGTCCGCGAGAAGCTCGAGTACGACGAGGAGACGTTCCCCTTCCTGCTCGACACCTACGTGGGCAACCACCTGCTCAAGACCGTCGCGCTCAACGACGCCATCGAGGCCCACGACGTCGACGGCATCGTCTCGGGCGTGCGCTGGGACGAGCAGGAGGCCCGCGCCGACGAGACGTTCTTCAGCCCGCGTCACGACTCCGCGAAGTACCCGCCGCACGACCGCGTGCACCCCATCCTCCAGTTCGACGAGCGCGCGGTCTGGGACGCGACGTGGAGCTACGTCGTCCCCGACACCGTCCCCGCGTACCCCGACGACGGCTACGTCCCGCAGGGGTACGACGACCTCCCGGCCGGCCTGACGCACGCCGACATCCCGGTCAGCCCGAAGTACTTCGAGGGCTTCCGGTCGCTCGGCTCCGAGGTCAGCACGGAGAAGGCCGACGAGGCCCCCGCGTGGCTGCAGGACCTCGAGGGGACCGTCGAGCGCGCCGGCCGCGCCCAGGACAAGGAGGACCTGATGGCGCGGCTGCGCGACCTCGGCTACATGTAGGCGCACCTTTTTGCACGGTCGGGCGCGCCGCAGGCGCGCCCTCCCGGCAAAAATCTGCACCAAAAAGCCGTCGTCGCTCCCCTCGGTCGCTCCTCGGCCCGCTCGCTCGCTTCGCTCGCTCGCAGCGCGACGAGGGGACCCCACCGGCCGTTAGTACAGTCGACCGCCGAGCGGGACGTCCTCGTCCGGCACCACGAGCACCGGGTGGCCCTCCTCGCCGGGCACCCCGACGGTCAGCGCCTCGGACTCGAAGCCGGCGATGGTCACCGTGCCGAGGTCGACGGCGCAGCAGACCTGCCGGCCGGGGAGGTCCTCGACGTCGTGGCGGTGCAGCAGCTGCGCGGCCGACCTCACCTCCCGGTCGCCGATGTCGATCCACAGCTTCGCGAGCGCGGGTTTCCGCGCCTCCGGGAACGGCTCGGCCCGGACGACCTCGCCGACCCGGACGTCGACGCCGAGCGGACTGTCGGGCATGCTCGCCCGTGGCGGTACCGCCGGGAAGTCGGTTGCGGTTCGGCCGTCGCGACCCGCGACCGCTCGCCCGCCGGTCGCTGGCCGCTCACGCCTCGCCGTCGTCGTCGCGGGTCGGCCGGACGAGGTCCGCCAGCGTCACGAGCAGCCCGAGGAACCAGCCGACCGGGACCGCGAGGCCGAACCACATCCCGACGTACGCCAGCCCGACCAGGTCGAAGCGGGCGCGCAGGTAGGCGTTGAGGCCGCCGACGTCGAGGACGGTGTCGAGCAGCCAGATGGCCAGCAGCTCCGACCGCGGGAAGATGACGTCGCCGAGCGCCGGCGAGTACAGCGCGGCGACGACCGGCGGCAGGAACAGCGCCGTGACGCCGAACGGGTAGGCGAACGCCACGGTCGTGACGCGGCCGTCGACCCGCGCGAAGCCGACCGCGAGCGCGGCCGAGACGGTGGCGACCCCGCCCGCGGCGGCGACGGCGAGGAAGCCCTCCGTCGAGAACCGGAAGCGGGCGAACAGGGTCAGCGCGCCCCAGGCCAGGATCGAGAGCAGGACCACCCCGATGACGCCGACCCGGGCGGCCGTCCGGTCGAGCCGCGCGGAGTAGTACCGGATGGCGAGCCCGACCACCGTGAAGGGGTAAAGCCCCCCGACGACGAGCACGCCGAGGAAGCTCCAGAGGAAAAACCGCACGCGGGCGAGCGTCGAGCGCGGGCGCCACGCGCCGAGGACGGCGTGGGAGCCGGTGCGGACCTGGGGGAACTGGAGGGCCATCCAGTGCTGGTGGAGCGTCTCCAGGTCGATCCGGATGGCCTCGACGAGCCCGGGGTCGGGCGGCGCCGCGTACGGGCGCTCGGAGGGGGAATCGGACATGCTGGCGGGCTACCGTCCCCCGGGTTCCGGCGGGTTCGCGGCGCTCGTACGGCCGGCCGGGCGCGGGGGCCAGGGTCGATACATGCACCCCCCCAACGACCATGGGCGGCAAAGACTTTATGGAGGGGCCGCCGGCCGCGCGGGAGCCCGGCGGCGAGCCGGACTCCGGGGGAGTCGCCCGAAAGCAAGACTGATTAGCCATAGGGAAGACCGTCGGGCATGGGCGACCGCCACGACGTGGTCATCGCCGGGGCCGGGCCCGCCGGCGCCCAGTGCGCCCGCGACCTCGCCGCGCGGGACTACGACGTCGTGGTGCTCGAGACCGAGTCCGAGGCGGAGTTCCCCCGGCAGAGCAACAAGTCGACCGGCGGGACGTTCCCGGGCATGATGGCGTCGTTCGGCATCCCGGACGACGTCGTGATGCGGTTCACCGACAGCGTCGTCCTGGAGTCCCCGACGGACCACTTCCGGCGCGAGCAGGCCGGGGCGGTGCTCGAGTTCGCTGACTTCAAGCGGTTTCTCGTTCGCGACGGCCGCGAGCGCGGCGCCGAGTACCGGTTCGACGCCCGCGTCTCGAGGCCCGTCACGGAGGACGGCAGGATCGTCGGCGTCAGGTACGGCGGGTCCGAGGAGGTCTACGCCGACATCGTCGTCGACGCGACCGGACCGTCGGCGCCGCTGGCGAAGGCGCTCGGCGTCAGCGACCTCGAGCGCGAGCACCAGGCCATCGGGGTCGAGTTCGAGTTCGAGGGCGTCGACCTCGCACCCGACGGCTACGCGGACCTCGACGGGGCGATGATGCTCCGGCTCGACCACGACGTCGCGCCGGGCGGCTACGCGTGGATCTTCCACACGGGCGGCGACACCGCGAAGGTCGGCCTGTGCTACATCCAGAACGACCGCCACCGCGAGATGGCCGAGGCGGGCCTCGGCATCGACGACTACCTCGACCGATGGGTCGAGGCCGACCCCCGGCTGTCGGGGGCCACCCGCCTCGAGGGGAAACAGCACCGCGGCTCGGCGCACATCCAGCCGCCCGGCGCGCTGTACACGGACGGCTTCATGGCCGTCGGCGACACGGTGCCGACCATCGACCCCGTCTGGGGGGAGGGCATTCACAAGGGCATGAAGTCTGGCCGCGCGGCGGCGGTCGCCGCGGACCACTGCCTGACGCCCGCCGAGCGCGACACCTCGGCCGAGAGGCTCTCGGTCTACGGCGAGCTCTGGCGGTCCGAGGTCGCGCCGAACGTCGCGTCCCGGCTGCTGCTGACGGAGCTGCTGTACCTGGCCGACAACGACCGGTACGACCGGTTCATGCGGGACCTCAACCGGGCGGACCCCGAGACCCTCGCCCGCGCGAACGCGGGCGACAGGCGCGCGATGCTCCGGCTGCTTCACCTCGGGGACCTGCCGACGCTGGCGAAGCTGGCGCGCAAGCGGCTGGCCGGGTGAGCGCTCCGACCGCGGGGCCTCGGCGGGTAGCGACGATGGCCGCTCGGTGGCGGGTGCGTCCCTTCGGATCTCACGACGTCAGGGAACGCGTGGCGGTTTCGAGGACGGATCTTTGGCGGGCGCCCGGCGGCACCCGGGCGAAATAGGACACCGCCGTGTGCGAGGGGGGCTCTAGTAGAACTCGCGCACCAGGTCCGTCAGCTCGTCCGCGGAGGGCGGCTCGGAGAGGTCGGCCATGTTCCCCTCGAGCCCGTGGACCTCGCCGTAGGACGGCGCGTCGTCGTCCCGGTAGAGGACGCCCTGGTACTCCACCTCTCGATCGAGGATGAGCGACGCGGCCGCGTCGTAGTCCGTCGGGTCGTGGCCCGCCTCGGCGACGTCGACGAGGGCGTCGCGGAAGTAGTCGTAGGTGTCCACGTCGTTGAACGTCACGCACGGGCTGAACGTGTTCACGAAGCCGAACCCGTCGTGCTCGATGGCCGCCTCGACGATCTCCGCGTGGCGCTTCGCGTCCGAGGCGAACGACTGCGCGACGAACGTCGCGCCGGACGACAGCGCCAGCGCCAGCGGGTTGACGGGGGGCTGCTGTGGGCCGTCGGGCGACGTCGCGGTCTCGAAGTCGGGCCGGCTGGTCGGCGAGAACTGCCCCTTCGTCAGGCCGTAGATGCGGTTGTCCATCACGACGTACGACAGGTCGACGTTCCGGCGGGCCGCGTGCACGAAGTGGCCGACGCCGATGGAGTAGCCGTCGCCGTCGCCGCCCGC
>CAZVOR010000112.1:0-6791 GCA_964628745.1 uncultured Halobacteriales archaeon
GTGATGTCCTGGAACTCGTCGATGACGAGGTGGTCGACGCTCGGGACCAGCGAGCGCTGCCTGACGCGCTCGAGCATGTCGGCGAAGCCCACCAGCCCCTCCTCGCCCTTGTACGTCCGCCAGCCACGGATGGCCTCCGGGACGCTGACGCGCTTGTCGTCGGCGGTCCAGGTCGGCGTGTACTTGTTCCCCTCCTGGGCGTACGGGTCGATGTCCGGGGGCAGCCGGACCTCCTCGACGTTCCAGTGGAACGGGACGTCGTACCAGTCGGCGACCTCCCGGTTCGTCCGCTGCAGCCACTGGCTGGTCGCGATGATCTTGTTCCCGAGGGCGGTCGACCGGGCCGTCCGGCGGCCGCCGCTTTTGTACTCGTCCTCGTACTCGATGCCGTAGTCCGCGCAGAACGCCTCCTTGTCCGACTCGTCGACCACGTCGCCGCGGGAGAGGGAGAGCAGGTCGTACGCCTTCGCGTGCATCGTGCTGACGTTCCCCCGCAGCGAGCGCGGGGAGACGTCCAGGCGCTCGGCGAGCCGCTCGCGAACCTCGGCCGCGGCGGCCCGCGTGTAGGAGACCAGCAGGAGGTCGTCGATGTCGACCCCCTCGTCCAGCATCGCCTCGACCCGGTCCAGCAGGGCCGTGGTCTTCCCGCTGCCGGGCCCCCCGAACAGGCGAGTCACCGGGGTGTCGCCATCGGTCATGCAACGCCGCATGACCCCCAGCGGGATAAACCGTGTGGCCCGGCCACGCGCCCGGCTCGTGCCGCGACGGCCGGACCACGGGTCGGCTTCGGGGCCGGGCCGCGCCAGCCGGGCGCGGCGCTAACGGGCGGGCGGCGGTCGAATCGCCCGGGTCACCCCCCTGGGCCGGGCCACCCGCAGACTGTACAGGACGTCGCGCCGAGGTCGTGGAGACCGCCGCACTCGGGACACTGCTTCTTGTTGTAGGAGCGCTCCCAGGACGGGGGTGCGTCGTGGCCTCGCTGCGCCAGGAATCGGTCGAAAAGGTCCTCGTTCGACGCGGACGCCATACGTGGTACGCTATGGCATGTCACTATTTAACCTTACTGGCGTCGGGGCGGCGACGGATCCGACGCGCGTCCAGAAATCGCCCGCACCGGGGGTCATCCGGGGTGGAACGTGCGGTTCCGATGGCCGGAAGCGGGACCGGCCGGTGGCCTACAGCTCGTACAGCTCGCCGTACTTGGCCGCCACGTAGTCCACGAAGTGGTCCGCCGTGTAGCCCTCCCCGGTCGCCTCGCGAACGAGGTCGGGGGTCGTGTAGCGGGCGCCGTGGCGGTGGACGTGCTCGGTCAGCCAGTCGTGGACCGGGCCGAACTCGCCCCCGGCGACGAGCGCGTCGACGTCGTCCAGGTCGGCCCGGAGGTGGTGGTCGAGCTGCGCGGCGAGCACGCTCCCGAGCGAGTAGGTCGGGAAGTAGCCGAAGCTGGCGTGGCTCCAGTGGACGTCCTGGAGGCAGCCCTCGGCGTCGGTCTCCGGGCGGACGCCGAGGTACGCGTCCATCTTGTCGTTCCACACCCCGGGGACGTCGGCGACGTCGAGGTCGCCCCGGACGAGGTCGCGCTCGATCTCGTACCGGAGCACGACGTGCATGTGGTAGGTGAGCTCGTCCGCCTCGACCCGGATGAGGTTGTCGTCGTAGACCCGGTTGGCGGCGCGGTACAGCGCCTCGACGGTCGCGTCCTCGAGACCGGCGAGGTGCTCGCGGGCCAGCGGCGCGACGCGCTCCCAGAACGCGGCGGTCCGGCCGACGTGGTTCTCCCAGAACCGCGACTGTGACTCGTGGACGGTGAGGTCGCGGTGTTCGCCCAGCGGGCTGCCGAACGCGTCCTGCGGCAGCCCGAGGCTGTAGGTGGCGTGGCCGAACTCGTGGACGGTCGACATCAGCGCGTCGAGCGGGTCGTCCTCGGAGAAGCGCGTGGTGATGCGGGCGTCGAACTGGTTCCCGGACGAGAAGGGGTGGGTCGAGGTGTCCAGCCGGCCGCGGTCCCAGTCGTAGCCGAGCAGGTCGAGGACGTCGCGGGCCAGCGCCTCCTGGTCGGCCGCCGGATACGTCCCGCCGGCGAACGGCGAGTCGATGGTCACGCCGCTGTCGGCGACGGCGTCGACGAGGGGGACGAGCTCGTCGCGGAGCCGGCCGAGCACCCGGTCCGCCGTCTCGAGCGGCAGGTACGGCTCGTAGCCCTCGAACAGCACCGCGTAGGGGTCGCGGTCGGGGTCGATGTGGCGGGCCTGCTCCCGGCTGAGCTCCAGCAGCTCCTCGAGCGTCGGCGCGAAGGCCTCGAAGTCGTCGTCCTCGCGGGCCCCCTCCCATATCGAGAGCGCCTCCGTGGTCTTCGCCGAGAGCGCCTCGACCAGCTCGCGGGGCACCGCCGCCGCGCGCTCGTGCTGGCGGCGGATCTCCCGGACCACGGCGGCCTGCTCGTCGGTCAGGTCGGCGCCGTCGAGCTCGTCGAGCCGGCCCGCGACGGCGTCGTCGGTGACGAGGTCGTGGCCGAGCCCGGAGAGCGTCGACAGCTGCTTCGAGCGCGCGGGCGTCCCGCCGGGCGGCATCATCACCTGCTGGTCCCAGGAGAGCAGCCGCTGGGTCGATTGCAGCATCGCGTACCGCCGGTACCGCTCGAGCAGGTCGCCGTAGGCCTCGGGAGCCGACTCGGCGACGGCGTCGGTTGCCATGGCGGGACCAAGGACCCCGGGGGCCAAATAAGGTCCGAGTACGGTCGCAGCTCGCGGTCGTGCCGCGGACGGCTCGTGACTCGCCCCGGCGTGGCGTCGCTCCGCGCGACGACGGCGCTACCCGGGCGGCCAGCGCTCGGCGAGCCCGCGGTAGATCCGCTCGCACCGGTCGAGGACCGCGAGGCTCGCGCTCTCGGTGGCCGTGTGGGCCTCGCCCGGTTCCGACGGGCCGCAGACGACGCACGTCACGCCCGCCCGCGCCAGCCAGCCCGCGTCGGTGGCGTGTGGCTTGGCGACCAGCTGCGGTTCGCCCGCGGCGTCGCCGCGATCCGGCTCGCCCTCGACGGCCGCCGTCGCCGCCTCGAGCGCCGCCGCGGCGAACGCCTCGTCGTCGCACGCCATCGGCGGCAGGTCCTGGTCGACGGTCCACTCGACGCCCGCGACGGCCTCGACGCGCTCGAGCGGCGCGCGCTCGCCGGGCACCGTGCGCTCGTCGACGGTGACGGTGCACGCGTCCGGGATGACGTTCCAGGCCGTGCCGCCGTCGATGCCGGTGACGGCGAGGCTGCCCCGGACCTGCTCGCCGAGCACCTCGACCGACGGGAACGTGATGTCGCGGATCACGTCGACCGCCTCGCACGCCCGGTAGACGGCGTTCGCGCCCCGCTCGGGCTCGGAGGCGTGGGCCGCCTCGCCGCGGGCCGTGACGGTGCTCCCCCGGCGGCCCTTGTGGGCGACGACGACGTCGGTCACCCCCGGCGCCGAGTAGTCCGTCGAGCCCTCCGCGACGAGCGCGTACTCGGGCGCGAAGCCGTCGTCGATGGCCGCCCTGGCGCCCGTGCCGCCGACCTCCTCGCCGACGAACGACGCGAAGGCGAGCTCGCCGGCGGGGTCGGCGTCGCGGAAGGCGACCATCGCGGCGGCGAGGGCGCCCTTCATGTCGGCCGCGCCGCGGCCGTACAGCCGGCCGTCGCGGGTCTCGACGACGTAGGCGTCGCCGTCGAGCTGGCCGTCGTCGGGCGGCACGACGTCGTGGTGACCGACGAGCGCCAGCGACGGGCCCGAACCGCGACGGGCGACGACGTTCCCGGCGGCGTCGCGTGTCACGGTGGCGTCCGTCTCGCGGCGCAGCCAGCCCTCGACGGCGTCGCCCGCGGCGGTCGGGTCCTCGTGGCTCGGAACCTCGACCAGCTCGCGGGCGAGGTCGGCGACGGTCATGCCGCTCCTGCGACGGGCGCCGGGAAAAGCGCTGCCGTCGCCGCTTGAACACCCTTATGGCCGCCCGGGCCGGACCGACACCCATGCAGCTGGTGCCGGACACGAGCGCGGTCGTCGACGGCCGCGTCTCCGAGCGCGTGGCCGACGGCCGGTTCGCCGGCGCGACGGTGCTCGTCCCGAACGCCGTCGTCGCCGAGCTGGAGGCGCAGGCCAACGCCGGCGTCGGGCGGGGCTGGGACGGCCTCGCCGAGCTCCGGCGGCTCGTCGAGCTGGCGGCGGACGGCCAGCTCACGCTGTCCTACGTCGGCCGTCGCCCGAGCGACGACGAGGTCGACCACGCCGACCGGGGCGACGTCGACGCGCTCATCCGCGACATCGCCGCCGAGCACGACGCCTCGCTCGTCACGGGCGACGGCGTCCAGGCCGAGGTCTCGCGGGCGACCGGCCTCGACGTCGAGTACGTCGAGCCGACGGTCCGCGAGGTCGGCGAGCTCCCCATCGCCGAGTTCTTCGACGACGAGACCATGTCGGTGCACCTGAAGGCGGGCGCGGTGCCGATGGCCAAGCGCGGCGACGTCGGCGAGATGCACTACCAGACCATCCGCGAGGCGGTCACCGACGAGGACCAGCTGGAGGCGTGGGCCCGCGAGATCGTCGAGGCCGCCGAGAACGACCCGCGCGGCTTCATCGAGCTCGACGAGGACGGGATGCGCATCGTCCAGTTCCGGGACTACCGCATCGCCATCGCGCGGCCGCCGTTCGCGGACGGCTGGGAGATAACGGCCGTCCGGCCCATCGTCGAGACCGACCTCGAGGCGTACGACCACGCCGACGAGCTGAAGGGGCGCCTGCTCGAGCGCCAGCGCGGCGTCCTCGTCGCGGGCTCGCCGGGCGCCGGCAAGACCACGTTCGCGCAGGCCGTCGCGGAGTTCCTGGCCGACCACGACTACGCCGTCAAGACGATGGAGAAGCCCCGGGACCTGCAGGTCGGCCCGCACGTCACCCAGTACACCGCGCTGGGCGGCGACATGGCCAAGACCGCCGACGCGCTGCTGATGGTCCGGCCGGACTACACCATCTACGACGAGGTCAGAAAGACCGAGGACTTCCGGGTGTTCGCCGACATGCGGCTGGCGGGCGTCGGGATGGTCGGCGTCGTCCACGCCACGCGGGCCATCGACGCGCTCCAGCGGCTCATCGGCCGGGTCGAGCTCGGCCTCATCCCGCAGGTCGTCGACACCGTGGTCTACATCGAGGACGGCCAGGTCCACACCGTCTACGACGTCCGGACGGAGGTGAAGGTCCCCGCGGGGCTCACCGAGGAGGACCTCGCCCGCCCGGTCATCACGGTCAACGACTTCGAGACCGGCGAGCCGGCCTTCGAGATCTACACCTTCAACCGCCAGGTCGTCACGGTCCCGGTCGGCGACGTCGAGCCCGCCGAGACCGGCGTCGACCGGCTCGCCCGGCGGGAGGTCGCCCGCGAGATCGAGGCCATCGCGCGTGGCCGGGTCGACGTCGAGCTGACGGGCGGGAACACGGCCATCGTCTACGTCTCGGAGGGCGACATCTCGACGGTCATCGGCAAGGGCGGCGACCGCATCTCGGCGGTCGAGGACCGGCTCGGCATCGACATCGACGTCCGGACGCACGACGAGCGCTCCGACCGTGGCGGAGGGCGGGCGGGCGAGGGCGGCAGCGGGGGCGGGCGGACGGGCGAGGATGGCGGCCGGGGCGGCGGAAGCGACCGCCAGGCGGGCGGTGGGACCGAGGGCGAGGTCGTCGCGCCGGAGATCACCGAGGGACACGTCGTCGTGCCGGTCGGCGGCGAGGTCGGCGACACCGTCGAGGTCCACGCCGACGGCGAGTACCTGTTCACCGCGACGGTGGGCCGGGGCGGCGAGATCCAGGTCTCCCGCGGCAGCGCCATCGCCGAGGAGCTCGAGTCGGCCATCGACCGCGGCGAGCAGCTGGTCGTCTCCCGGACCTGAGGGGCCGCGGCCGTTCGTGGCGACGCGGACCCCCGCAAACGGGGACGAACTCGGCCGTCGCTACCTCCGCGCAGCCACCGTCGCCGGGGGCAGGGCCGGAGAGTGAGAACACGGCTCGATACCTGATGAATACGGCAGCCGGATAGCGCACGACGCCGGCGTTCTGTTCGGGCCGGAAGGGCCGAATCGGAGCTCGGCAACCGTGCGAGCCTCGCACCGCCCCCTATGGCGTCATCACGACCTTGATGCAGTCGTCCTCCTTCTCGTTGAAGGTCTCGTACAGCTCCGGCCCGTCCTCGAGGGACGCCCGGTGGGTGACGACGAAAGAGGGGTCGATATCGCCGGCCTCGATCTTCTCCAGAAGCGGGGTCAGGTAGCGCTGCACGTGCGTCTGCCCCGTCTTCACGGTCAGGGCCTTGTTCATCAGCGGTCCGAACGGGAGGTTGTCCACTCGCCCGATGTAGACGCCGGGGACCGAGAGCGTCCCGCCCTTCCGGCAGCACTTGATCGCCTCCCGAAGCACGGACGACCGGTCGTCGACGAGCCTCACCCGCTGCTTCATCCGGTCGGAAGCGGCGGCCAGGCCCGTGGCGTGTGCCTCCGTCCCGACCGCATCGATACACCGGTCCGGCCCGCGACCTCCCGTCATCTCCATCAGCCGGTCGTAGACGTCTTCGTTCTCGTAGTCGATGGTCTCCGCATCGCCGTGCTCCCTCGCCATGGCTAGCCGTTCCGGCACCCGGTCGATGGCGACCACTCGCTCGGCGCCGAGCATCCAGGCGCTCTGGATGGCGAACTGCCCGACCGGCCCGCACCCCCAGACCGCGACCGTGTCGTTCTCCTCGATGTCGGCGTTCTCGGCGGCCATGTACCCCGTCGGGAAGACGTC
>CAZVOR010000113.1:0-6779 GCA_964628745.1 uncultured Halobacteriales archaeon
GGCGCGGCGACGACCCCCTCGGTCAGCAGCGCGACGGCGGTCCGCACCGCGCCCTCGATCTTGCCCTCGCGGGTCTCGAACGCGCCGACGCGGCCCTCGGCGAAGTCCCGGGCGAGCTCGAGCGCCGCGGCCTCGCGGCCGTGCTCGCCCTCGAGCTCCCGGACGCGGGCGGCGACGCCGGGGATGCCGAGCAGGTTCTCGACCCGGTCGGCCATGTCCTCCGCGACGGGGATCTCGACCTCGGTGCTCGGGTCCTTGCCCTGCGCCCGGGCCTCGCGCGCGACGGCCAGCGCCGACTCGAGGCGCCGGTCGATGCGGGCGAAGTACCGCTCGTCGGCCTCGCGCATCCGCTACCGGTCCGGCGCGACCGCGAGGGATTCGGTTCGTGGCGTCGCGCGACGGCCGGAACGGCAGCGATTCGACATGTCAACCGGGACCGCGGCCGGGGTCAAAAAGGTGCGCCCCGGCTCGGTCGGGCCACCGGCCGCGGGCGGCCCTCGCCCGCCCGCCGTCGGCCGGTCACGGCCGACCCGGCGGGACGGCCGCGCGAGCGGCGACGTCAGCAGATGGGCTTGACGGTGATCCCGAGGTCCTCGAGCACCGAGACGTAGCCGTCGTAGGCGGCCTCGACCCCGGCCGCGGCGGCGTCGGCCGCCCGCTCCCGGTCGGCGTCGGTCTCGACGGTCGCCCCGAGGAGGTCGAGCGCGTCGTCCCGGACCGGCCCGACCTCGTCCCGCAGCCCGCGGAACCGGTCCGCCGTCCCGACGTCGGCGCTGCCGACGAAGAACCCGACGGCCTGCCCGTAGAGCGCGTCGGCGACCAGCGCCCAGGCCGAAAGCCCCGCGGCGCGCTCGACGGTCCCCTCGAGGCTCGCGAGCGTCTCGAACAGGGGGCCCGGCTCGGGGACGCCGGCCGCCGCCCCGTCGGCGTCGTCGACGCTCGCGGCGGCCTCGCGCTGGCGCTCCGCCGCCGTCGCGAACGCCTCCGCGGCCCGCTCGTCGGGTTCGTCGGCGGCCCACGCCTCGAAGACGTCGGCCGCGGCGCTCGCCCGGGCCGCCATCGCGGCGAGCACGGCGGGGGTGTCCATCTCGCCGGCGGTGACCGCGTACAGCGCCTTCGAGGAGCCGAGCCGGGAGAGCTCGGTCTCGTGGTCGGCCTCGACGGCCGCGAGGAACTCCTGGGGGTCCATGGACGTCCCTCGGGGCCCGGGCCGCTTAGTGCTTCAGTGCCGGCAGGGCTCGCCGGTCTCGCGGACGCCGGCGGAGCCGTCCCCCCGCCACCCCGCTCGGGTGGACTACGCGCCCTTCTCGATGGGCGCGCCGACGAGGTTGCCCCACTCGGTCCACGAGCCGTCGTAGTTGATGGCGTCCTCCCAGCCGAGCAGCTCGTGCAGCGCGAACCACGCCACCGACGACCGCTCGCCGATGCGGCAGTAGGCGACGACCGTCCCCTCGCCGTCGATGCCCTCGGAGGCGTAGAGCTCGCGGAGCTCCTCCGGGCTCTTGAACGTGCCGTCGTCGTTCGTCACCGCGGCCCACGAGATGTTCTTCGCGCCCGGGACGTGGCCGCCGCGCTGGGCGGTCTCCTGCAGCCCCGGCGGGGCGAGGATCTCGCCGGAGAACTCCTCGGGCGAGCGCACGTCGACCAGCGGCAGGCCGCGCTCGATGGCGTTCTCGACGTCCTCGCGGTAGGCCCGGATGCTCTCGCGGGGGCCGGAGGCCTCGTACTCGACCGCCGGGAACGACGGCACCTCGTCCGTGGTCGGGTAGCCGTTGTCGAGCCAGTAGTCCCGGCCGCCGTCGAGCAGGCGCACGTCGTCGTGGCCGTAGTACTTCAGCTGCCAGTACGTGTACGCGGCGAACCAGTTCGAGTTGTCGCCGTACAGCACGACGGTCGACTCGTCGCTCACGCCGTGGCTGCCGAGCAGCTCCTCGAGCTCCTCGCGCGACAGGAGGTCGCGGGTGGTCTGGTCCTGCAGCTGCGTCTCCCAGTTGAAGCCGATGGCCCCGGGCGCGTGGCGCTCCTCGTAGGCCTCGGTGTCCACGTCGACCTCGACCAGCCGGAGGCCGGGGTCGTCGGACTGGAACTCCTCGATTCGCTCCTCGACCCAGTCGGCGTCGACGAGCACGTCCTTCGCGTAGTCGGTCATGGTGCGCTCGCTCTCGGGGCCCGGCGGATAAGGGGCTGGCCGTGTCGGCCAAACCGGCCCGGGCTGCTGGATGCCGGCAAGTGGTGTCGAGACCTATGACGCCGCGCTGCGGGAGGCGCATCCGCCGGCGAGCCGACCGTCGTCGAGCCCGGCAAGCCACGGCGGGACCGCCGTCCCTATGTCCGCGGCCCGCCAACCGGGGACGATGAGCGAGGGTGACGTCCCGGCGGCGACCGGGCGCGAGAGCCCGTTCGTGAGCGCCGACTGGCTGGCGGCGAACCTCGACCGCCCCGACCTCCGCGTGCTGGACGTCCGCGAGCCCTGGGAGTACGAGGGCATCGGCCACCTGCCGGGCGCCGTCAACGTCCCGTTCGACCGGTTCCGCGACGCGGGCGAGGCCGACGCTGGCATGCTCCCGGGCGCCGAGGTCGTCGCCGGGCTGCTGGGCGACGCCGGCGTCGGGCCCGACGACGCCGTCGTCGTCTACGACGACGAGCACGGCGTCTTCGCCTCGCGGGTCGCCGTCACCGCGCGGCTGTACGGTCACGCCGACGCCCGGGTCCTGGACGGCGACTTCAGCGCCTGGACCCGGTCGCATCCGGCGGAGACGGGCGCCGTCGACGTCGAACCCGTGGACTATCCCCTCCCCGGCCCGGTCGACCGGCCGCTGACCGACGCCGACGGCGTCCGCGAGGCCGCGGCGTCGCCGGACGTCGCGCTCGTCGACACGCGGACGCCCGAGGAGTTCGCCGCGGGCCACGTCCGCGGCGCCGTCAACCTCGACTGGCGGGACCTCGTCGACCCGGCGGGGCGGGGGCTCCTCCCCGACGACGTCCTGCTCGACCGGCTCTCGGCGGCGGGCATCGAGCCCGGCCGACCCGTCGTCCTCTACTGCAACACCGCCCGGCGGCTCAGCCACACCTTCCTGGTGCTCGCCCACCTCGGTTTCGAGGACGTCGTCTTCTACGAGGGCAGCCTCACCGACTGGCGCGAGCGCGGGCTCGACCTCGTCGCCGGCGACGGCTGAGCGACGGTCCGCGGGAGCCGAGCGGCGGCCGAGCGGAGGGTGGCGCGTCGGCCCGGCCCGGGCGTCAGGTACCGAAGGTCTCGAGCCGGGTCGGGTTGATCTCGTCGGCGAGCAGCTCGAGCACCGCGACGAGCATCGCCACCACCACCGGGCCGGCGATGATGCCGACCGGGCCGAGGCTGAGTAGCCCGCCGGTGAAGCCGACGAAGTAGAGGCTCGCGGGCAGCTGCGTCCGCTCGCGGGCCAGCCGCGGCCGGATGACCGCGTCGGGCAGCGCCCCCACGAAGACGAGCCCGACAACCGCCACGACCGCCGCGCCGGCGGGGTCGCCCGCGACCACCTCGGCGACCGCGAGCGCCGCGATGAGGAGGCTCGGGCCGACCACCGGCAGGAACTGCAGCACGCCGGCCGTCACCGCCAGCGTCACGGGGAACCGGTAGCCGAGCGCCGCGAAGACGGCGAGGGCGACCAGGAACGTCCCCACCGAGGTCATCGCCTGGATGACGTACAGCGAGAACAGCGTCTCGCGAAGCCGGCCGTGGAGCGTAGCCGCGATGTCGTGGTACGCCACGGGCACGGGCGCGAGCAGCGCCCGGCGGAGCCGATCCCCCCGGTACAGCAGCGCGAAGACGACGAACGCGAACACGACCAGCTTCGCCGCGAGCACGGGCGTCTCGCGGGCGATGGTCAGCGCCAGCCCGCTGAGCCGGGCCGAGACGAAGGCGGTCACGTCGCCGGCGGCGACGACGTACTCGAACTCGCCCGCCGAGAGCGTCACGGAGTCCGGCAGCGACCGGAGCAGCGCGAGGACCGCGCCCCGCCGCAGGTAGAGCACGGCCGCGATGGGCAGGAAGACGGCCACGCCGGCGAGGAAGGCCGCCAGCGTCGCCGCCGCCGCGGCCCACCACTCGGGCAGGCCCCGTCGCTCGAACCAGGTCGTCAGGGGGACGAGGACGTAGGCCACGGTGACCGCGAAGAAGATGGTGACGAGCAGGCCCCGGAGGATGCCCGTCGTCAGGAGCACGACGCCCCCGAGGAGCACCGCCAGGACGGCGCGGCGGGAGCGCATCATGCCCCGCGTGCGGACGGCTCCGCGATTAAGCCTTCGCCCGGCGTGCGTGTCTCGTCTGGTGGGCGCGCCCCGACCACTCCCCCCTCCCCCGCTCGTCCGATCCTCGGCGCCGTCTACCTGTAGGACGCTGCACACGAAACGAAGGGGTCTGGCGGAACGAGGAGTCTGGCCGCCGGCCCGGCTCGTCCCCTCCCCGCCGGCGGCGGTCGGATTCGAACCGCCATCGCCGGACGGTGCGGACGCCAGCGGGTTTTTGGCGGCCGCCGCCGTGGCCACGCCATGGTCGGGCGGCGCCGGCGCTACGCGATATCCGACACCGCCCAGCAGCTGGTCGGGGGCTTCCTGCTGGCGGGGCCGTTCGTCGTCACCGAGGAGGTCTGGGTCCTCGCGCGGAACATGGGGCCCGTCCACGTCGCCGCGACGGTGGCCATCGTCCTCGGCATCGGCTACGCGGCGCTGTACAAGGCCGACGCCGGGCGCGACCCGGACCGGGAGCTCGAGGTCGGCGGCGTCCCGGTCCGATTCCTCTCGCTGCTGCTGGTCGCGTACGGCTCCGTCGTCCTGCTGGCGATCGCGGTCTCCGCGCCGGCTACCTTCCTCGCGGACCTGGCGCCGCTCGCCCGGCTGGTCACGACGGCGAAGGCCGCCAGCGTGGGCGCCATCTTCAGCGTCATCGGCGCCGCGACCGCCGACACCCTCTACTGAGCGCCGCGGCCGGACGGCCGTCCGCGCCGTGGCGTCCGACACCGCCACCCGCGCCAGCGAAACCCCCCCATCCCGAGTCGCCAGCCGACGACGCCTCCCGACCACGAATACGCTTAAGGGGACCCGGTGGGGGTGTGTGGCATGGAGTACGAGCTCGCGGTCGAGGGCGCTCCGCCGTCGGTTCCCGGGGGGACCGGCGTCCTGCTCCTCCACCCGAGCACCGCCGAGACCGACCGCATCGACACCGACTTCCTCAAGGTCGACACGGACGCCTACCTCGTGGTCTCCACGCGGACCACCGCGCGCGAGGTCCAGCAGAAGCTCGAGCACTACGGCGTCGACGAGTCGAAGGCCGTCATCCTCGACACCCTCTCCGTCGAGCGGGGCTACTCGCGGCGTCGCACCGACCACATCCACTACGTCTCCGCGCCGGACGACCTCGACGGCATCGTGGCCCAGACGGAGCTGTTCTTCGAGACGACGTCGGGCAAGCGCCGGGTGAGCGTGGACTCCATCACCGAACTGGCGTACTACGCCGACGAGCCCGGTGCCAGGGCCGCCACCGAGCGGCTGCTCGAGCTGGTCCGCGAGCACGACGCCGTCGGTCTGTTCCACCTCTCACCCGAGGTCCACGACGACGACGAGGTCGCGGCCTACGAGGCGATGTTCGACGGCGTCATCGAGCTGGCCCCCGACGGCACCGTCACGACCCGGTTCTGAGGAGCGACCCGGCTCCGAGAGACGACCCAGTTCCGAGGGACGGCCCGGTTCCGAGAGACGGTGGCTCGGTTCCCCGGTTCAGTCGCCCGGCTCCTCCGACCAGCGGGCCGGCACGTCGATGACGTACCGGCCGTCCTCCTTCAGCGCGATGATGTACTCCTCGCGGTCGTACAGCTCCATCAGGTTCAGCTCGTACTGGCCGGGCTCGACGATCCGGATGCTCTCGAACTGGTCGTTGAGCTCGCGCCGGAGCGTCTCGAGGTCCGGGCGCTGCTCGGTGGTCGGTTCGCTGGATTCGCCTTCCGGCTCGCCCGGGCGGGAGTCCCGCGCGACCTCCTCGAGGACGGCGGCCCGGTCGTCGACGGACGGGAGCTCCTCCCGGCTGACGAACGACCGGCGGGCCGAGGCCTGGGCGGCGTCCTCCGGCCCGTCGGAATCGGAGCTGTCCGGGGCGGGCTCCGACGGCGCCTCGAGGATGTCCTCGTCGGTCGCGGTCGGCTCGCTCGCGGTCGAGCCGGTGACACCCCGTGACGCCGACCCCCCGGCGGGTGCCGACGGACCGGGCTGCGACGAACCGGCGGGCTCGCCCGCGGTGGACCCGTCGAACGCGCCGCTCGGGAGGAACTGGAACTTGTTGCCCCCGCAGTCCGGGCAGCCGCCAAGCATGGCCTTGGAACCGTCGGGGAAGGAGCGGTCGCAGGTCGTACACTGGTGGGGCATCGGTCAGGAGGGATGGGGGTCCGTCCGGCGCGACGCCTCCTCGAGGGAGGGGGTTTGGTGCCGGCGCAGGGAGTCAAGCGTCGGTTCCGGGAGGCGACGGGACATCAGTTGCGGGAGACGAGGGCGCTGATGAGGGTCTCGTCCTTGTGCAGCGTCTCGATGCGGTCGGCCGGACCGATGACCGTCAGCTTCGAGGCCGTCGTGCGGCCCATCAGCCGGCCGATGAGCCCGGAGTCGGGCGCGGCCGAGTTCGGGTAGGTCTCGATCTCGATGCCGCTGAACTCGTCCGGGTTGATCTCCGTCATCGTCACCTCGATGAGCTTCGACTCCTCGTCCGGCGAGAGCCCGCGCTCGAGGATGACGATGTTGCCGTCGTGGACGCCGTC
>CAZVOR010000114.1:0-6769 GCA_964628745.1 uncultured Halobacteriales archaeon
TCGCCGCCGCCCGCCGGCTCGTGGGTGGACTGCATCTCGCGCTCGTAGCGGGCGATCCACTCGGCGAAGCAGTCGGGACAGAGCCGCTGGGCGTCGATCTCCGCCCGGTCGACCGACAGCCGGACGGTCCGCGAGAGGGCGTCCGTCACCGGATCGCCGCAGGTGTCGCACGGGGCCACCATCGCCTCACGAGAGCCGCGGCAGGCCTATAGTCCTTGCCTCCCGGGGGCCGGACGGCGTCGGTCCGCGCGCGTACCCGCTCGAATCGTCCGGGCGGTCGGCTCCTCCCCGCGGCCCGTCGGGGCGGGCCGTCTTCCGCCTAGGTCGTCCCGAAGGCCCGGTCGCCGGCGTCGCCCAGCCCGGGGACGATGAAGCCGTGCTCGTCGACGTGGTCGTCGATGGCGACGGTGAGCAGCTCGGCTTCCGGGAAGGCCTCCTCGACGGCGGCGAGGCCGGCGGGGGCGCTGACGGCCGAGAGCACGAACAGGCGTTCGGGCTCGGGCTGCGCCTCGAGGACCCGCTCGATGACGTGGCACATGGTGCTGCCCGTCGCGAGCATCGGGTCGGCGACGATGACCGTGTCGGCCGTCGTGATCGCCGGGAGCTTCACGTAGTCGATGGCGATGGGGAACCGCCCGTCATCGTCCATCCCGGCCGCCTCGTCCCGGCCGGCGGAGATGACGCCCTGCCTGGCGCGCGGGAACGCCTTCAACAGCCCCTCGACGAGCGGGGTGGCCGCCCGCAGGACGTTGACGATGACGACGCGGTCCAGTCCCGTCACGCGCTCGCCGGTGGTCCGCGCGAGGGGCGTCCGAACGTCGACGGGCTCGGTCCCGAGCTCGCCGTCGATGATCTCGTACCCGCAGACGCGGCCGAGCTTCACCAGCCCCCTGCGGAAGTCGACCTGTTCGGTGTCGACGTCCCGGAGGCGGGCGAGCGTGTCCTTCGCGAGGGCGTGGGCGACGACCGCGGCGCGTTCTCGCTGCTCGATGGGCATGACCTACACCCGCGCGCCGGGGGGGAATAAGGGACCCGTTCGGCCGACCGCCCGCCCCGTCCGGATGGCGCCGACGGGAGGAAAGCGATTTACGGGGTGCCGCCCTACGCGCGCCACCACATGGAGGAGCGCGTCTCCGGGTTCACCGTCTCGGGCGACTGGGGGGAGATCGTCGAGCACGGCGAGCGCATCACGCGGGCGCTCCGCGAGGTGCTCGAGGCCGACGGCGCGCCGGCCGTCCGGAACGGAGTGCAGTCCCGCGATGCCGACGCCCTCGAGGAGGCGTTCGAGCAGTGGAACGAGTGGCGGCCGAAGTCCCACGAGCTGCTCGGCCGGGAGATCCGCGAGAAGACCGCCCGCCACGCCAGCGTGGGCGAGGGCGCCGGCGAGCAGGCCGGCGAGTCCGTCAACGACGACCTCCAGACGGCCGGCGAGGAGCTCGCCGAGTCCTACCGCAAGCTCGAGTCCGACGACCCCGGCGGGGCCGTCGAGAAGTGGCAGGACTCGCTCGGCTACGTCGCCCGGGCCGCCGACTCGGCCAGCCGGAAGGCGCTGCGCTCGGTCGAGGACGCGGTCTACCGGCGCGTCATGACGCAGGTCGCGCCGTACTACTTCGACAACGAGCTGATCAGCGCGAACATCCAGCGATCGCGGGGGAACGGCGAGCCGTTCACGCTCGAGGTGAACGTCAACGACGACGGCGTCAAGGCGGCCGTCGGCGAGCACCTCGCGGAGTACGAGGACGACGTCAAGCGCTGGCACGTCGCGGCGGAGAAGGACACCTCGGCGGCCGAGGCCGCGGAGGGCGTCGAGGCGCCGGAGCCCAACGCCGAGGAGTTCGACGAGCGGACGACGTGAGGGGCCCCGCCGGCCGGACCGCTACTCCTCGACCGCCGACTCGGCCCCGACCTCGCCGGGCGTCCAGTCCGCGGGCCTGGAGACACGCGCCTTCATGATGCGGGTGTTGTCGACCTCCTCGACCGTTATCTCGATGCCGTCGTAGGCGAGCCGCTCGCCCTCCTCGACCAGCCGGCCCGCCCGGTTGAAGATGAAGCCGGCGATGGTCTCGAACTCCTCGCCCTCGGGGAGGTCGATCTCGAGCGCCTCGTTGACCTCGTCGATGTTGACCTCGCCGCGGACCACCGCCTCCCCGTCCGAGACGAACTCGATGGGGACCTCCTCCTCGACGTCGAGGATCTCGCCGACGATCTCCTCGAGCATGTCCTCGATCGTCAGCAGGCCCTCGGTCGTCCCGAACTCGTCGATGACGATGACCATCGCGAGCCGGTTCTCGCGCATCTCGGCCAGCAGCTCGTCGGCGTTCTTCGACTCGGGGACGTGCAGCGTCGGCTGGATGACGTCCTCGAGGTCCGCGCCGTTGGACTCGCCGTAGTGGCGCTCGCGGACGAGGTCGCCCAGCTCGACGATGCCGACGACGTTGTCCAGGCTGTCCCGGTAGACCGGGATTCGCTCGTGCCCGCTGTGCACGCAGGTCTGGATGGCCTCCTCGAGGTCCGCCTCGACCGGGACCGCGTCCATGTCGAGCCGGGGCGTCATCACCTCCTTGGCGATGGTGTTGTTGAAGCGGAAGATGCGCTGGAGCATCTCCCGCTCCTCCTCCTCGATGACCCCCTCGCGCTCGCCCGTCTCGATCATGTCCTGGATCTCCGAGCGGGTGACGTACGAGGTCTCGATCGCCGACCGGCCGCCGGTCACGCGGTTGACCACCCGCGTCAGGTGGTCGAAGGTGACGACCAGCGGCAGCAGCGCGTACTCCGACAGCGCCAGCGGCCGGGCGATGCGCAGCGCCCACGACTCGGTGTGCTCGACGGCGTAGGACTTCGGCGCGCTCTCGCCGAACAGCAGTACGACCGCGGTGATGCCGAAGGTCGCGACGGCGACGGCGAGGCCCTGCCCGAGACCGACGTAGACCAGCAGCCCCGTCGCGATGGACGACATCGCGATGTTCACGAGGTTGTTGCCCACGAGGATGGTGACGAGCAGCCGGTGAGGGTCCTCCTTCAGATGGCGGACGGTCTCCGCGCCCGGCCGGCCCTCCTCGACCATCGCCTCGAGCCGGTGCTTGGCCAGCGAGAACATGGCGATCTCCGACGAGGAGAAGAACGCCGACAGGCCCAACAGCAGGAGGATGACCGCGAGGCCGACCCACGTGACGAGCGCGCGAGAGAGCTCGACGCCGAAGAGCGTCGCGGCCGCGACGGCAAGGGCGGCGCTGGACAAGCCCATTTCCAAGCCGTCCCTTTTCGGGCAGTCGGCTAAAGAGTTTGCCATGACGCCCACGCCCGAGCGGAATCCGGGCCCGACCACGTCGCTTTTCCCCCGGGGCCGCCCACGGCGGGACGATGGGCGCCGACCTCGAGGCCGCCGTCGAGGCCGTCAGCGCGGGCCAGCTGGTGGTCTACCCGACCGAGACGGTCTACGGGCTCGGCGGCAACGCGCTCGAGCCCGACGCCATCGACCGGGTCTTCGCGGCCAAGGACCGGCCGAGGGACCGGCCGCTCTCGATGGCCGTCCCGACGGTCGAGGCGGCGGCCGAGTACGTCGTGGCCACCGACCGGGTCCGGGCCTGCATGGCCGCGTTCCTCCCCGGCCCGGTGACCGTCGTCTGCCGGAAGGAGGCGGTCGTCCCGGAGACACTCACGGCCGGACGAGACCGCGTCGGCGTCCGCGTGCCCGATCACCGGCTGGCCCGGGCGCTGCTCGAGCGGGCCGCCCCGCTGACCGCGACGAGCGCCAACGTCTCGGGGCGGGGCGGGGTCCGCGAGCCCGACGAGCTCGACGCGTCGCTGCGCGCCGCCGTCGCCGGGGTGCTCGACGGCGGTCGGACGCCCGGCGGCGCGAGCACGGTCGTCGATCCGGACCGGGGCGTCGTCCACCGCCGGGGACGGCGGGCCGACGAGGTCGAGGCCTGGCTAGCCGAGCAGCGAGCGTAGCGTCCGCGTCTCGACGCCGCAGGACTCGCGGTAGTCGCAGGCCGCGCACTTCGACCGGTTGGCGAGCCGCGGGGGCGGGCCGTCCATACTGCGGACGGTCCGCAGCGTCCGCCGGTACTCGGCCCGACGGCGGCCGTCGAGGGGCACCCGCCGGACGACGCCGTGCGCCGGGTACTCGACGTACGCCCGGTCGACGGCGGCCTGTCGCTCCCAGGCCAGCGCCTTCGCCGCGGCCACCGCCCTGACCCGCTGTGGCTTCCAGACCCCGTCGGGCGGCGGCTCGCCCGGCGAGACGAAGCTCACCCCGGCCGGGTCGTCGAGCACCTTGTCCGCGACGCCGCGGCAGTCCCGGCCCTCGAGGTACCGGCTCCGGTCGGCGGGGTCGAGCAGGTCCGACCAGGCGTCGAGCGACGCCCCGCTCCGGCGCAGGTTGGCCCGCCAGTCGCCCGCGGACACGGCGACGGGCGCGGCCGCCAGGGCGTCGTCATCGTCGAGCAGCCGACCGTAATGGAAGGCGACCTCGCGGACCGCCCCGGCCGAGGGCGGGGGCTTCCAGTCCTCGTCCCGCCGCCGGTAGTACAGCTGCCGGGGGCAGTAGGCCGCCGAGGCGAGCTCGGCGAAGGTCGGGTCGGGCACGTGGCGGGTTGGTGCGGTCTCCGGTATAAACTCGGGGGCGGGCCCGACGCCTCGCGAGCACCCGCGAGGGCGCGAGCGTGGCGAACGGGCGACCCGGACGCGGTGTGGCTCGCGGCGTGGATTGCTCGCAGGTGGGCGGGCCAGCGGCCCGCCGATGGCGCGTGCGGGCGCGCTAGAAGGGGACGTCCGACTCGGCGTCCTCCGTGGCCTCGGCGAGGCCGGTCTCGCGGATGGCGCCGGTCAACCGCGCCGAGAGCTCGGCGTCCGCGAGCAGCCGGTCGAACTCCTCGCGGAACCGGTCGCCGACGAGCCGGCGTCGGGACTGCGCCTCGAGCACGCGGGCGTACCGGCGGACCGTCGACTCGTCCACGCCGAGCGCCCCGGCCCGTTCCGCCGTCGAGGCGTCCGCCTGGCGCAGCCGGCGGAGCTCGTCGAGGTCGAACGGCGCGTCGAGGTCGCGGTCGGCCACCAGGTGGAGGTCCAGGCGGGCCCGGCGGACCGTGCCCTCGTCCGCGTCGCCGAGCGCCCGGGCGATGTCGGCGTCCGCGTCGCCCGCGTAGAACCGCCGGGCGACCGCGCACAGCGCCTCGTCGTCGAGGTCGGTCGAGAACTCGTAGCGCTCGCGCATCGCGGCGACCACGGCGGCGAGTCGCTCCGCGTCGGCCCCCTCGCCGGACAGCGAGCCGCGGGCCGCCGACTGGCGCTCCGTCAGCGTCTCCTCGTCGGCGACCGACAGGAAGATCTCCCGGAGCCGCTCGGTCTTCTCGTCCATCGACCCGTATCCCACGGCCCCGCCCACCAAAAACACGTTGGCGGTCGGGGCGATGGCCGAGTCGGGCCGCCCGGCCCGAAGGTAGTTACCCCGCCGAACCGATGGTTGGCGACCATGTCCCCGTCCTACCAACGACGCGACGTCCTCCGGCTCGGCGGGAGCGCCGCTGGCCTCGTTCTCGCCGGCGTGACGGCCGGTTGCGGTTCGCTCGACCGGTCGCCCCCGCCGGGTCGCTCGTCTTCGACAACCGGCTTTCGGTCCCGCAGGTCGTGACGGTCCGCATCACGAGCGGGCCAGTCGAGGTCAACGACCCGATGTACCTGGCGGGCGCGAACGTCGCGCTCGACCCGGGCGAGCGACGGACCGTCCGGTCGGTGTTCGAGAAGCCTGGTACCTACACGGTCGAGAGCTGGATCATCTCACAGAACCCGGAGACGACCCGGTGGGGAGCCGAGACGGCCGAGGTCGACATCCGACCGGTAGACGACTACGCCGAGTACCTCCACGTCCTCGTCGACGCGGACGCGGGGCTGCTCGACCTCCGGCCGACCGCCGTCGGGTAGGTCCGGGGCGGCCAGCCACCGCCCGCCGAACCGGCCACGGCGGAGACCTTGGCAACCTTTATGCGCGTCGTGTTCCCGCCCTTAGCCATGGCTCCGGCGCTGGCGCAGGCCGCCCCCGTCACGCGGCCGACGTTCTGGCAGATCGGCCACGTCGGGGAGGCCGTATTCTACTATCTCGCCGCGGTCACGCTGGTCATCTTCTTCTTCGGGCTGTACGAGCGGGTGGCCCGGTACGCACGGGGCGCGGAGGACCCGTTCGAGCGGCTCGACGACCTGCCGGGTCGGGTGGTCAGGGCCGCCCGAATCGCGGGGTCGAACGAGCTGAACTTCAACCGCGACCTCTACGGCGGGCTGATGCACGCGTTCGTCATGTGGGGCTTCCTGACGCTGCTCATCGGAACGGCCATCCTCGCCGTCGACATGGACCTCTACCGCACCGCGACCGGGCAGTCCTTCTTCGTCGGCGACTTCTACCTGTCGTACTCGCTGGTGATGGACGCGCTCGGCTTCCTGTTCGTCGTCGGCGTCGGGATGGCGCTGTACCGGCGGTACTGGGTCCGCGAGGGGCGGCTGTGGGGCAAGCACACCAGCCTCGAGGACGACCTGTTCGTCTGGACGCTGTTCCTGCTCGGCGTCGGCGGCTACCTCACCGAGGGCGTCCGCATCCTCGCCCAGCGGTTCCCGCCGTTCGAGACCGTCAGCTTCGTCGGCTGGTTCGTCGCCGACCTGCTCGCCCTGGCCGGGATGTCGCCCGACCAGGCGCTCGCGTTCTACCCCGTGACCTGGTGGGCTCACGCGCTGCTCGCGCTGGCGTTCATCGCCGCGGTGCCGTTCGCGAAGCCGCTGC
>CAZVOR010000115.1:0-6713 GCA_964628745.1 uncultured Halobacteriales archaeon
GCCTACGTCCGCGGGAACGCGACCTACCTCTTCCTGGCCCTGATGTGGGTGACCTACGCTTCCCAGTGGGCCGTCATCCTGCTGTTTGGCAGCGGGGTCCACAACGATCTGTTCACGCTTTCGGCCAATCATCCGGCGTACGTCTGGACGTGGATCAGCTCGATCTTCGCCCACAGTCCCGTCGGGATATTCCACATTCTCGTCAACAGCATCGTGCTGTACTTCTTCGGCCCCATCGTCGAGCGCCGGGTCGGCACGCGCGCGTTCGTCGCCCTGTTCCTCGGCGCCGGGATGCTCGCCGGGCTGGCTCAGGTCGGGACGGCCATCGTCCTCGGCGAACCGAGCGCGGTGCTGGGCGCCAGCGGGGCCATCATGGCCACGATGGGCGTGTTGACGGTGCTCAACCCCCAGCTGCGGGTCTACCTCTGGTTCATCCTCCCGCTGCCCATCTGGCTGCTCACCATCGGGTTCGCCTTCTTCTCCGTCCTCCAGGTGTCCGTCGGTGGCATCGGGGCGGGGAACGTCGCGCACCTCGCGCACCTCGTCGGGCTCGTCGTCGGGCTGGGCTACGGCGAGAAGATAAAGCGCGAGGGCGCCGACGCCCCGACCCAGCTCCGGCTGGGTGGCGGCCGCGGCCCGGGCGGCCCGGGCCGCCGGTTCTGATGGAGCCCGTCCGCCCCGACCTGGCGCCGACCGCCGGGCTGAGCCGCGAGGAGATGCGGGCGATGCAGACCGAGGTCGCGGCCGCGGCGAGATTCCGCGACGACGACCCGCCCCTCGACCCCGCCGACGTCGGCGACCTCCTCGTCGCCGGCGTCGACCAGGCGTTCCTCGACGACCGGGCGATAAGCGCCGTCGTCGCCCGCCGGGGCGACCGGACGGTCGAGCGCGTCCACGCGGTCGAGCCGCTGTCGGTGCCGTACGTCCCGGGCTACCTGACGTTCCGCGAGGGGGGCGCCATCCTCGGGGCGCTGGCCGCGCTGTCCGTCGAGCCGGACTTGCTGCTGTTCGACGGCTCCGGTCGCATCCACCCCCGGCAGGCCGGCATCGCGACACACCTCGGCGTGGTGTTCGACGCCCCGGCCGTCGGCGTCGCCAAGGGGCTGCTCAGCGGCCGGCCGCGCCGGTCGCTCGACGAGCTGCCGGCCGGGGAGATCGTGCCCATCGAGGCGGGCGACGGCGTCGACGCGCCGGCGGAGACCGTCATCGGATACGCCGTGCAGACCCGGCAGTTCGACGCGCCCGGCCGCCACGTCAACCCGGTCTACGTCAGCCCCGGTCACCGGACGGGGGCCGAGACAGCCGCGGGGTTCGCCCTCGCCTGCTGTGCGGGCTACAAGCTCCCCGAGCCGATCCGGCTGGCGGACGCTCACGTGGACGAGGTCAAGCAGCGGCTGGCCGGGTAGCCGGCCGGCTCGCGTCGGCGCCTCGCCCGACCCGCGGCTACGCTCGACGGGTCAGCGCGGTGAGCACCCGGCTGCGGGCGTCCTTCGCGCGGCCGACCAATGCAGCGCCGTCGGTCAGGACCGGGAAGTCGGTGTCGAGCGGCGCGTAGAGGTAGCCGTTCAGCGTCGGCCCGTCGCGGCGACGCTCCGTCACGGCGCGGGCGCCGAGCTCCTCCTGCCGGCGGGAGAGCAGGCGGCCCAGTCTCGATTCGACCTCGCCCAGGCGGTTCCACTCGTCCTGGAGCTGGCGGAACGTCCGGCCGGTCAGCGTCCGGTCGTGCGCGTCGTCGATGACGTCGGCCAGTGCCCCTATCTCGTCGGCGGCGGCCGCGAGCGCCTCGCCCTCGCGGTCGAGGCTGGCCATCAGCCGCTCGCGTTCGCCGGCGGCCTCGCGGGCCCGCTGCAGTAGCGCCTGCTTGAGCGGCGGCGTCAGCTGGCCGCCGGACTCGACGGCCGCGGCCACCTCCTCCCCGAACTCCTCTCCCATGTGCCGAGCCAGCGGCTCGTCGTACTCCTCCTCGTAGTGGTCCATCGCCATCACCGTCCGCTCGTAGGCCTCCCGGACCCGCCGCAACCCCCGGTCCGACGGGGCCTGCGTGGTCGTGACGGCCGTGGCGGCGCCGGTGGCCGGGGTCAGCTGGGCCGGCGCGCTGGCGGCGTCGATGCGAGAGACCTCCCGGGCGAAGCTGGAGAACGCCTGCTGTTCGGCCGCCGTCCGCGAGCGCTCCTCCGAGACGGTCCCGCGGGCCTCCCTGATGTGCATGATGGCCGCGAGGACGAAGACGGCCAGGAGACCGGTGACCACGAGCAGGAGCAGGTGCGAGAGGACGTCCGACTGCGCGCAGCCGAGCGTGGCGTCGCAGACCTCCTCGACGGCCCGGAGCCGACTCGTATGGACGGAGATGGACAACGGGGGGGCGGCTGCTGCCATGGTAGTAGCTAGCACGACGGGGGCCTGCGGTATAACCGTTGCGTCCGTGGCCCGTCCCGCTCGCCGGGCAGACCGGCCCGCGGCGTGGCGGATAAATGGGCGGTTAAGGCCATCGCGAACGCCGAATTCGACGGTTCCGGCCGGGTCCGGCATCGCGCCGGACCCGCGACGCTCGCGCTACGCGAACTGCTCGGCGAGCCGCTCGGCCGCCGCCTCGGCTCGGGGGGTCACGAGGGCGAACCGGATCCAGTCCGCCCGCACCTCGCCGAACGTCTCGCCGGGCATCCCGGCGACCCCCGCCTCGTCGATGAGCCGCTCGACGTTCTCGAGGGTCCCGGGGAACCCCTCGAACCGGCAGAGCACGTAGAACGCCCCCTCGGGGGTCGTGTACTCGGCGCCCGCCGCGTCGAGCGCGTCCGTGAAGGCCGCCAGCCGGTCGGCGAGCAGGTCGCGGGTCGCCGCGAAGTAGCCGGGCTCGGTGTGCCGCAGCGCGTGGAGGACGGCGTGCTGGGCGGGCCGGCTGCCGGTCACGTTGGTCAGCATGTGGCGGGTCCTCGCCCCGCCGACGAGCGACGGCGGGAAGACGGCGTACCCGACGCGGAAGCCCGTGATGGCCATCGACTTCGAGAAGGAGTTCGTCACGACGCGGTGGGCGGAGTCGACCGCGAGCGCGGAGGCGAACCGACCGCCGTAGTCGAAGTGGTCGTACACCTCGTCGCTTATCAGCAGGGCGTCGACGGACTCGGCGATGTCGACGAGCTCGGCCATCGTCTCGGCGCCGTAGACGGCCCCCGTCGGGTTGTTCGGCGTGTTGACCACGATGCAGGCGGTCTCCTCGCTCGCGGCCTCGCGGACCCGGTCCGGGTCGAGCGAGCCGTCCGGCTCGGCCCGGACGTACGTCGCCCGCCCGCCGAGCATCCGGGTCTTCCCCGGGTAGTAGGGGTAGACCGGGTCGGTGAGCACCACCTCGTCCCCGGCGCCGCGGTCGAGCGCGCACGCGAACGCGAGGTAGTTCGCCTCGCCGGCGCCGACGGTGACGATGACCTGCTCGACGTCGACGTCCCGGCGGGCGGCGATCTCCTCGCGGAGCTCCCGGAGCCCCTCGCTCGGCGGGTACTGGAAGGCCGACCCGCCGAGCTCGGCGTACTCGCGCAACCCCTCGGCCAGCGCCGGCGGCGACCCCCAGTCCGGGTTCCCCGAGACCATGTCGATGACGTCCCGGTCGGCCGCCGCCGCGTACTGCATGACGCGGAAGAAAAGTGGCTCCTGGTAGTCCATGGCCGCCACAGGACAGCCCGCGACATGGGCGTTTCCCCGTCGACGGCCGTCGGCGCTCCAGTCCGGGGCGGTCCCTCCCCGTCGGACCGCCCCCGTGCTTTTATCGGCCCGGCGCGTCGTCGTCCGCATGGCCGCCGACGACGGTCGACCCGTCGAGGTCCGCCTCGGCGAGGCGCTGGGGGCGGCGGGCGCGACCCTCGCCATCGCGGAGTCCTGCACGGGCGGCCTCGTCGCCTCGCGCGTCACCGACGCGCCCGGCGCGAGCGACTACTTCGAGCGGGGCTTCGTGGTCTACGCCAACCGGGCTAAACAGGCCGCCCTCGGCGCCTCCCGCGAGTCGCTCGACGCCCACGGCGCCGTCAGCGGACCGGTCGCCGAGGAGCTGGCGGCCGGTGCCCGCGACGTCGCCGACACGACGTGGGGCCTCTCGACCACCGGCATCGCCGGCCCGAGCGGCGGGACGCCCGACAAACCCGTCGGCACCGCGTTCGTCGCCGTCGCCCGCGCCGCCCCGTGGGGGTCCGGCGGGTCGTGGGTCCGCGCGGAGCGCCACCGGTTCGACGGCGACCGGGCGGCGGTCAAGGCGGGCATCGCCGAGACGGCGCTCGAGACCCTGCTCGCGAGCGTCGAGGAATCGGACGACGAGTGAGCCCCGGCGGCCACGTCAGGCCGGCCCGTCGACCGCGAACCGCCCGCCGTAGGCCGGCTGCGACGGGTGGGTGGGCTCGGTCCCCGAGAGCACGACCCGTTCGAACTTCGCGAGCGTGTTCTCGGCGAACAGGTGGGCGAACTCCGCCGCGCAGCGCAGCCGGTGGCGGCCACCGCTCCGGTGGTCGACGGTCCGCGGGGCGCCGGCGCGCAGCGCCTCGAGCAGTCCCCCGGCGGTCGGCTCGACGTCGGGGAACTCGGTCCAGACCTCCCCGACGGTGCCCGGCAGGTGGGCGTACGAGGAGCCGAAGGCCGGCAGCCCGGCGTCCCGGGCGATGGCGTCGGCCCGCCGGTTGTGGGGCGGGAGGTGCTTCGGGTTGTACGTCTCGACGGCGTGGATGGCGTCGCGGTGCCGCTCGACGTCGGCGCGGTCGAGGCTGACGGTCAGGAAGCCGGGGTGGGGGACCAGGACGACGGCGTCCTGGCGCGCGAACTCCTCGAACGCGGCGTCGAGGCCGATGAAGTCCGGGACGGGGTCCTCGAGGTCGAGCGCCAGCACGTGCTTGCGGTTCCGCCAGGTGCCGGTGAACACCTCCCGGCCGGGGAGGACGACCAGCTCGTCGTCCGAGAACCGCTCGGCGGCGGCCCGTATCTCGGGGAGCCGGACGAAGTGGGGGGCGTAGACGAGCGCGTCGAGGCCCCGGGCCTTCGCGCGCTCGACGGTGCGCGCGTCGAGGACCTTCACGTGCGGGTCGAAGCGGACCGAGCGGCCACGCGTCACACCGTCGTCTTCCGCCCGTCCGACGCATATCGGTTCCGGATGACCGGTCCGCCGAGACGGGTCGACGCAGCCGCCCGGTTTAACCGCTCGTTATCATCGCTGGTCGGTCGGGGGAAAGTATTTTAAGACCCCCTCTCCAATCGGCCAGGTCGAACAGCCATGGAACCATGGGCGTGCGGGATAACGGACTGTGGGGGCTCCTTCGACGACCTCGAGGCGCTGATTCGGCACCAGGCGTCGAGCCATCCGGCGTGCGAGTGCCGGGTCTGCGGCGAGACCGTCCCGGCCGGGTACCTGGCCATCCGGCACGTGTTCGAGCAGCACACCCGGGCCGAGTACGTGCGAGCGTACGACGCCGACGCCGACGACATCCGGAATCGGGAGGAGCTGCTCGAGGTCGTCGAGGAGAGCATCGACGTGGTCCGGCTCGTCGGACAGCTGGACGGCGGGGGCGAGGAGCCGGTCGTCAGCGCCGGCGACTGACGGCACCCGTTTCCGCGAACCGGAGCGGGAAGCTCCGGCTCGGCCCGCCGGGCCGCGACCGACGCGTCCGCTCCTCGACCGTGTGCCCGCCGTCCGCGAACCCGGCCGCTACCGCTCCTCCGAGTCCAGTACCCGTATCTGGTCCCCCCGGACCGTCACCGGGATGGGGACCGTCGCCTCGTACAGCTCGACGGTGACCTGGTCCTTCGACTCGTCGATCCGCTGGACCTGGGCCTTCTCGCCCTTGAACGGCCCCGCGACCAGCTCGACGATGTCCCCCTCGGCGATGCCCTCGACGTCGGGCTTCGGCGACAGGAAGTGCTCGACCTCGGCGATGGAGCTCTCGCCGGGGACGATGCCCCGGGCGTGGGGGATCTCCTCGAGGACGCGCTCGATGGCGGCCGGTCCGTCCGACTCGACCATCACGTAGCTCGTCAGCGAGTCCGGCGCCAGGACCGCGTGGATGTCGGGCTCCTCGCGGTTGGCGATCATGTCGGCGACCGTCTGTTCCTGGCTCGCGGTCGTCTTCACGGCGTACATCGGCATCTCAGCCACCCACGCCGGAGACGAGGGTCATCAGGCCGAAGATGGTGAAGCCGACGATGCCGACCAGGGTGATGCCCGCCGCCGCCACCTTCGAGACCTGGGAGAACTCCTCCCACGAGGGGGTGCTGGCGAGCTTCAGCACCCGGATGTACGCCGAGAGCTCGTAGGGAACGTCCATGGCAGGTCCGTAGGCAGCGCGGCTTTTTCTATCTATTGAATGGCGGCCGCGAGAGGCGGTCGCCCGAGGTGCTCGCGAACGGGCTCGGACGAGCGGCCGGCCGCTCCGCGATGGAGAGCGTCCCGGTCGGAGGCGGGCACGGACGGCGGGGTCACGTGGCCGCGGCGGCCCGTCGGCGGTGGACTCGGTCGGTATCCGGGGGACAGGGCGCGAACGTCGGAACTCGGCGGCGACGGTGCCGTCAGCCGACGTAGTCGATGTCCTCGATGCGACCCTCGGCGCGGGCCATCTCGGCCTCGTTGCGGCCGTAGATCTGCGGGGACTCGACGCCGGTGACGACGATCATCGTGCGCATCGTGCCCTCGAGCTCGTCGTCGACGGAGGTGCCCCAGATGATGCGGGCGTCGGGGTCGATGCGGTCGT
>CAZVOR010000116.1:0-6627 GCA_964628745.1 uncultured Halobacteriales archaeon
CCACTGCGGTCGTCTCGTCCCCGCCACTGCGGTCGTTGCGGGGGCGAGGGAGGAGTCAGCCGTCGAGCCCGCCCCGGGCCGCCAGCGTCAGGGCGCCGCGGAGCACCGCGTCGCGGCCGTGCGTCGCCGGCCCGATCTCGGGGACCGGGAGCATCGTATGCTCGTCGACCGCCGCGGCCAGCGGGTCGATGACCAGCGACGGGTTCTCGATGGCGACCGCGCCGCCTATCGCGATGCGCTCGGGCGCGTAGGCGTGGACGAGGTCGGCGACCCCGATGGCGTTGTACCGCGCCACCTCGTCGACGACGCGGTCGGCGAGGGCGTCGGCGCCGGCGGCCGCGAAGACGTCGGCCGCCGAGGTGCCGGCCGCTCCGAGGGGCAGCGACGTCTCCAGTCCGGTGTCGGCGGCCAGGTCCCCGGCGAACCCGGGGATGGCGCGCCCCGAGCAGTAGGCCTCCCAGTGGCCCGACCCGCCGCAGCCGCAGGGCCGGCCGCCCGCCGGCTCGACGACCAGGTGGCCGACCTCGGCGGCGTTGCCGGCCCGGCCCCGGAGCACGTGGCCGTCGACGGCCACGCCCGCGCCGACGCCGGTCGAGAGGGTCAGGTAGACGAGGTTCCCCGGCGGACTCGCCGCTGCCGCCCGCTCGCCGACCAGCCCGGCCACGGCGTCGTTCTCGATGTACACGCGGGGGTGGCCAAGCTTCGCGACGAGCACGTCCCGGAGGGGGATGCGGTCGACGCCGGCCAGGTTGGGCGGCCGGACCACCGCGCCGGCCGCCCGGTCGAGCGGACCGACGCTCCCGACGCCGACGGCCTCGAGCGCCGACGCCGAGCGGCCGGCCAGGTCGGCGGCCGCCTCGAGGGCGTCCACCGCCGCGCTGGCGACGGCCGTCCCGTCGGTCCGCTCGGGGGTCTCGACGCGCTCGACCGCCAGGGGGTCGTCGGGCTCCCGGGCGACCGCCGCCCGGAGGTGGGTCGCGCCGAGGTCGATGCCGCCCAGGCGCGCCATCGGCCGCTCAGTTCCCCTGCTGCTGGCTCGGCAGCTGCGGGACGAGCCACGCGAGGAAGGCGTCCTGGCTGCGCGACTGCAGCCAGACGCGACCCGGCCCCTCGAACCGGCAGACCAGGCCCTCGCCGCTGAACAGCGTCGACTTCAGCCCGCCGACCCGGCCCACGTCGAACGACGCCGACGCCTCGAACGCGACGATGTGGCCGGTGTCGACGACGTACTCCTCCCCCGGTTCGAGGTCGACCTCGTGGACGGCGCCGTAGGAGGCCAGGAACGTCGGGCCGGTCCCCGAGAGCGAGAGCAGGAACAGCCCCTCGCTGCCGAAGAAGGTCTTCGCGCCGCCGAACGCCGTGTCCACCTCGACGTCGGGGTGCGCCGCGAGGTACGACCCGGACTGGACGTAGACGGTCTCGTCCGCGAGGTCGTGCCGGACGACGTCCCCGGGCAGCGGCGGGGCGAGCGTCACCGTCCCGGCCTCGGTCGCCGTGAAGGTGTTCTGGAAGAAGGACTCGCCGCCGAGCACCGAGCGTTTCAGCGAGCCGAGCAGCCCGCCGCTGGCGCCGGTCTCGACCTCGACGCCGGCGTCGTGGCTCACCATCGCGCCCGCCTCCGCGCGGACGGCTTCGCCCGCCTCGAGGTCGACGGTCAGCAGCGCGAACGACGGCCGGTGGTCGATGGTCGCGTCCATGCCCGCCCCGCGCTCGCGACGGTGAAATAGCTTGAGGCTGGGTCGGCGCCGCGGCCGGACGGTCGAGCCGACGGCCGGCGCTGGGCCGTCGGCTCAGTCCTGGCGGACGAACTCGACCGGGCAGGGGGCGGACAGCAGGACCTCCTGGGCGGTGCTGCCGAAGACGGCCTTCCCGGCCGGCGAGCGCCGGCGGCCGCCGACGACGATGCGGTCCGCGTCGACCTCCTCGGCGAGGGCGACGATGGCGTCGGCGTGGTCGTCGCCGACGCTGCCGCGGACCACGTGCTCGATGTCGGCCGCGTCGAACCGCTCCTCGATGTCGCGGATGGCGACGATGCGACCGGCGACCTGGTCGGCCGAGAGGTCGGCCTGCCGCTCCGAGGTCCGGCGGGGCTCGAGGCTCCCCCGGACGGATTCGATGACCGCGTCGCCGCTGTCCGCCAGCTCGGCGCGGAGGGTCCCGAACTCGTCCTCGTCGAACACGTGCGCGAGGACGACGGTCGCCCCCGTCGGTCCGGCCAGCTCGATGACCGCGTCCGCCAGCGCGTCGGTCCGGCGCTCGTCCTTCGGTCCGACGGCCAGCAGGATGGTTTCGATCGCCATGCCGGGGGGGTCGCGTCGCGGCCGCTTAAAGCCGGTGGACCGGACGAATCGTCGCGCTGAACGAGCCCACCGCGGCAGTCTTGTCCCCGGGGGTCGTCTGCCCGGCCGTGGCAAGCCCCGACCTCTCCGGCCGGACGGCGCTGGTGACCGGCAGCGCCCAGGGCATCGGCCGCGCCCTGCTGCTCGCGCTGGCGGCGGCCGGCGCCGACGTCGCCGTCCACTACCACACGAGCGAGGGCCCCGCCGAGGAGACCGCCGCGGCCGCGCTCGACCGCGGCGCGCCCGCGGCCACGACGACGCAGGGCGACGTGACGGACCCCGACGCGGTCGGCGCGCTGTTCGACGCCGTCGAGGCCGAGCTCGGGCCGGTCGACGTGCTCGTCAACAACGTCGGCGACTTCGCGCCGCGGCACTGGGCCGACCTCGAGTACGAGGACTGGCGTCGGGTGCTCGAGACCAACCTCGACGGCACCTACCTCTGCTCGAAGCGCGCGCTGCCGGCCATGCGCGAGGCCGGCTGGGGTCGCGTCGTCAACGTCGGCTACGCGGGCGCCGACCGCGAGCTGGTGAGCCCGAAGAACTTCCCGTACTTCGTGGCGAAGGCCGGCGTCCTGATGTTCACGCGGATGCTCGCCGCCGACACCAGCGACGACGGCGTGACGGTCAACGCCATCTCGCCCTACGTCGTCGAGAACTCCGAGACGTTCCCGGACGACCTCCCCCGGGGCCGTCCCGCGTCGTACGCTGACCTCGCCGGCGCCCTCCGCTACCTCGTGGGCGACGACGCCGACTACGTCTCCGGGGCGAACCTCGAGGTCGCCGGCGGCTGGCTGCCCGAGGAGGTCTGAGGGCGGCGCCGACACCGATGACCGACGTCCTCGCCCGCTTCCGCGTCGAACACCCCGACATCGCGCTGACGGAGACCGTCGCGCACGACGAGACGGCGGTCCTCCGGCCCGTTCGGGAGGCCGGCACGGACCCCGAGAGCGAGCGCTACCTGTTCTCGGTGACGTCCGACGATTTCGACCGGCTCGAGGCCGGGCTGCGGGCGGACCCCACCGTCGCCGGGTTCGAACGGGTGATCCAGCTGGCGGACGAGGCCGTGTACGCGTTCACCTACAGCGACCGGGCGATCCTGTTCTCGACGGAGATCGGCCGGTCGAACGGCGTGATACTGGAGATCGAGAACGACGGCACGACCTGGCTGCTCTCGACCTGGTTCCCGGACCGGGAGACCGCGGGGCGGCTGTGGGAGTTCGCGCTCGAGCACGGCGTCAGCATCCAGCTCGACCGCATCAACGAGCACGGGAGCATCCTGCCGAACAGCTACGGGCTGACGGGGCCCCAGCGCGAGGCGATACTGGTCGCGCTCGAGGCGGGCTACTTCGAGGAACCGCGGGCGGCGACGCTCGGGGACGTCGCCGGGGCGCTCGACATCTCCGAGCCCGCCGCCAGCGGGCTGCTCCGGCGGGGACTCGAGCGGCTCGTGCGGGCGACCATCGCCGAGGACGACGGGTAGGCCGAGCCGGCGGCTCCCGACCCGGCGCGCGGAAAACGGGCGACAGTCCCCTCGGCGGGGAGCGGTGGCCGGTTAGCGGTGGCCGGTTACTTGTGGCGCAGCGCCCAGGTCACCAGCTCCTCCACGCGACCGGGTCTGGAGGCGGGCTGGATGACCCCCGGGAGGTACGGCTCGAACGGGAGCGGGTTGTCGGTGGAACGGTCGTTCGTCGTTGTGGTGAGGTCTTGCGTCATGCAGGTGAACGAACGGTCCCCAGGCCCATGGCCTCGTCCCGTAATCGGTTAACCCCTTTAAGTACGACCGGCGCCGCGGGTCGTCCCCGGTATCGCCGGACGGCGACCGGCGTCGCCGCTCGACCGCGTCCAGCAACGCTTACGGCCCCGGCGACGCCATCCCGGGCATGCACCCCCGCGCCGAGGAGTTCGCCGCCGCGGCCCGCGAGCGCCACGGCGTCGACGTCGAGGTCCACGAGTTCGACGAGGGCACGAAGACCGCCGCGGACGCCGCCGCGGCCATCGGCTGCGACGTCGCGCAGATCGCCTCGAGCCTCGTCTTCCTGGCCACCGTCGCGTCGGAGGCGCGATCAGCCGCCGGCGATGCCGTCGAGGACGGCGAGCCGGTCGTGGTCGTCACCAGCGGCGCGAACCGGGTCGACGAGGCGGCGCTCGCCGACGCGCTCGACGCGGACGCCGTGGCGATGGCCGACCCCGACGCGGTCCGCGAGGCGACGGGCTGGTCCATCGGCGGCGTGCCGCCGTTCGCCCACGCCCGCGACCTGCGGGTGCTCGTCGACGAGACGCTGCTCGAACACGAGACCGTCTGGGCGGCGGCCGGGCATCCGGCGGGCGTCTTCCCGGTCGACCCCGAACGGCTGGTCGAGCTCGCCGGGGCCGAGGTCGCCGCGGTCGCGGAGTAGCCGCGGCCGCCCTCTCGCTACCACTCGGCGACGGCGCGGACCGGCGAGGCGTCGCACCCGGCGATGCGAAGCGGGAACGCCCTGAGGGCGAACCGCTCGGGCAGCCCGTCGAGCCCGGTCAGGTTCTCGAGGACGAGGCAGCCGGCGCCGAGCAGCGCGCGGTGCGCCGGGAGGCCGGCCGGCTCGTCGGTGTGCGCGTTCGGGGAGGGCGAGCGAACCGAGGGTTCGCGAACCTCGTCGGAGCTTCGCTCCGACGGCGGCGTCGGGTCCGGGCCGAAGGTGTCGAGGCCGACGGCGAGGCCGCGGTCGGCGCACCACGCGGCGGCCCCGGGCGCGAGGTACGGGTGGTCGCGGTACGCGTCGGTGCCCCACCGCGCTGCCCACCCGGTGTCCAGCACGAGCAGCTCGATGTCGTCCGGAACGTCGGGCAGGTCGCCCCGCGCGATGGCCTCTCGCGGGCCGGGGTCGAGGGCGACCCGGCGCGCCTCGAACGCGAGCGACTCGACGGGGAGCTCGTCGACGGTCCGCCCGTCGGGTTCGGTGTGGCTGGGCGCGTCGACGTGCGTCCCCGCGTGGCTGCCCAGCGAGAGCGCGGTGACGCGGACGCCGTCGGCGTCCAACGTGGCGCTGGTCTCGAGCGTCACCGGCGGGTCGCCGGGATAGACCGGCGTGTCCGGGTCGAGCGGGTGCGAGAGGTCGCGGACGGGCATGCCCGGGCCTTCGGCGCCGGGGGGAAAGTAGCCTCGGCCGGTCGGCCGTCCGCCGGTGGACGGTGCCGCCCCGCGTCCGTCTGCGTCGGTCCCGACCGACAAGCCTTCATTCACCCGCGCTGTACCCCGGGCGGATGAGCGAGGACTACATCGAGGTCCGCGGCGCCGCCGAGCACAACCTCAAGGACCTCGACGTCCGCATCCCCCGCGACTCGCTGACGGTCGTCACCGGCCTCTCCGGCTCGGGCAAGTCGTCGCTCGCGTTCGAGACGGTCTACGCGGAGGGCCAGCGCCGGTACATCGAGAGCCTCTCGGCGTACGCCCGGAACTTCCTCGGCCAGATGGACAAGCCGCAGGTCGAGTCCGTCGAGGGCCTGTCGCCGGCCATCTCCATCGACCAGAAGAACGCCGCGAACAACCCGCGCTCGACCGTCGGCACGGTCACGGAGCTGCACGACTACCTCCGGCTGCTGTACGCCCGGGTCGGCACGCCCCACTGCCCGGAGTGCGGCCGCGAGGTCGGCGAGCAGTCCGCCCAGCAGATGGTCCGGCGCATCCTCGAGCTGCCCGAGGGCACGAAGGCCAAGCTCGCGGCGCCGGTCGTCCGCGACCAGAAGGGCGCGTTCGCCGACCTGTTCGAGGAGCTGCTCGCCGACGGCTACGCCCGCGTGGAGGTCGACGGCGAGGAGCACGACCTGGCGGCGGGGGTCCCCGAGCTCGACGAGAACTACGACCACACCGTCGACGTCGTCGTCGACCGCGTCGTGGTCAGCGACGACGCCCGCTCGCGCATCACCGACTCCGTCGAGACCGCGCTCGAGGCCGCCGACGGCGTGCTGAAGGTCATCGTCCCGGACCCGCCGGCGGGCGTCGAGCTCGGGTCGGTCTCGCGCCGGACGGGCGACCTGGCCGGCGAGGACGACGACGGCCGGCTGGCCGTCGAGTTCTCCGAGGCGCTGGCGTGCACGCACTGCGGCATCGACCTGCCCGAGATCGAGACCCGGTCGTTCTCCTTCAACAGCCCCCACGGCGCCTGCCCCGAGTGCGAGGGCCTCGGCTCGACCAAGGAGGTCAGCGAGGAGCTGGTCGTCACGGACCCGTCCAAGCCGCTCAAGCACGTCTTCGAGCCCTGGAGCTACAACCGGACCTACTACTCGCGACAGCTCGACAACGTGGCCGAGC
>CAZVOR010000117.1:0-6567 GCA_964628745.1 uncultured Halobacteriales archaeon
CCCGCCGGCGGCGTCGGGCGGCCCGTCGGGGGACACCCCGCCGGCCGCGTCCGCCGGCGACCGCTCGGCGAGTTCCGAGAGGTCGGCGGGGCCGTCGTCGACGAGCTCCCCGAGACCCTCGTCGGGGGCCGACTCGAGCGCCGGTAGCGAGCCGGTGTGCAGCACGGACGTCCGGAAGAAGCCCCGCCGGGGCTCGAGCGAGGAGAACGACGCGTCGCAGTGCGGGCACCGCGGCTCGACGAGCAGCCCGATGGCCACGGACTCCTCGCACGCCTCGCATCTGGCCCGGTCGACGCCGTGCCGGTTCGCCGTCCCCGCCAGGTGCGACAGCGCGGTCCGGCGGGCCTCCTCGCGGGCGGCGCTGCCGGCGCGCTCGCGGAGGTCGACGACGGCCGAGGCCAGCCGACCGACCTTCTCCTGGAGCCCGTCGGTGGTCTCGGTCAGGTAGGTGAGGACCTCCTCGTAGTTCTCGAACCCGTCGTCGACCCGCTCGTCGAGCGCCTCGAGCTCGGCCGACACGGCGCCCACCTCGTGGGCGAGCTGCTCGACCGACGTCCGCAGCTCGGGGTGGTCGTGGCTCGCCGGCGCCTTCCCGTCGGCCTCGCGCTTGACCTGGACGACGCGCTCGCGGACGTCGTCGAGGAGCTCGTGGAACCGGTCCTCGAGCCGCCCGAGCCGCCGCTCGTCGACCGACCCGGTCCCCGCGTCCGGACCGTCCGAACGGAGCAGCGCACCCACCAGCTCGGCCTCGGGGACCCCCCGCTGCTCGGCGACCTCGCCGAGCCAGTCCGCGACGGCCTCGGGCACCTCCTCTCCGGTCGCCCCCTCGTCCGACATTCGGCCGTAGTTCAGTCCACGGACGCTTAAACGCTTGGCGGGCTCGGACGGGGAACCGCGAGACGGCGCCAGGCGCCACGCCGGCGTCGCGACGACCGGGAACGGGCGTTCCGCGACGGCCGGGGGACGCGGGTCTCGCGACGCCCGGAATCAGCGGATCTTGCGAACGTCGGAGATGTCGAAGCCGCCCTCGTGAATCTCCGTCTCGAACCGGACGATGTCCTCCTCCTCGATCTCGGGGAGGACGCCGCGGAACTCCTTGACGACCATGGTGCGGTCGAGCTCGTTCCCGCCGGCCGCCCACTCGAAGACGAACGTGCCGTCGACCGAGCCCATCAGCTGGCCGAAGTCGGCCGGGGGGACGCCCTCCTTGTCGACGAGCAGCAGGATGAGCCCGTCCCAGCCCCTGGCGGCACGGCGCAGGCCCTTCAGGAGCATCGCGATGTCGCTCCACTCCGTCCGGTCGCCGGCCAGCGCGCCGAGGTCCGAGAGCGAGTCGATGAGCACGAGGTTGCCCGGTGCGTGCTCGTCGAGGTAGTCGCCGAGCGCCTCCAGCGAGTCGCGCCGGTCGTCGCGCTTGCCCAGGTCCGTCAGCCGCTGGCTCTCGCCGGCGTACCAGGAGTGGGGCACCGGCGACAGCTGGAAGTACGTCGAGGAGAGGTCGGCGAAGGTGATGGCCGCGAGGCCGGCCTCGACGACCGCGGGGCTGATGACCTGCTTGAGCTCGCGCTCGAGCTCGGTCTCGCTGGCCGTGAAGGAGACGAAGTGGATCTCGGGCGGCACGGCGGCGCCGTCGGGCACCGCCCCGTAGTGCAGCTCGAACTGGTCCGGGTCGGCGTGCGAGAGCCCGTTGCTGACCGCGCAGGTGTAGAGGAACTCCCGGGCGCCCGCGCCGGCGTCGCCGGCGAGCAGGACCACGCTGCCGGGTGGCGCGCCGCCGTCGATGATGTCGTCCAGCCGGGCGATGCCGAACGGGATCCGGTCCATGGCCCCCCGTGGCCCCCCGGCCGCTTACCGTTTGCGCCGCCGGGCCGCTCGCTCGCCGGACCGGACGACACCGCTCGGGGACCGCCGGCCGGCGCGGGTTCCGCCTCCCTACGCGCGGTCGCCGCCGTCCCGGGTGAGCCCGCGAAGCGCGTCGAGCACCTCCGCCAGCGGCGTCTCCACGACCCCCAGCGAGAAGCCGTCGCGCTCGGCGAGCGTCGGGGCGTGCTCCCAGAGCTCGCCAGGGGACAGTCCGTGGAGCACGACGGCGTTCGGGCTCGGCGTGACCACGCGCATGGCCACCAGCGGCGACTCGCCGCGGGAGACGTTGGTGAACACCAGCGCGCGGCTGGTCGACCGGCCGTACAGCCGGTAGAACTCCTCGGAGGACAGCCGCGTGATGGCCTGGATGCTGTCGATGACGGTGTGGCCCGTGATGCCCGAGGGCCCCCGGACGAGCTCCTCCCCGCCGACCCGGTCGTAGAACTCGGCGAGCGGGAGGGTCGCCGGGTACTCGCGGAGGTCGAGCACGATGTCGCTCTCGAAGCCGGCCGAGGTCACGCGGGCGAACTGGCGCAGCCGGTCGCCGCCGCGCCGCTCGTCGATGTCGAGCAGGCCGGCGACCAGCCGGCTGACGACGCCGATGCCGGGGCTCTCCCGGCGCCCGCTCTCGTAGTCCGAGACGACCGACGCGGAGACGTCGAGCTGGCTCGCGAGCGCCGTCTGCGAGACGTCGAAGTCCGTCCGCCACTTGCGGAGCGTCGCCCCCGGGTCGTCGCTCAAGGCGACCTCGCCGGCGATCTTCTCGGCGAGCTGGCGCCGGGGGTCGGCCGTCGTCATGGGGCGGCCTGGTCGGGCGAGGGCGAAAAGCGTATCGAAGCCACCCCTCGACGCGCGACGATAGGTGCCCCTCGAGGCGGGTCGGCCATCCCTCGAGGCAGGTCGAACGGCCGTCCGTCGGGGTGCACCGAACGGCAACGGCCTTATCCGGGCCGCCCCGATGGCCGGCCATGCCCTCCGAGGTCGTCCACCTCGCCGTCGCGGCGCTGCTGGCCGCCGGCCTGCTCGGCGACGAGTTCGACGCCCGCTCGCTGGGCATCGTCCTCGTCGCGGCGGCCGTCCCCGACCTCGACACCTTCACCGGCATCGTCCTGCCCGGCACGCATCGCGCGCTGCTGCACACGGCGCTGGTCCCGCTCGCGCTCGCCGCCCTGGTGTACTACGACACGCGTGTCCGGGAGACGCCGTGGCTCGCGAGCCCGCGGGCCGTCCGGGTCGCCTGGGCGGCCGTCGCAGCCTACGCGCTGGCCGGCATCGGCCCGGACCTGTTCACCAACGGCGTCAACCTGCTGTACCCCCTCTCGGACCAGTTCGTCTCGCTGTCGGGCCACGTCTGGCTCACCGACCAGCGCGGGCTCGTCCAGACCGTCTGGGAGGGCCCGGGGTCGGTCCGGGGGACGACGCGGACGCTCCACTACGCCACGGGCGTCGACGTCGCGCCCGGCCCGGACCCGGCGGACGCCGAGCGGATATTCCCCGTCGTCGGCAGCGGCTTCCAGCTGCTGGTCGTGCTCCTGGCCGGCGTGGTGACCGCCGGCCGGCTCTGGACGGCGCGGGACTCCCCGTAGCCCGGACGCCGTCGACGCGAAAGGCCTACCCCGTCGGGCGACGAGCCCGGCGCGTGCACTGCCGGCCGTACGACCCCGATGCCGACCGCGCCGGGCTCTGGCGCGCGAAGCGGGCGTTCGAGCGGGAGCTCGCCGCGGCGACCGGCGGCGAGGCCAAGCGTGCGGCCTACGAGGCGAAGCTCACCGACGCCTACCGCGAGCGCTACCTCGACTGGGTGGACCGGTGCGTCGCCGAGTCGGCCGAATGCGTCACCGTCGCGGCGGACGGAGAGGGCGAGCCCGGTCGCTCTCCGGTCGCCGGCTACGCGTTCGTGCTGCCCGAGTCGCTGGCGCTCGTCTGGGACGCGGCGGTGCTCAACGAGCTCTACGTCGCCCCCGACCGCCGCGGGACGGGCCTCGCCGACGACCTGCTCGAGGCGGCGCTGTCGGCGGCCCGGGCGCAGGACCTGCCGCTGGACCGGCTCGTGCTCGACGTCGACCCGGCCAACCGGCGGGCGCGGGCGTTCTACGCCCGGCACGGCTTCGAACCGTGGGGCGAGCTCGTCGCCAGGGAGCTGTAGTGGCAGGCCGGCGAACCGGTCCGCCCGGGTGCAGGGCCGGTTACGAGAGATAGCTGGCCGCGGCGCCGCCGATGGCGCCGAACGCGGTGGGGTAGACGACGCCCGCCAGCAGCGCGCCGGTGACGGGGTCGGGGGCGATGCTCGCGCCCGTCTCGCCGATGGCGTGGGCCGCGAGGACCGTGCCGGCGACCGCGGGGACGACGTAGCCGACGGCGACCGTCGCGCCCGCCCCGCCGCCCTCGCCCGCGGTCCGGGCGCCGGCCACCCGGGCCGCCGCGGCGCCCGCCAGCAGCAGGAGGGCCGGGACGAGCACGTACAGCAGCGCGACCGTGCCGTCGCCGGACTGCTCGACCACGTTGACCAGCTCGGTGCCGCCGCCGAGCGTCGGGAACCGGGTCGTGGCGCCGTGGGCGCCGTAGAACAGCCACGCCACGCCCTTCCAGGTCGGGACGGTCTCGACGCCGAGCAACCCGGCGAGGACGTTCAACCCTCGCAGCGAGTCGGCCACGGCGGGGGCGCGCCAGGCGTAGGTGAGGACGTAGCCGACGACGAACGCCGCGAGGCCGGCGACGGCGCCGCGGCCGACGGTCGCGGCGTCGGGTCGGGCGGTGGACGGTTGGGCCATGCCGTCGTCGGGCGCGGGGCGGGAAAAGCCCTTGTGGCCTGACCGGGGGCCGTCCGCCGGTCGACCGGTTGGCCGGGCCGTTCCGGGCGGCCCTCCGCAACCACTAAACGCGCGTCCCGCCGAGTGGGAGCCAGCGTGGACTGGACCGAGAAGTACCGCCCGACGACGCTCGCGGAGGTCCGGGGCAACGACGCCGCCGTCCGGGAGCTCCGCGAGTGGGCGGAGAGCTGGCCGTCCCACCGCGAGGCCGTCATCCTCCGGGGGAGTCCGGGCGTGGGCAAGACCTCCGCGGCGCACGCGCTGGCCAACGACCTGGGCTGGGAGGTCGTCGAGCTGAACGCCTCCGACCAGCGGACGGCCGACGTCGTCGAGCGGGTCGCCGGCGAGGCGGCCAGGAGCGGCACGCTGACCGGGGGCGCCGGCGGGCGGAAGCTCGTGCTGCTCGACGAGGCCGACAACCTCCACGGCAACGTCGACCGGGGCGGCGCGGCGGCCATCACCCGGCTGGTGAAGTCGGCCGGCCAGCCCGTCGTGCTCGTCGCCAACGACTACTACGAGATGAGCCGCGGGCTCCGGAACGCCTGCCGCGACGTCGAGTTCCGCGACGTCTCGGCGCGGTCCATCCTCCCCGTGCTCCGCGACATCTGCCGGCGCGAGGAGGTGACCGTCGAGGACGGCGCGCTCGAGGCGCTGGCGGAGCAGAACAGCGGCGACCTCCGGGGCGCCGTCAACGACCTCCAGGCGCTGGTCGACGCCGGCGGCCACCTGGCCGTCGACGACGTCGTCACCGGAGAGCGCGACACGACGCAGGGCATCTTCGAGTTCCTCGACGACGTGCTCAAGGAGGCGAGCCCCGAGTCGGCCCGCCGGGCCTCGTTCGACGTCGACGAGACGCCGGACGACCTCGTCAACTGGATCGAGGACAACCTCCCGAAGGACTACGCCGGCGCGGAGCTGGCCCGCGCCTACGACGCGCTGGCCGACGCCGACCGCTGGCTCGGACGGGTCCGCGCGACCCAGGAGTACCGCTACTGGCGGTACGCCGCGGACGCGATGACCGCCGGGGTGGCCGCGGCCCGCGACGGCCCCAAGGGCGGCTGGACGCGCTACGGCCCGCCGTCGTACTGGCGCAAGCTGGGGGCCTCGCGGTCGGCCCGCGACCGCCGCGACCACGTCGCCCGGGCCATCGCCGAGTCCTCGGGCGTGAGCATGGCCACCGCCCGGCGGTCGGTCCTCCCCTTCCTCGCCGCGATGACCCACCACTGTACGAACCGCGAGCTGACGGTCGAGATGGCCGCGGCGTTCGACCTCGACGCCGAGCACGTGGCGTTCGTCACCGGCAGCGGCGAGAGCACGAACAAGGTGCAGTCCATCGTCGCCGACGCCGAGGCGCGACGCGAGGCGGCGGCCGTCGAGCACTCGGGCGGCGCGTTCGAGGGCACGCCGAGCGACGACCGGGGGCTGTCGGCCTTCTCCTCCGACGGCGACGGTCCGGCGGGGGCCGACGAGGAGGGGCCGGACGACGCCGAGGGGGACGCCGGCGACGCGGCCGGTGCGGCGGACGCTGCCGCCCAGGGCGGAGACGACGACGGACGCGCGGCCGACCCCGACGAGGCCGCCGCCGACGAGTCCCAGTCGGGGCTCTCGGACTTCACGTAGGGTGCGGACGGGACCCCCGTCACACGTTCCGGCCGCGCGCCTGCCCCAGCCCGGGGATGGCCGTCCGGCGCTCGACCCTCGCCATCAGCGCGCTGGCGGAGAGCACGATGGCGAGGTAGAACAGCGCGACGAGGGTGAACATCACCGTGAATCGGAACGTCTGCGAGGCGACCGCCCGGGCCCGGAAGAACAGCTCTGGCACCGTGATGAACGCCGCCAGCGACGAGTACTTGATGAGGTAGACCAGCTCGTTCGACCAGCCCGGGATGGCGTA
>CAZVOR010000118.1:0-6539 GCA_964628745.1 uncultured Halobacteriales archaeon
GGTCCGTGATGCCGGTGTAGGTGTCGACGTGGTTGACCGACAGCGAGAACGACGAGCGCTCGTCGTAGTGCACCGGCCCGCCGCTGGCCGGGTGGTCGACGGCGTCGGCCGCGAACGGCAGCTCGAGCGCGTCGGCGACCGCGTCGGCCAGCGCGACGCAGACCAGCCCGCCGGCGTCGTTCCGCATCGTCGCCACGTCGTCGGGCGTCACCGCCGCGGCCGGGTACACGAGGTCCGTCTCGCCCTCTCGGTCGGCGGCGTCGTGGATACAGACCGGCTCGCCGCGGGCGAACGCCGCGACGGCGCGCTCGACCGCCCGGGGCCGCTGGTGGCTCACGGCCGACCCTCCACGGTCACGACGAGGGCGTCGCCGTCGGTCAGGTCGAGCTCGTCCCGGAGCTTCACGGGGGCGATGACCTCGAGCTGGTCCTCGTCGTGGTGCGTCCGCTCCGGGGCGATGACGTGCGCCGTCTCGTAGCCGTCGCCGTCGGCCGTCTCGACCGACGCCGGGTAGCAGACGGCGGGCCCGTAGGTCCGGTCCTCGTCCTCCCAGCCCTCGATGGCCACCGGCGAGAACGCGGCGAGGCCGGCGCGAGCGCGGACGCTCTCGGCGTCGAGCTCGAGGTTCAGCGTGCCGGCGAACGGCTCGTAGCCGAGCCGTTCTGCGAACTGGGTCATGTAGCCCGGAAGCGAGATGTAGTGGCGACCCTCACCCATCCCGCTGGTGACGGTCCCGCGCAGCTCGACGTGCGCGGGGCCCTCGAACAGCTGGCGGTACGCCTCGTACTCCTCGCGGAGGGCCCGCTCCCCGTCCTCGGTCAGCCGGACCCACTGGCCGTCGGCGACGGTGTCCCGGGCGAGGAGGCCGGCCGCCTCGAGCGACTGCAGCCGCCGGGAGACGGTCTGGGTCGAGACGTCGAGCTCGGCGGCCAGCTCGGCGCCGGAGAGCTTGGTCTCCCCCGGGTAGCCGCCGGCCAGCGCGATCCGCCGGAGCGTCGCCAGCTCGTCGAAGCCGACGGAGGGGCGCGGGACGGACATGCCGCGTCCCTAGCGCGACCCCGGGCATAAGCGTATCGGAAATGTGACGCTGCTCGAAATTGAGACGACCGCCCGCCGTCGCACCGGCGGGACTGGTGGGGGCGGGTTCGGGCTGGGGTGGCCCCCGGCATCAATCCACCGGTCGGCTGCACCGGTTCGAGCCCGGCGTCTTCCCGCTCCGTCCGCGCGCCGGTCAGGCGCCCGCGAACGCGTCCCGCGCCCAGAACTCGCTGTCCTTGCGCAGCTCGCGAACCCAGGTGTCCTCGTCGCGCGCGAGCATCGCGACGCGGGAGGCAGGGACCTGCTTCATCACGTCGTGGCCGGGCAGGTGGTCGCGGACGGCCGCCGCGAACGCGACGACCTCGTCGTGGTCGGGCATCGTCTCGCGGCCGAGCCGACCGCGAGAGTGGCCGACGTGCATGTACGCCTTCAGCTCGACGAAGTCCGGGTCGGCGCGGTCGTAGAACGCGGCGTACCAGTCCGGGTTCGCCATGTTCTCGCCGCGCAGCAGCGTCGTCCGCAGCACGGTCCGGGTGTCGGTCTTCTCCGCGAGCACGTCCATCGCGTCGACCAGCCGCTCCCAGGCGTCGTCGGCGACGGGGCGGACGACCCGGTCGAACGTCGCGCGCTCGGCGGCGTCGACGCTGACGTACAGCTGGGTCGGCTCGCACGCGGCGAGCACGTCGGGCCTGGTGCCGTTGCTGACGAGGAACGTCGTCACGTCGCGGTCGTGGAACGCGGTGAGGAGCTCGGGCAGGTACGGGTACAGCGTCGGCTCGCCGTCGAGGCTGATGGCGACGTGCCGTGGCTCCATCGCAGCCTCGAACCGCTCGCGCGGCACGTCGTCGTTCCCGCCGAACCCCGACAGCAGCTTGCGCTGCAGCCGGATGGAGGCGTCGACGACGGCCTCCGGATCGTCCCACTCGACCTCGTCGAGCTCGTAGGCGTGCCCGCGGTGGTCGCGCCAGCAGAAGACGCACCGCTCGTTGCACTTGACCACGGGCGTCATCTGGATGCAGCGGTGCGACTCGATGCCGTAGAAGACGTTCTTGTAGCACTTCCCCTCGCCGCGCAGCGCGTTGGCCGTCCACCCGCAGGTCTGCGCCGCCGTGTGCGACTCGTGGTGGTAGTCCGGCGAGTCGACCTGCCTGGGCCCGTCGGCCTCGCTCATTGCCGGGAGGAACGTGGCCAGGGCCAAAAGCGTTCGTCACTCGTGCCGCCGCCCCGTCGCCCCTATCGCCGCTCGATGTCGACGCCGGTGAACTCGAACCGGGCGCCGCCGTCGCTGCCGTCCGTCACCGCGACGTCCCAGCCGTTGGCCTCGGCGATCTCCCTGACGATGGCCAGGCCGAAGCCCGTCCCGTCGTCGGTCGTCGAGTAGCCGGGCTCGAGCACGCGCTCGCGCGCGTCGGCCGGGATGCCCGGCCCGTCGTCCTCGACGTAGAAGCCGCCGTCGAGGTCGCCCACCGTCACGGTCACCTCGCCGCCGCCGTGCTCGACGGCGTCGTCGGGCGACGCCCGACGGCTCGTGGAACCGTGTTCCACGGAGTTCCGAATCAGGTTCTCCAGCAGCTGTCGGAGCCGGCCCGCCTCGGTCCGGACGACGGCGTCCGTCGCGGTGACGAGCGTGGCTCCCGCGGTCTCGACGTTCCGCCAGCAGTCCTCGAACGCCGCCGCCAGGTCGACCGGCTCGATCTCGGTCGTCGCGTGGCCCTGTCGCGCCAGCGCCAGCAGGCCATCGATCAGCTCGGCCATCCGGTCGTGCGCCCGGGCGACGTCCTCGAGGTGCTCGCTGTCGCACTCGTCCATCGCCAGGTCGAGCCGGCCGGCGGCCACGTTAAGGGGGTTCCGGAGGTCGTGGCTGACGACGCTCGCGAACTCCTCGAGGCGCTCGTTCTGGCGGCGGAGCCGCTGTTCGCGCTGTTTCAGCTCGCCGATGTTCCGCAGGACGACCAGGACGCCGATCCGGCGTCCGTCCTCGACGATGGGCGACACGCGGGTCCTGGCCGGCAGCCGCCGGGGGACCGGCGCCGATTCGGGGTGGAGCATCGACAGCTCGACGCGCTCGCGGTCGGCGTCGCCCCGGGCGACGGCCTCGACGGCCGCGCTGAATCCGTCGAAGCCGTCCTCGACGAACGACTCGAGCAGGCGGTAGTCGGCGCCGAGCACCTCGTCGCGGGCCAGCTGCGTGATGCTGAGGAACCGCTCGTTCGCGAACCCGATGACGCCGTCGGTGTCCACGGCCACCACCGGCTCCATCAGGTTCGCGGACACCGTCTCGACGTCGATCATTCCCGGTGGGCTACTACCCCTCGGGTATAAAAATTCGAGGAGTCGACGCCGGAAGCGCGGGCGCCACGGCCGTCGGGCGGCCGGAGCCCGTTTCCGTCGCGTGCTCGGCAGCGCGCCCGCTGCCGTCTCGTGGACGGCCGGGAGCCCGCGCGGCCTGGTCCGCATCCCGGCGGCCACATTCAGAACCCATTTCACGGGGCCACGGTAACCACCGGACATGTTCCTCGCGTTCCGCGAGGAGGTCGAGGACGCCCTCGCCTCAGCGCTCGCCGCCGGCTCGCTCCCGACGGACGACCTCGGGGTCGAGCAGCCCCCCGAGGGCGTGGACGCCGTCCTGGCCTCGAGCGTCGCCTTCCGGCTCGCGAGCGAGGTCGGCGCCCCGCCGCCCGAGATAGCGGCAGACATCGCCGACGCCGTCGACGCCGACGCGTACACGTACGTCGCGGACGCCGCCGCCCAGGGCCCCTACGTGAACTTCACGCCGAGCCCGGCCTACTACCGGGAGACGCTCGCGGCGGCGCAGGACCCCGGGTACGGCCGGCTGCCCGACAAGGACGTCTCGGTCGTCGTGGAGCACACGAGCGCGAATCCGACGGGGCCGGTGCACGTCGGCCGGGCGCGCAACCCCATCGTCGGCGACGCCATCGCGCGGGTGCTGGACCTCGCCGGCTACGACGTCGAGCGACACTACTACGTCAACGACGCCGGCCGGCAGATCGCCGTGTTCGCCTGGGCATACGAGAGGTTCGACGAGGCCGACCTCCCGACGCCCGAGCGCGACCGCGCCGACTACGAGCTCGTCCGGTACTACCGGCGGGGGAGCGCCTTCCTCGAGGAGGCCGACGCGGACGCCGTCGAGGCCGCCGAGGCCGAGATCGGCGCCATCATGCAGGGGCTCGAGGCCGGCGACGAGGCGACCTACGAGCGCGTGGCCGCGGTCGTCGACCGGGTGCTCGACGGCATGCGCGAGAGCCTGGCGCGGCTGCCCGCGCCGTTCGACGCGTTCGTCAAGGAGACCCGGTTCATCCGCGACGGGTCGACGGCGGACGTCGTCGAGCGGCTGCAGGAGCTCGACGCCGCCACGCTCGACGACGGCGCCTGGCAGCTGGACCTCGAGGCCTACGGCATCGAGAAGCCGCTGGTGTTCCAGCGCTCGGACGGCACCTCGCTGTATCCGACCCGCGACCTCGCCCACCACGAGTGGAAGCTCGGGCGGGCCGACCGGGCGGTCACGGTCCTCGGCGAGGACCACAAGCTGCAGGCCGACCAGCTGACCGCCGCGCTCGACCTGCTCGGGGACGACACCGACCGCCTCCGGCAGGTGTTCTACTCCTGGGTGACGCTGCCCGACGGCGGGATGAGCACCCGCGCCGGCACGGGCGTCGACCTCGACGACCTGCTCGACGAGGCCATCGACCGGGCGCGGGCGGAGGTCGAAAAGCGGCTCGACACCCGCGTCCGCGGAGACGGCCTGACCGAGGCGGACGTCGAGCGCATCGCCCGGCAGGTCGGCGTCGGGGCGGTCCGCTACGACATCGTCGCCAAGCAGCCCACCAAGCGCATCACCTTCCGCTGGGAGGCGGCGCTGGACTTCGAGGCGCAGTCGGCGCCGTACGTCCAGTACGTCCACGCGCGGTGCTGCGGCATCCTCGACGAGGTCGAGGCCGTCTCGGGTGACGTCGACGCCGACCGGCTCGCCACCCCCGAGGAGCGGGCGCTGCTCCGGGCCATCGCGCGCTTTCCCGCCGTCGTCGAGTCGGCGGCCGCGGACCTCGAGCCCCACGGCGTGGCGACGTACACGCGCGACCTCGCCGAGGCGTTCAACGCCTTCTACCGCGAGTGTCCGGTGCTCGCGGCCGGGGAGCCGGCGGTGCGCGAGGCGCGGCTCGCGCTGACGCGGGCGGCCCGGCACGCCGTCGCCAACTCGCTGGGCGCCCTGGGCGTCGCCGCGCCCGAGTCGATGTGATTCTCGCGGGCCACCCTGATTCCTCCCAGTCACGTCCGGACTGCCGCCACGCGACACCCGATTGCCGACGACGTGGCAACCGGTCGTCCGGCCCCGCGACCGGCGCGCAGCGGCCGTGGCAGCCGGCCGCTCGTCCGCCGTGGCGGCCGTACGTGGCTCCCTCCTCGGGCGGTTCGCCGCCGGGGCAGAGAGTAACACCTAAGGCCGGCCAGGCGAACCCTCGGACAATCGGATAGGCCGTCATGAACTGGAGCAATCTGCTCGCGCCGCTGGCCGGCGGGGGCTTCATCCCGACGGGGTCCAGAGTCGACGTCTTCAGCCAGATCTATCTGGTGTTCCTCGCGCTCGGCACCATCGTCGGCGTGGTCGTCATCGCCTACATGCTGTACAACGGCTACGCCTACCGGGTCGGCTCCGAGAAGTCGAAGAAGGCCGACGTCGACCGCCCGGTGCTCGGCGAACTACCGTCGGGGGCCGGCGGAGGCCGGAAGCTGGCGCTCTCGTTCGGCCTCTCGACGATAATCGTCGTCTCGCTCATCATCTGGACGTACGGGACGCTGCTGTACGTCGAGAACAGCCAGGCCGCCGAGCCCGAATCGCAGCTCACCGTCGACGTCGTCGGCAAGCAGTTCGCCTGGGAGTTCCACTACGAGAACGGCCACGTCGCCGACAGCGGGAACGGCGACCCGTTCCGGGTGCCGGTCGACCGGCGCGTCGACCTGCGGCTGACCTCGGCGGACGTCTTCCACAACTTCGGCATCCCGGAGCTGCGGGTGAAGGCGGACGCCATGCCCGGCCAGACGACCGAGGCCTGGTTCATCGCCGAGGAGACGGGCAACCACACGGCCCTGTGCTTCGAGCTCTGCGGCGCCGGCCACTCGTACATGACAGCCGACGTCGTCGTCATGGAGCAGGACGCGTTCGACGAGTGGTACGCGTCGGCCGGGAACGAGTCCGGAAACGGGAGCACGGCGACCGAGAACGGGAGCACGTCATGACTGGAGGACACCCATGAGCGACGACGCGGCGGACCGACAGCCCGACACGAACGCCGAGGAGCCCCGGTCCGACGGCGGGGCCGAGACCCGGACCGCCGGCGCGGTCGAGGAGATATCGCTGCCCGTGACGCGGGGCCCGGACGAGCACGAGGACCTCCACGGCCTCCCGCCGCAGTCGGCCATCAAGCGGTGGTTCGTCACGACCAACCACAAGGACATCGGCATCCTCTACATCGTCACGTCGC
>CAZVOR010000119.1:0-6478 GCA_964628745.1 uncultured Halobacteriales archaeon
CGAAGGCGCGAGCGGCGCGCAGGCGAGACTGTCGGTTCGTGAGAAAGACCGCGGTTATGGGCCGCGGTCGGTGGGGCGTCGAAGACGCCTTCGGAGTTGGTGAACTCCAATGAGAGCTATCGACAACATCGGTAATGAAACCTCGGTCGGTGCACAGGCGGACGAGCAACTCGAGGCGGCGGTCGTCGACGAGACCGCCGAGCGCGAGCGGAACCTGCGGCCGAGCGTCGAGCAGGAGATCCAGGCCAAGGTCGACTATTCTGACGACCGGGCGCTCGACGGGCGGCTGTTCGGGCAGACGCTGGCGGCTGAAGAGCGGATGGCGGCCCGCGAGTGGGAGATCGAGCGGACGAGAGCCCGGTGGGACCGTCGGCCGGACTCGGACCGGGAGGCGCGGTGTCGGCGGGCGGTGGCCGAGGTGAGTACCGAACGGCGAGTCGAGTTCGGAAAGCGCGCGGCGAGCGTGGACCCGTGGGCGGAGCCGACACGGCCGGACGCGAGGGAGCAGCTGTCGCGGGCGGAACTCGGAGCGGTGAACCGGGAGTCGCGGCGGCTGGCAGCCAGGCTCGACGGCTGGTCCGCGGCGGCGGTGAGCCGGCTGGTGGCCCGGCGCATGGTCGACGGGCGGGACGTGACGGACGCGGTCCTGGACGTCCACGAGGAGCTGCGGACGGCACCAGGACACGTGATCCCGATCGCGGCGGTCGAGGCGGTGCGCCGGCAGGAGGTGTCCATCGAGGGCACCGTCAGCGTGCTCTGGGAGCCGAGCCATCCGAGCATCCAGCAGGTGGGGCTCGTCGAGGACGAGACGGGCCGGATCAAGTTCACGGCCTGGAAGAAGTCGCGCGTGCCGATGGTCGAGGAGGGCGAGCGCGTGCGGCTCCGAAACGTCGCCCGGAACTGGTACGACGGTCGGGTGTCGGTGGCGCTGACGGGGTGGTCGCGGGTGGTGTTCCCGGATCGGGGGTGACCGCCTCGACGGAACCGCAGGGTCCATCCGTCACGTTGAGACTGGTGACCGTTCCCCGGGCCGGGAACGTATCGAACATCCAACCCAAGAACTATCTCGCGACTGCGCGACCGAGGGGCATGCATCGTCGACGGTTCCTCGAGCTGACCGCGCTCGGGTCGGGGTTCGTCGCCGGCTGTACCGCGGACGAATCGCCATCGACGGAACCGACCGCGGGATCGGGGCCCTCCGCCGGCTCACCCGGGACCGACCCATCGCCCCCGTCCGGGACCCGGGCGCCGGCTTCGTACGAGCGGGCCTTCGAGCCGCTCGACCTCGACGGGGTGGACGTCGGCGCGTACTACGCGTTCATCCCCGCCGACGACTGGGACTGCATCGACGGCTCGCCAGCCGTCGGCCCGTACGACTCTACCGCCGACCCGGACGTGGTCAATCGGCAGATCGACGCCCTCCAGGGGTTCGGCGTCGGCCGGGCCGTGTTCCGGTACTCGAGGCCCGAGCACCGGGGGGCGATCGACCGGTTCACCGACGCCGGGCTCGCCGACGCCCTGGACGTCGAGCTGGCGTACGACCTCCCGGCGGCCATCACGTCGGACCGGGACCTCGACGGCGAACTCGCCGCGTTCAGCGAGCTGTTCGCCCGCCCGAACTACGGCACGCACGACGGACGACCCGTGTTCACCCTCGGCGCCGTCGACGGATTGCTCGCGGACGGCGACCGCGGCCGGCGCATCCGGTCGGCCCTTCCGTCCGATGCGCCCGAGGCCGACATCCTCCTCGACCGCCTCCGCACGTCGCTGACACGCGAGGCGACCGAACCGTACCTCGTTGCCGACCTCGGACCCGTCGAGGCGGCCGGCATCGACCGGATGGTCGACCGCAACGGCGAGGTCTTCAACCACGTCGACGCGGTCACCAACCGGCCGGTCCTCCCGGCGGACGCGGGGACGATGTCGTGGTCCGACGCCTTCGAAGCGACCCGGCAGAGCTACGCCGCGCTCGCCGAGTTCGCGTCCGGGCGCGACATCGACGTCGTCCCGACGGTCTACCCGGGCGTCGATCGCTCGATGGACCGGTGCGGCGACGACGGAACGCGGATCCCGCGGTCGCCGGACCACCTCGGTTCGATGCTCGAGACCGCGATGGGGCTGTCGACCGCACCGCGCCTCCGCATCGACTCGTTCAACGACTGGCGCCGTGGCACCCAGATCGAACCGGGGAGCGCCCACGGCCGCGCGTACGGTCGGGCGTACCTGGACGCCGTCGCGGCGTTCGTGCGGGCCGTCGGGGAACCGGGCGATGGCGACCGACGGGTCCACTACGTCTCGCCGGACGGCTCGGACGCGTCCGTCGGCTCGCGCGCGTCGCCGCTCCGGACCATCCAGGCGGGCGTCGACCGGGCGGAACCCGGCGACACGGTCCACGTCCTCCCGGGGCGGTACTTCGAATCCGTCCGGACGCGCCGGTCGGGGACCGCGTCGGCGCCGATCACGATCACCGGGCCGCCCGAGGCCGTCTTCTCCGGCGCGCGAAACGACGGCTACTCCGGCGGGTTCCTGGTGACCCACAGCCACGTCCACATCCGGGGGCTCACCATCGACGGCCTGCAGGACCCCGCGAACCCCGACGACGCCACCTCGTACATGAACATCGGCATCCACACGGTGCCCGTCGAGTACGAGTACCTCGAGGGCCTGGTGTTCAAGCCACACGGCATCGGGAACTGCCGCGGCGCGCTGATCAACCTGAACTACGTCGAGCACGCCGAGGTGGGCGAGTTCCGCGTCATCGGGCCGGCCGGGCTCGACTACAAGCTCGGCGAGCGGGTCGGTCACTTCGGCGAGGTCGTCTACGTCGGCAGCGTCCCCGGGGCCGAGTTCAACGCGTACGACGTCGCGGGCAAGGGCGAGATCGGCGAGGTCGACACCACGCACGACGTGCACGTCCATCACATCGACGCGAGCGCCGGCCACTATCACATCGAGCTCGTCGACGTCAAGGCCGGCTGCAGCGACGTGACCGTCGAGTACTGCACGTCGGTCGACGCGGCCCTCCCCAACGACAACGACAACAGCGCGGCCGTCCACCTCGGGGGGACCGACACGCGGTTCCGATGGAACCGCATCGAGTCGGCCGCGTTCAACGCCATCGACGTCGGCAACTACGCGGACTACAACGACCGCATCCCGCATCCGGACGCCCCCGACGCCGGCAGGCGCAACGAGATCTACGGCAACGAGCTCGTCGGCTCCGGCGCGAACGCGATCTCCTACACCTCCGAGACGAGCGAGGCCGCACAGCGGACCGTGTGCGGGAACGCCGTCGACACGGCGACCGACGGGCAGCCGTCGGCCGACTGCACGGGTGACGTCCCGCGCGGCGACGGCATCGGGCACCTCGGCGGCGACAGCCCGTGGGCGTGACGCCGCCCGGCTACTCCACCGACGTCGCGACCCACGACCGCCCGGCGTCGGCCTCGTACAGCGCGACGGTGGCCTCGACGTCGGCGCTCGCGTACTCGCGGATGACCGCCTCGAGCGCCCGGACGCGGTCGAACTCCAGCCCAGAGAGCGCCCGGAGGTACCGCGGGGCGAGCTCCTCGCCGAACCGCACGTTCGTAAGCGGCTCGCCCTCCCAGTCCGTCTCGACGACCGGCAGCCCGTAGGCCTCGAGGCACTCCTCCAGGCGCGGCCACTTCTCGCCGTCGACCGCGGCCAGGCGCTTGCGCTCGGTGAACAGGTCGACGTGCCGGCCGGACAGCCCGGGCAGCGCCTCGACGCCGAGCGCCCCGAGCCGCGCCCGGAGGAACGGCAGGTCGAACTCCGTGCCGTTGTACGTCACCAGCCCCTCGGGCGCGCGCCGGTCGAGCCAGGCGAACGCCGTCTCGACGAGCGCGGCCTCGTCGCCGCGCGCCGCCGAGAGCGTGTGGACCTCGACCTCGGGGTCGCCCGCGCCGTCGTGGTAGCCCACGCCGATGGCGACCAGCCGGTCGGTGGCGCCGTCGAGGCCGTCGGTCTCGATGTCCAGCGCCCCGTAGGCGGAAAAGCGGTCGGTCGCGGGGAGGTCGATGGTGTACACGGGCGGGCCTCCTGGGTGCCCGGTTCCGCCCGTATCGCATAAATAACTGCACATCACCTGGTAGGTACGTCCCCCCCGCGACCGTCGACGGACGACCGCCCCGACACGACCGCTTCTATCGCGCCCCGACGGGCGAGGCGCCCGCGAACCGGCGCCTCGTGACCTGCCGTGGATTCCGCACGCGCCGACCGCGACCGACACCCAGAATCGCCATCCGAACCCGGGCCCCGCCCGAACGGCCACGACCTCATCGCCGTCAGCGAGTGGCTGCCCGGCGCCGAGCCGACCGACGCCGACGTCGAGCTGTCGAACGGCCGCGAGTACCGGTCGCGCTACTGGCGCTGCCGGGCCTGCGGCGAGGAGCGCAACCGGCGGGACGAGTTCGAGACGCCCTGCGCGGTGGAGGGTCGGCCGGCCCCGGCCTTCGACGGCGGCTACTCGATCGAGGACGACCGGACGCGCCGGGCGCTCTCGGGCCGGCTCTCGGTCCGGTTCGTCCGGTTCGGGCCGGGCTACGCGGTCGAGACCCTCGACGGCGAGCGCTGGTTCGTGGACGTCGAGGCGGAGGTCTGCAGCTGCCTGGACCGCGATCCCGACGGGGCGTACTGCGAGCACCTGCGCCGGGTCGACCTGGCGATCCGCACCGGCGAGCTCCCGGGCCCGGACGGCCGCTACGTCCGGTGAGTGGTTCGCCCGTCCGGAGGAGCGATGTGGGCCAGCCATCGGGTCGTCGGACCGCAGCCTTATGACCGATCCGGCCGGTAGTATCGGTCGACGATGCGCACGGCGTCCCGGCGGATCTCGCTCGCGCGGACCGAGCGAGGCCGCTGGATCGCGACGGACGAGCCGACCGGGACGACCGGCGAGGGGGACTCGGCCGGCGTCGCGCTGCTCGGACTCGGGCTCAAGCTCGGATTGCTCGAGGACGAGGCGGGAAGCCTCGAGGAGCTCATCGACTCGCTCGTCGCGGAGCTAGACGAGGGGCCCGCAAGCGACAGGTCGACCGTCCGGCTCGAATCCCTCGCCGCGCGCATCCGCGATCGGTTCGCGGCCCGCGGCGTCACCGACGACGACGTCGAGGACGCGATCCGATGGGCGCGGTCACCGTAGTCTTCGACACCAACGTCCTCGTCTCCGCGCTCGGGTTCGGCGGGACGCCCCTCCGGGCGCTGTTCAGGACCTTCGAGGACGACGTGACCCTGGCCGCCTCGGCGGCCACGCTCGAAGAGCTCGCTCGGGTCATGCGCTACGAACGGCTGCCCTTCACGGACGCCGACCGAGCCGAATTCCTGGCGATCCTCGACCGAGAGGCGATGGTCGTCGAGCCGACGGAGCCGGTCTCCGTCATCGAACGTGACCCGGCGGACAACGCGTTCCTGGCGTGCGCCATCGCCGCGGAGGCGGACTATCTCGTGGCCGGCGATGACCACCTGCTGGCGCTCGAAACGTTCGACGAGCTGGATGTCGTGACGCCCGCGGTGTTCCTCGAGAAGACGGGCTGACGACCGACGCGTTCTGACCCGACCCGGATGTCGGGTGGCTCTGAACCCGGAGCGGCCTGCCCGTTGGACGACGGCCGTCCGGACCGGCCCGCGGTGTACGCCGCGCCCCCGCATCGGACGATTCTTTCGCGCCCCCGACGGGTGCGGGGCGGTCCCGGGGACGTCCGTCCCGTTGATCTCGATGACCACGAGAGACTTCCAGAAGCGCGGCGCCGAGGTATCGCCAGCCCGGACGACCGGCGAGGAAACCTGCCCGGAGTGCGACGGCTCGCTGGTGTCGGTCAGCGGCGAGACGAGCTGTACCGACTGCGGCCTGGTCGTCGCCGAGGACCGGATCGACCCGGGGCCGGAGTGGCGGTCGTTCGAGGGCGAGTCCACGGACCGGGATCGGACGGGCGCGCCGCGGACGGCCCTCATGCACGACCGGGGGTTGTCGACGGAGATCGGTTACGTGGCCGAGCTATCTGGCCGGGAACGGCGACGGATCGCCCGGCTGCGACGACGGAACAAGCGGGCGAGGTTCGACTCGAAGGCCGAGCGCAACCTCGCGCGGGCGTTCACGGAGATCGCCCGGATGACCAGCGCCCTGGAGCTGCCGCGTTCGATCCGGGAGCGTGCCTGCGAGCTCTACCGTCGGGCGCAGGCCGAGAACCTCATCCAGGGTCGCTCGATGGAGGCGCTGGCGGCGGGGAGCCTCTATGCAGCAATCAGATGCAACGGGACGACCCGGACGCTGGAGGAGGTCGCCTCGGTGGCGAGGTGTTCGCGCGAGAAGGTCAAGCTCGGCTACGACGTCCTGAACCGGGAGCTGGGCCTGGCGGCGAAGGTCACCCGGCCGGCCGAGTACGTCCCGCGCATCGCGTCGGCCGTCGACGCCCCGGACTCGGTTCGACGCCGGGCGCATTCGCTGGCGGAGCAGGCGGAGGCG
>CAZVOR010000120.1:0-6456 GCA_964628745.1 uncultured Halobacteriales archaeon
CCCTGCACCATGTTGAAGACGCCGTCCGGGACGCCCGTGTCCTCGAACATCTCGGCGATGATCTGCCCGCACCACGGCGTCTGCTCGGCGGGCTTCCAGACCACGGTGTTCCCCTCGACCAGCGTCACCGCGAGGTGCCAGAACGGGATGGCGACGGGGAAGTTCCACGGGGTGATGCAGCCGACGACCCCCCGGGGCTTGCGGCGCATGTAGGCGTCCTTCTCGGGGATCTCCGAGGGCACGACGTCGCCGTGGGGATGGCGGGCGTTGCCGGCGGCCCACTCGACCATGTGGGCGGCCTCCACGACGTCCGCCCGGCCCTCGGATATCTCCTTGCCGGACTCCCGGGTGACGATCTCGCCGAGCTCGTCGGTCCGCTCGCGCAGCTCGTGGTAGATGTCCCAGAGGTGCTCGGCCCGGTCGATGTACGACAGCGACCGCCACGAGTCGAACGCGTCCGCGGCGGCCGTCACGGCCGCCTCGACGTCCTCGGGGGTCCCGCGCGGGAACGTGCCCAGCGGCTCGCCCGTCGCGGGGTTCTCGCTTTCGAACGTCTCGGTGCCGGCGCCGTCAATCCACTCGCCGGCCACGTAGTGCTTCGCCGTCGCCCTGGATGCCTGCCGGCTCATGGCCGATGTCTTCGGGTCGGAACGGTAAAAATCCGACCGCCGGGGACCCGTCCCGGGCCGGCCGGCCGCGCCGGCCGTTCAGGCGCCGTGCGCGGCGACCTTCTCGACCTCGCCCTTCACGCCGGCCGCGTCGAAGGCGTGGTCCGGCCGCATGCTGACGAAGTCGAGGAACTCCCTGGCCTCGAGCAGGTCGGCGGCCGAGTAGTGCTCGAGCGCGGCCTCGACGGCGCCCCGGGCGCCGACCTTCGAGGCGAGCACGGCCAGCGCGCAGGCCACGTCGTACGGCCGGGCGCGGTCGATGCCGTCGTCGCGGACGTTCGTCGCGTCGACGAAGTAGAGCTCGCCGGCGTGCTCGAGCACGTTCTCGGCCCGCAGGTCGCCGTGGACCAGTCCGTTGGCGTGCATCGTCGACAGCGCCGCGAACAGCGCCGGGGCCTGCGCCCGTGCCTCGTCGGCGTCGAGCTCGGCCAGCGGCCGGAACGCCGGGAGGTACTCGAGCACGACGACGCCCATCCCGTCGACCTCGAACGCCTCGACCGGCGCGGGGGCGTTCACCCCCAGCTCGCGCATCCGGCCCGTCGCCTCGAGCTCGTGCTCGGCCATCGCCAGCGGCGTCCCGAAGTACTCGAAGAAGCCCTCCGTGCCGGCCGAGAACGCCCCGAGGTTCCGCGCGCCGGTGAAAAGCGCGTGGACCAGCGAGTTCTGCCGGGTGACGACCTTCACGAAGTAGCGGTCGTTCAGCACGAACGGCGTCGACAGCCAGTTGTCCGCGTCGAGGAACTCGACGCGCACCGTCGGCTCGTCGTACCGCCGGGCCAGCTCGCGGGCGAGGCCCTCGAGCCGGTCCCACTCGACCGTCCCGCGGAAGAACCTCCGGACGGCCATGTGCCACGACTCACGGGTCCCGCCCGTATAGCGATACCGGCGGCCGCGGTCGGTGGGTTGGCGGCGGTCACGCTCGCGAGCGGGCCGCCCGCGGGGCGGGAAGCCGGCTACGCGCCCTCGCGCTCGAACCGCACCTCGCGGAGGCCGACCTGCTCGCGGTCGCCGGGGAAGTACTGGAAGACGCCCTCGTCCGGCCGGATCCAGATGCTCACCCGCGGCCGGTCGCCGTGCCGGCTGTAGCCGGAGCCCGTGTACCGGCGAGCCAGCCGGTCGATGTCCTCGCGGGCGCCGTCCTCCGTGACCTCGGTGACCGTCCCGAGGACGACCAGCCGACGGTAGGGGTCGTCGGGGTCGACGACGCTGGCGCTCACCCGCGGGTCGGCCTCGACGGCCGCCACCTTCCGGCGGCCGCGCTTGGAGTTGACGAGCAGGCGGTCCCGGTCGGCGTCGTGGCCGATCCAGATGGGGGTGACGTGGGGCCGGCCGTCGGGCAGCAGGACGGCGAGGTGGCCGAACGACGGCTTCTCGAACAGCGCCAGGCTCTCGTCGGGCAGCGTGGGCATGCCCGGGCCGACGCGCCGGGCGGTAAAGAGCCTACGGCCGACGCCCCGGCGGACGCCGTCCCGTCGCTTTCGGACGCCGGCCCGTCGCGCCGCCGCCCGGCCCGTCACGACGGGACCCGGTCCGTCACGCCGCGAACTCCTTTAAGATCTCGAGGTCGCGCTGGTCCTTCATGAACTGGGCCGTCGTCCGCTCCTCGCCGCAGCCACGACACGTGAAGTGGTCGTCGGGGGCGGGCAGGTCGGTCGGCGACGCCTCCCACCGCCGTTCGCACGACGGGCACGCGAGCTCGATCCACGCCTCGACCATGCGGGGCCCGTTCGGCACGGGGCGGGAAAAGCGTGTGGCCGGAACGGGCAGGCTCGGGGTCCCCCGGTCGCCGGAAGGCATAGCTACAAGCCCTCGGAGCCAACGGGCCGGACATGGCGAGCACCGACCGATTCGGCAACCGCATCGAGGGGGAGCTACCCTACGCACCGGGCGACATCCTGGCCGACACGGCCGACCAGTACCGCGAGATCCAGGCCGCGCGCGCCGTCATCCGCGAGCGGTACGAGGCCGACGGGCCGGGGAGCGTCTACAACTTCTCCGGGCTCGAGCGGGGCTTCCCCGTCGAGCCTGGCGAGCTCGAGGGGCTCGACGACGAGACCGCGCCGGCCGTGCACGGCCCCGAGTTCGAGCGGCTCGGCCTCGAACACCTCGGCGGCGACCCCGGCCGGCACGAGGTCTTCCTGGCCAACCGCATGACAGCGGCGACCACGAGCGCGTTCCTCGAGCTCGTCGAGCCCGGCGACACCGTGGCCGGCGTCGCGCCGAACACGAGCCACGCGAGCGTCGTCCGGGCGGCCGACCACGTCGGCGCCGACTTCGTCGACGCGGGGTCGCTCGACGAGCTGGAGGGGGCGCTCGAGACGGGCGACGTCTCGCTGGTCGCGCTCTCCCGGATGGACGTCACGTACAACCACTTCGAGGCCGACGAGGCCAGGGATATCGTCGAGGCCGCCCACGACGCCGGCGCTCGGGTGTACATGGACGACGCCGGCGGCGCGCGCGTGCTCCCGGCGCTGTTCGACCACCCGCGCAGCCTGGAGCTGGGCGTCGACGTCGTCTCGACCGGCCTCGACAAGTACGGCGTCGACGGCCCGCGGTTCGGCCTGCTCGGCGGCGAGGCCGACCTCGTCGAGCGCATCCGGACCCGCGCGTGGTCGTTCGGGATGGAGGCCCGGCCGGTGGCCGTCGTCGCCGCGCGCCGGTCGCTCGAGGCGTACGACCCCGAGCGCGTCCGCGCGTCCGCGGCGGTCACCCGCGAGGTCGGCGACGCGCTCGCCGACCGGCTCGGCGACGACCTCGTCCGGAAGACGCCGGTCATCACCGTGCTCGCCGGCGAGGACCTGCTCGAGGCCGCCATGGCGCGCGCCGGCCTCGACGAGCCGCCCGTCGTCCCGTTCGAGGCGACCGCGGCGCTGTCGATGGCGCTGCTGCGCCGGCACGGGGTCGTCACGGTCCACTTCGCCGGCGTCCCGTCCGGCACGGGCGACTTCCTGGTCAAGTTCCTCCCGCCGGACGAGGTCGAGCGGTTCGGCGGGCCGGACGCCCTCGCCGGGGCCGTCGACGAGGGGCTCGACGCGGTCGCCGAGCGGCTCGCCGACCCCGCGGCGCTGCGCGAGCTGGTCCTGGGGTAGGCCGCGCCGGGCGGACGGCGGCGGGGGCGGGCGGTGGCGGGCCCGGCCGGCGGCCTTTATGGCCTCCGGCGCGCAACCGTCGGCCATGCGCGACGGCTCGCCGAGTGCCCGCGGTCGGTCCCGCCCGGACGAGGCGGCGGCCGGCCGGCCCTGAGATGGACCTCTCGCTGCCCGACGAGCACCGGATGGTCCGCGAGACCGTCCGCGAGTTCGCCGAGGCGGAGATCGCGCCCATCGCCCAGGAGATAGAGGACGAGCACCGGTTCCCGGCGGAGGTGTTCGAGCAGCTCGGCGAGCTGGAGGTGATGGGCGTGCCGGTCGCCGAGGAGTGGGGTGGCCTCGGGGGCGACCAGCTCATGTACGCGCTGGTCACCGAGGAGCTCGGCCGGGTCTCGGGCGCCATCGGGCTGTCGTACGCGGCGCACGTCTCGCTGGGCGCCAAGCCCATCGAGCGGTTCGGCACCGACGCCCAGCGCGAGCGCTGGCTCCGGCCGCTCGCGACGGGCGACGCCATCGGCGCGTGGGCGCTGACCGAGCCCGGCTCGGGCTCGGACGCGTCCAGCATGGAGACGACGGCCGAGCGGACGGACGCCGGGTGGGTGCTCGACGGCACCAAGCAGTTCATCACGAACGCGTCCGTGGCCGGCTCGGTGCTGGTCAAGGCCGTCACGGACCCCGACGCGGGCTACGACGGCATCTCGACGTTCGTCGTCGACCCCGACGACGACGGCTTCTCGGTGTCGACCGTCTGGGACAAGATGGGCCTGAACGCCTCGCCGACCTGCGAGGTCCAGCTGGACGACGTCCGGCTGCCCGCCGACCGGCTGCTCGGCGAGCCCGGCGACGGCTGGGAGCAGACGAAGGCGACGCTCGACGGCGGCCGCATCTCCATCGCCGCGCTCTCGGTCGGCCTCGCGCAGGGCGCCTACGAGGCGGCCCACGGGTACGCGCTGGAGCGCGAGCAGTTCGGCCGGCCCATCGCGAAGTTCGACGCCGTCCGCGACATGCTCGTCGCGATGCACCGGAAGATAGAGCGCGCCCGGCTGCTCACCTGGCGCGCTGCCTGGCGGTACGACCGGGGCGAGCCCGTCACCCGCGAGAGCGCGCTGGCGAAGCTCGACGCCTCCGAGGCCGCCCGCGAGGTGGCCGAGGACGCCGTGCAGGTGCTCGGCGGCTACGGCTACACGACGGACTTCGCCCCCCAGCGGTTCTACCGGGACGCGAAGCTCATGGAGATCGGCGAGGGGACCAGCGAGATCCAGCACCTCGTCATCGGCCGGGAGCTGGGGCTGTGACGCGGCCGTGGGCTGTGGCGGTGCCTCGGCCGGGGGTCAGGACGGCCACCGCGAGGGCGCCGCGATGACCGGCGACGGAGGCGATGGAGCGGCCGACGGCGGCGCCGGGGTCGACGCGCTCCGGGAGCGGGTCGCGGGGCTCGTCGCCGACTGGGACGGCGTCGCGTCGGTGACGATGTTCGGCCGGCCGTCGTTCACCGTCCACGAGGAGCTGTTCTGCGTCGTCTCCGAGCAGGGGGTGTCGCTGACCCGCCTGCCGCCGGCCGACCGCGAGATGCTCGAGGCGCTCGTCGACGTGACCCCGTACGACGCCGACGGCCGGGCGGTCGAGCGGTGGGAGACCATCGCGCCCGCGGACCTGCCCGACGACGAGACGCTCGCCCGGTTCCTGCGCGCCAGCTACGAGGCGGCGCTGGCGGACGCGTCCGGCTGACGGCGTCCGCCCGCGCTCGCTCGAGGGGCGCGTCCGGCCCCTCAGTCGACGCGGTGGCGCTCGACGACCGGGTCGTCGAGCGTGACCCCCAGGCCCGGGTCGGTCGGCAGGGCGACGTAGCCGTCCTCGACCTCGAGCGGCGAGGCGAACAGCGCCTCGTACAGCGGGTACCCGGTCGTGTCGAACTCGAGCCACTCGGTGGCCGGCGACGCGGCCATGGCGTGCATCGTCGCCGCGAGGCCGACGCCCGTCGTGAAGCAGTGCGGCGAGCAGACGACGTCGAACGCCTCGGCGAGCGCGAGTATCTTCCGCATCTCGGTGATGCCGCCACAGCGCATCGCGTCGGGCATCGCGTAGTCGACGGCGCCGGCCGCGAATAGCTCGCGAAAGCCCCACTTCGTGTACTCGTTCTCGCCCGTCGCGATGGGCACGTCGAGCTTGCGCCGGAGCTCGGCCAGCCCGGACACGTCGTACGGCGACAGCGGCTCCTCGTACCAGTAGACGTCGTACTCCTCGAGGGTCCGCCCGACGCGGAGGGCGTCCGCGCGGTCGTAGCCGCAGTTCATGTCGACGAGCAGCCCGGCGTCGCCGATGGCCTCGCGGATGGCCGCGACGCGCGCCTCGTCGGCGGCCCGGCCCCGGCCGAGGTGGGTCTTGACCGCGTCGAACCCGCTCGCGACGTACCCGGCTGCGCGGTCGGCCATCGCGTCCGGGTCGTCCCAGAACAGGTCGCTGGCGTACGCCCGCAGCCGCCCGGTCCCGTCCGCGTCGCCGCCGAGCAGCCGGTAGACCGGCTCGCCGTGGTACTTCCCGGCGAGGTCCCACAACGCGATGTCGACGCCGCTGGCGGCGGCGACGCCCTGGCCCTTCCGGTCCCAGTAGAGGTCCTCGGTCAGCATCCGCCGCCAGAGGTGCTCGACGTCGAGCGGATCCTCGCCGACCAGCCGCGGGGCGTACTTCTCCTCGACGAT
>CAZVOR010000121.1:0-6390 GCA_964628745.1 uncultured Halobacteriales archaeon
CACGGCGTCGGTCGGCTCGTTCCCGTCGTACTCGCGGGGGTCCATCAGCGTCATCGAGACCTCGGCGTCCCGCTGGCGGGCCGCGGCGGCGACGCGCTCGCCGACGCCGGCGGTGCGCCAGTCGGCGACGACGAGCACCCGCTCGCCGGGTCGGACGGCCGCGCACGTCTCGACGACGATGGTCGCACCCGTCATCTCCTCGACGGAGTCCATGCAGCCACGCAGCGCCAAGCGGCGGTTAACCGTTGCGGTCGGGGGCCCGGTCCACCATCGTGGCCCCGGGCGGTCGCCGTCGGGGGGTCGGGCAGACGCCGGCGGGGTTTATGTCCCGGGCTGCCCGAGTCCCGGCCGATGTCAACCGACCCGCTCGTCCAGTCGCTGCTCGGGCCGGCGCAGACCGTCGTCGAGGACTGCCTGTCGGTCGCGCCCGGCGAGGAGGTCCTCGTCGTCACCGACCCGAAGAAGGCCCGCGTCGCCCACGCGATGGCGCTGGCGTCCACGGCCGCCGGCGCCCGCGCCATCACGGGGACGATGCCGCTGCTCGACAGCCACGGCAACGAGCCGCCGGCCACGGTCGCCGAGGCGATGGCCGCCGCGGACGTCTGCTTCACCTGCACCACCCACGCCATCACCCACACCCGCTCCCGCCTGGCGGCCTCCGAGGCCGGGACGCGCTTCGGCATCCTCCGCGGGGTCACCGAGGACATGATGGTCGAGGGCGCGATGACCGTCGACTTCGCCGAGCTCGCCCGACGGACCCGCGCCGTCGCCGACAAGCTCGACGCGGCCTCGCGGGTCGAGGTGACCAGCCGCGAGGGCACCGACGTCGCGTTCAGCGTCGAGGGCTGTCCCGCGTTCAGCCTCGACGGCTCCTACCACGAGGCCGAGGGGTTCGCGACCCTGCCGCCCGGCGAGGCGCCGACACACCCCGCGGAGGGGACGGCGAACGGCACCATCGTCGTCGACGTCTCGATGGACGGCATCGGGCTGCTCGCCGAGCCCATCGAGCTCGCCGTCGAGGACGGGTTCGTGACCGACGTCGGGGGCGGCGAGGGCGCCGCGGCGCTCGAGGCCATCCTCGAGGACGCCGACGAGAACGGCCGGAACCTCGCGGAGTTCGCCATCGGCACCAACCACCGCGCGAAGCTCATCGGCAACCAGGCCGAGGACAAGAAGAAGGCGGGCACGGTCCACTTCGCCGTCGGCGACAACGAGTCGCTCGGCGGCACGCTGCGAAGCGACATCCACCTCGACGGCGTGCTACGGGCGCCGACGGTCCGGCTGGACGACGAGGTCGTGGTCGACGACGGCCGGCTGGTCGTGGAGTGACGGCGGTCCGCTACCGCGGGCGTCGCGGTGGCCGGCCGTCGACCCGTCGCTACCCGAACCCGTACTTCTCCGCGAGCGCGTCGAGCACGGGCCCCGCGTCGCCGCAGGTCTCTTGCGCGTAGGCCTGCCCCGTCCGCTCGACGAGCTCGCCCTGCGTGGGGCCGAAGAACACCCGGCAGGTCTCGGGGAGCTCCCGGTTCCAGAACAGGTGCTGGCGGTCCTCCGAGGAGTACGGAAGGGCGGGCTCCCGGTCCGGCTCGTACACGAGCGGCTCCGGCTCGTGCAGCATGGCCGAGCCGAGCCCGAAGCCGCCCATCGTGACCACCGAGACGGCCGCGAGGATGGCCAGCAGGGCCGCGGCGGCTCGCTGGGGACCCGCCTCCAGTCCGAGCAGGACGCCGACGCCCACCGCGAGGAAGGCCGCGAGCGGGAACAGGTCCGGCGCGCCGTCGAGGTCGACCAGCAGCACCTGTAGCCCGAACCAGGCCGCCCCGGCGGCGAGCCACCAGGTCTCGCGGGGCCGCCGGGCCGCCGCGGCGACGACGCCGAGCACGCCGAACGCCACGACCGAGAGCGAACCGCCGAACAGCTGACCGGCCAGCCCGAGCTGCGCCGCCGTCGAGCGGCCCTCGCCGACCAGCAGCGGGACGAGCAGCGTCTCCGTGACCATGGCCTCCAGGGCGCCCCAGTAGAGCACCGGGAGCAGCGACAGCGCGATCACGCCGGCGGCGCCGGCGACCAGCCGCCCGACGGCGGACCGGCCGCCCCGGTCGTACGCGACGCCGGCGGCCAGCGCGGGGACCGCGACGGCGAGCTGCCAGAAGCCGACGCCGACCCCGGCGGCGACGCCGGCGGACGCCGGGCGGTCGCGCCGGGCCAGGTAGATGGCCAGCAGGGCCGCAAGCGGCACGACGTACTTGGCCTTGAAGCCGTACGCCGCGCGCCAGTGGAACGCCGGCAGAATGTACAGGGAAGCGCCCGCGGCGAACGCGGCGACGTCGTCGCCGGTGAGGTCGCGAACCAGCGCGCCGGCGACGACGGCCGTGGCCACCGCGGCCGCGACGGTGACGAGGACGGCGAGCCAGTGGTGGACGACCGGGTCCCCGCCGGCGAGCAGCGAGAGGACCGCCGTCGTCTCGTACGGCAGCGGCGGCTTCAGCTCCCAGGCGTCGACGTACAGCCGCCCGCCGACGGTGAGGTACCAGCCGACGTACTCGAAGATGAGCGAGTCGAGCATCGGCGGCCGCAGCCCCGGGCCGAGCGGCTCGACCACCCGCCACACGCCCAGCGCGTGGCTCGGCACAGCGACGAGGAGGACGCCGAGCAGCCACCGCGGCCAGCCGCGAGGGTCGGCGCGGTCCCACGCCGGGCGCTCGAGTCCGGTGGTCCGGTCGCTGGGCACCCGGGCGAGGGCCTCGCGGAGGTGCTGGGTGACGTCCATGGTGGGCGGCGGGAGGGCGGGAACCGTGGTCGGGGGTCGGCCGGGCGGCCAATCAGTATTTCGACTCCGTAGCCCGACCGAGCGTCGGCCGGGGCGGCCGCTCGGCGCGTCGTCGTCGGGAAAAGTCGATGCTTCGGTCGTCCGGTCGGTGGCCGACCGCCGCGGGCGGTCGGCCGGTCCGGGCTACTCCGCGGCGCGGGGCTCGCTCGTCATCGGCTCGGTGCGGGCGCTGTAGAGCTGGTACGCGAAGTACAGCTCGTAGACGCCGGCGAGGCCGACGAGGACGTAGACGAGCGCCTCGACGGTGGGGAAGCCACCGAGGACGAGGTTCACGACGTTCCAGTTCGCGTCGACGAAGCTCCCGAGGCCGACGAGGCCCCAGTTGATGGCGCCGACGATGACCAGGACGAGGGACGCCCAGTCGAGGTAGCTCGTGCGGATGCTGCCGTCTGTTCTCATGGTTTGTTCACCGGGATATAGGTGGTCGTCTCAGGTATTAAATTAGGAGGTACGCGGCGTGATGGCACGGTTCTCGGCGTTTGACGGCCGTGCCCGTTCGGACGCGATGGACCGTTCGCCGGGCGCGCTAGTACTTCGGCTCGGCGCCGGTGACCCGGTAGACGTCCGCCATGACCTCGTCGCGGCGGGCCCGCCAGTCGGCGAAGCCGTCCGGCGAGGTGGGGTAGTCGGCGTACCGCTCGATGAGGCGGTCGGCGTGCTTTTTGGTCCGGTAGAAGGTGTAGATGACGTCCCAGTAGCCCAGGCTCTTGATGGCGGTCTTCAGCTTCAGCCAGGGGCCGACGTCGGCGCTGCCGGAGTACAGCGCCTCGGAGAGCTTCGCCGTGGGCAGGGCCGCGAGCAGGCCCATCAGGTCGTCGACGTCGACGGCGGTCGAGAGGATGTTGTACACGTCGAGCCCGGCGTAGCGCGCGCCGAAGTGGTCCATCACCCGCTCGTTGTACCGCCAGAGGCCCGCCTCGCCCACATCGCCGTCCGAGACGGCCTCGACGGCCTGCTCGCCGGCGTACTGGCCCGCGTAGGCGGCCCCGGCGATGCCGCCGCCGGTCGTCGGGTTGACGTGACCGGCGGCGTCGCCGACGGCGAGAAAGCCCGGGGCGACGGCGGAGTCGTACGGTCGCCGGGTCGGCAGCGCGGCGCCGAGCTTGTCCTCGACGGTCGCCCCGGCGAACTCCGGGCGGTCCCGGAGGTCGGCCTTCAGGTCCTCGACGAGGTGCATCGGCTCCTCGGTCATCTGGAAGCCCAGGCCGACGTTGATCTCCGTGGGGGTCCGCGGGAAGTACCAGAGGTAGCCGGCGGCCCGCTCGGTCGGCTTGAAGACCAGCGCGTCGTCCCAGGGGACCGGCTCCCGGACGCGGACGATCTCGCGGTACGCCGAGCAGAACTGCCGGTAGGAGACGTTCGTGTCGAACGTCGAGGCGTCGAGGTCGGCCTCGTCCTGGAGGACGGACATCGCGCCGGCGCCGTCGACGACGACGTCGGCGTCGTACGCGACGGGCTCGCCGTCCCGGCGGCCGCGGACGCCGGTGACCCGGCCCGAGCCGTCCTGGACGACGTCGGTGACGACGGTGTCGTAGTGGAGCTCGGCGCCGGCGTCCTCGGCGCCGCGGATGACGCGCCGGCCGTACTCCCAGCGGTCGACCACCGCGAGCTCGCCGGGCACCGGGATCTCGAGGACGACGTCCTCGTGGGGGATCTCGAACCGGCCGTGGTCGACGTCGGTGTTGGTGAAGGCCGGCTCGAGGACCGACTTCGGGATGGCGTCGGGGAACTGGTCGGCCCCCTTCAGGGCGTCGCCGCAGGCGATGTGGCCCGCCTCCGTCGCGGACTTCCGCTCGGCGACGACGACCTCGAGCCCCTCGCGGGCGGCCGTGGCGGCGGCGTAGCACCCGCCCGTCCCCGCGCCGACGACGAGGACGTCGGGCTCGTGGGTGGACATGCAGGCGACTACATCCGGGCACCGGGAAAACTCTTCGTCTCCCGGCCGACGCCGCCACGGCCCGGCCCGGGCCGGCGGAACCCGGGGCCCCGACGGGCGGAGGAAGTCTCCGGCCGGGACGGACAAGAGTAAAGTCCGCCTCGGGCGAAGCGGAGCCGATGGCCGAGCACACCGTGGAGTTCGTCGCCAGGGGGGAGTCTATCCGGGTATCGGACACCGAGACCATCCTCCGGGCGTGCCTCCGGGAGGGCATCGCCCAGGAGTACTCCTGTCGCGTCGGGATGTGCCTGGCCTGCTGCGCCGAGGTGCTCGAGGGCGAGGTCGTCCAGCCGGCGGCCCACGCGCTGACCGACGCCGAGCGCGAGCGCTACGCCCTGACCTGCATGGCCAGACCGAAGAGCGACCTGCGGCTCGACCGCGGCGCCTACCCGCCGTCCATCGAGGCCGACGCGGCCGCCGGCGCCGCGCCGGCCGACGACTGACGGGTCGCATCGAGGCCGCCGTCCAGTCCGTCCGCGCGGTCGCCGCCCGCCCCTCCCGGGAGGCCAACGTTCAATCCACCCGCCGCCGTAGCGCCGGCGATGGACGCCGACCGGCTCCGGGCCGAACTCGAGGCCCGCGTCGGCGACGCGCTTGCCGACCTCGAGACCGACGCCGCGCTCGTCGCCCTCTGTAACGGCGAGCCGACGCGGTCGGCCCTCCTCCGGGCGACGTGGGTCGGCGAGCGCGCCGCCGCCGAGACGTTCGCCCGGTGGGCCGCCACCACCGCCGACGACCGCGCGCGCTCGACGTTCGAGGCGACGGCGGCCCAGGAGCGCGACCACGCGCGGCGGGTGGCCGAGCGGCTCGATGACGCTTGCGGCTCCTCTCCCGCCGACGCCTCGCCCGAGCCCGGGCCGCTGCACGCCTACCTCCGCGGGCTCGACGAGCCGCTCGCGCGGGCCGGCGCCGGGCTGGTCGGGCGGCCGCTCGCCAGCCTGCGGACGTACGCCCGGATCCAGCGGTGGGCCGCGGCGGCGGGCGACGGCTCGCTCCGGGGCTGCTACGAGGGACTCGCCGTCGACACCGGGGCGTCCGTGGCGGCGGGCGCCGACCTCGTCGACGCCCTCGCCGACGGGCCGGACGCCCGCGAGGCGGCGCTCGCCGCGGCCGCGTACGCCGTCGAGGTCGTCCACGACGACCACGCCGACGCGCTCGCGCGGCTTGGGCGGGGCTTCCCGTGACGACTGGTGGAAGGGGAGGTTCCGGTGGCCGGTGGGGGGGGGCGTCGGCGTGGGGCCCCGCGGGTGGATCGTCCGCCAGGCGCGCCGGCCGGGGCGCTCCGGGCCGCCGGTTGGAAGAGCTTTTCCCCGCGCGGCCCGTCAATCCGGCCGATGACCTTCGATCCGAACGCCGGCCTGGCACAGGAGACGGTCGACCAGCGGGTCGACGACGCCATCGCCGAGCACGAGGTGGTGCTGTTCATGAAGGGCAGCCCGGTGATGCCCCAGTGTGGCTACTCGGCCCGGGCGCTCGAGCTGCTGGCCGAGCATCGCGAGTCGTTCGAGACGGTCGACGTCCTCGAGTCGGTGGACGAGTTCCGCGCGGCGCTGTCGCGGCACAGCGGCTGGGAGACCATCCCGCAGGTGTACGTCGACGGCGAGTTCGTCGGCGGCAGCGACGT
>CAZVOR010000122.1:0-6373 GCA_964628745.1 uncultured Halobacteriales archaeon
AGAGCGCGAAGTCCGCCGGGTGGCGCTTCTCGGCGCGCTCGTCGGGGTCGCCCTGGGCCTCGATCTCCTCGATGGACTGGTTCGAGAGTTCGCCGTAGGCGGGAAAGGCGGACACGTCGAAGTAGACCGAGCCGTTCGACTCGTAGGCGTAGCCTCCCTCGATCAGCGTCTCGACGAGCGCGACGATCTCCGGGACGTGCTCGGAGACGCGGGGGTAGACCTCGGCGCGGAGCAGGTTCAGCGACCGCATGGCCTCGAGGCTCTCCGCGATGTAGCCACGGGCCACGTCGGCCTCGTCGTCGCCAGCCTCGCCGACCCGGGCGACGACCTTCTCGCTGACGTCGGTGAAGTTCTCGACGTGCCGGACGCCGTAGCCGAGGTGCTCGAGCCACCGGTGCATCACGTCGACGTGCACCCACGACCGGGCGTGGCCGAGGTGCGGCGGGTCGGAGACCGTCAGGCCACAGTAGTACAGGAGGACGTCGTCCGGGTCGGCCGGCTCGAACGGCTCCCGTTCCCCCGTGAGGGTGTTCGTGACCTGCAGCGTCATCGGCCGACCACATCCGCTCGCGGTACGTTAAACCGTCGGGTCGGGGACGGCGTCGAGGGCGTCCTCGACCGCCTGCACCGCCCGCGGCCCGTCCCGCCGCTCGACGACCACGCACAGCGCCTCGCCGGCGACGCCCGCGGCGACGGGGGCGATGCCAGCCGCCCCCAGCCGACCGAGCGCGTGGCCGAGCGCCGCCGGGTCGACCTCGCCGGCCGCGAGCACGCCGGTCAGGTCGCCGGCCCCGGCCGCGAAGCCCTCCCCCGCGACGGCGAGCAGCGCCACGTCGCCGGCCGCCGGCCCGAGCCCGCTGTGCATCCTGACGTTCGCCGCCCGCGCCTCGACCGAGCGCCCGGGCAGTCGCTCGGCGTAGCGGCGCAGCGCCGTCGCGACGGCCGCCTCGTCGTCGCCGACGTCGATGAGTCGCGCCGCCGCGGAGTAGTTCACGACGCCGGCGCGCATCGCCGCGAGCAGGAACGGCCGCTCGCGGACCGCGGCTCGGGCGTCGGCGGCCAGCGACATGCCACAGGGAGCATCGCGGGCCGGCATAAGCAGTGTGGGTTCGGGCTGTGTTCGTGGCGTTGATACCCCGGAGGAGCCGACGCCGACGAGACGTGCAGCGCCGACGAGGTCGGCCACGGGTTCGCCGAAGCGGTGCGCGATTTGGAGGGCTGAGAGGGGTCGCGGGCGGTGCTTCGCGGCGTTTCCCGACCTTCACTTCGAGGTCGAAGCCCACATCGCCGGGGAGGACGAGGTCGCCGCCCCGTTCCTCCTGAGCGGCCCACACGAGCAATCTCCTGGGCCCGAGCCGCCGGGAGACGAGACGTCGGACACCGTCATGGCGGCCATGCGTATCGTGGACGACTCGTGCGTGGCCTCGTGGCCAACGTGGACGCGCTCGGACTGATGGGGTAGCTCGCCGTCCTCCCCGAACAACCCACGTCACCATTTCCCGCTTCGGTATAGACGATCAATCGGTCGCCGACGAAGATTTATTATTCAATTGATATTCATCGCGTTCATGGAGCTCCGACATTTGTACGATACCAACGAGGAGTACGTGGGCGACCCGGTGTTCTTCCGACCGTACGGCGACGTAGAGGGAACTGGATTCGGCCAGGGCGAGGGCACCGTGACGGGAGATCGGTTGACCGGGACGCTCCGCTGGACGAACCACCCACGGCTTCGGGAGGACGACGTGTGGTGTCCGAACCTCACGGGTCGAATCACCGCCGACGACGAGGCTGACATCCTCTACCGGATGCAGGGATATAGCGTCGTCCGAGACGATGGAGAGGGGCGGGACATCACGGCGAACTGCCGGTTCACGACGGGCGATGCCACCTACGCCTGGCTCAACACGGTCGTCGGGGTCGTCGAAGGACGAATCACCGCAGACGCTCGTCGGATTCAAATGAGTGTCTACGAGTGTGTCAGCGGTCCGAACGGGGAGTGAAACGGCCGGCTCCCCCGACGCCAAGTCGCTTCACGACGGGGCGGAGGGCGAGGTCGCAGGCGGCGATGGCGATGATTTCGCCGAGTGGGTCGAGCGGGCCGAACCGCACCCGTCAGGCTACGGCACGACGGAGACGACGACCAACATCGTCGCGTAGCCGACGTGAGCGCACCATGGGTCCCGGTCCATGGCCCCGGCCCCGTGCGGCGGCACATACCTTGGGTCGGGCGAGGGCCGCGGGCGGGCCGGGCCCGGTGGCGGGGCGAGCCGGCAGGGCCCGGGTATTCGTGACAACTCGATACGCATCCCTATAAGTCAGGCCGTTTCAGCACCACCGGGTATGACCCGGGGCGCACCCCTCCTCGAGACGCGCCGCGAACCGCCGGGGCCGATTGTGGAGGTAACCCGTTCAATCATCGTCCCCGGCGACCGACCAGCTAGCCAAACACCTATATGCATGACGGGACATATGGCCATATATACATATGAGGCTGCAGAGATCCACCGCCGAGCCACAAGCCGGCCGCCTCGCGGACGAGGCGGTCGCCGAGGACGTGCGGGTGGCGGGCGCGCTCGCCAGCGAGACCAGCGCCAGGGCGCTGCGGCTGCTCGCGGCCGCCGACGGCGAGGTCTGCGTCTGCGAGGTCGAGGCCGCGCTCGACGCCGAGCAGAGCACCGTCAGCCGGGCGCTCTCCCGGCTGCACGACGCCGGGCTGGTGACCCGACGGAAGGCCGGCCGGTGGCGGTACTACCGGCCGACGCCGGCCGCCGGGGCGCTGCTCTCGGCGCTCGACGCGGTGCGGGAGGGCGCCGATGAGTGAGGGCGACGTCGGTAGCGGGGACGACGCCGGGCCCGGCGAGCGCTCGTACGCGGCGGAGCTGTCGACGTCGGAGCGCCGGGCGGCCGTCCGCGACCGGTACGCCGACGTCGCGGCCGGGGGCGAGGGCTGCTGCGGCCCCGCGGCGGACTGCGGCGAGGGCTCGCCCGACCTGGCGGTCCGGACCGAGCAGCTCGGCTACTCGGCCGACGACGTCGCGGCCGTCGGCGAGGGCGCGAACCTCGGCCTCGGCTGCGGGAACCCCACGGCCATCGCGAGCCTGCGGGAGGGCGAGCGGGTGCTCGACCTCGGGGCCGGCGCGGGCTTCGACTGCTTGCTGGCCGCGCGCGAGGTCGGGCCGGAGGGTCACGTCGTCGGCGTGGACATGACCCCCGAGATGGTCGAACGGGCGCGGGCGAACGCCGACGAGGGGGGCTACGAGGGCGTCGAGTTCCGGCTGGGCGAGATCGAGCACCTGCCGGTCGCCGACGCGAGCGTCGACGTCGTCATCTCCAACTGCGTCGTCAACCTCTCCCCGGCGAAGGAGCAGGTGTTCCACGAGGCGTTCCGGGCGCTCGCGCCCGGCGGTCGGCTGGCGATCTCCGACGTCGTCCGGACCGCGCCGTTCCCGGACGACCTCCGGGTCGACCCGGACGCGTACTCGCGGTGCGCGGCGGGCGCCGAGCCCATCGAGGTCATCGAGGCCCTGCTCGGCGCGGCCGGCTTCGTCGACGTCGCGGTCGAGCCGAAGGACGAGAGCGCCGAGTTCATCCGCGAGTGGGACGACGAACGGCCGCTGGAGGAGTACCTCGTGGCCGCGACCATCGAGGCGCGCAAGCCGGACGCCTGAACGACCGCCCGCCGATGGAAGCCGAGCCGCAGCGTCCCGAGGGGATGTCGTAGCGTGCCGGAGCGCGACGGGGCGGCGGGCGAACCGCGGGCGGGGGCCCGCCCGTAGATGCGGGACCGCACGCGGATGCTCGCCGTGACGAGCGCGACGCTGTTCATGTCGGTGCTCGTCTGGTTCAACTACTCGGCCGTCCTCCCGCTCATCGTCGAGGACTGGGGCCTGTCGGGGCTGCGCGCGGGCGTCGTCTTCAGCGCGTTCCAGGCCGGCTACCTGCTCACCATCGTCCCGATGGGGATGCTGGCCGACCGGTACTCAGCGCGGTGGACGGTCGCCGCGGGCGCCGTCGGCGCGGGGGCGTTCAGCCTACTGTTCGCGCTGTTCGCCGACGGCTTCGTCGTCGGCACCGCGCTCCGGTTCGCCTCCGGGCTGTTCATGGCCGGGGTCTACGTCCCCGGCATGCGCTTTCTCTCCGACTGGTATCCGGCGACGGTCCGCGGGCGGGCCATCGGGCTGTACGTCGGGACGTTCTCGCTGGCCTCGGGGCTTTCCTTTCTCGTCTCCGCGTCGGTGGCCGCGGCGGTCGACTGGCAGACCGGCATCGCGGTGACGAGCGTCGGGGCCATCGTCGCCGGCCCGGTCATGGCCGCGTTCGCCCGGGACCACCCCGAGGCCGCCCGGGCGGCCGGGGGGTTCGACCTCTCGGTGCTCCGCAACCGCGAGTACCTGTTCGCCGTCGGCGTCTACTCCGGCCACAACTGGGAGCTGTTCGGGGTGCGCAACTGGATCCAGGCGTTCCTCGTCACCGTCCCGGCGGTCGCCGCGGCGGGCTCGACCGCGCTGGCCGGGACGCTCGTCGGCGCGATGATGGCCGTGGGCGGCCTCGGGAACGCCCTGGGCGGCTGGCTGTCCGACCGGGTCGGCCGACTGACGACCATCGCCGTCGGCCTGGGCGTGAGCGGCCTGCTCTCGCTCGTCTTCGGCACGCTCGACTGGCTGTCGCTTCCGGCCGTCGCCGTGGTGCTGCTGGTCTACGGCGTCGCCATCACGATGGACTCCTCGCCGACGTCGACGGCCATCACCGAGCTCGTCGACGACGAGCACATGGGCACGGCGCTGTCGATGCAGTCGCTCATCGGCTTCACCGTGACGCTCGTCTCGCCGGTGGTCTTCGGCGCCGCGCTCGACGCGGCGGGCTACCCCGTGGCCTTCCCGACGCTGGCCGTCGGCGCGGCGTTCGGCCTGGTGATGGTCGGCGCGCTCGCGAGGGCCGTCGGCGGTCCCGGCCGGCCGGCCGGCGAGTAGTCCCGGTTCCCGGACCGTCGGGGCGACCGCGAGGCCGCTAGCCGAGCGCGCCGGCCAGCGCCTCGCGGAGGTCGTCCTCGACGACGGCCCGGGGGTTCGTCGCGAGTCGGCGCTCCTGGACGAGCGTGTTCTCGACCATCGCGTCGAGGTCGTCCGGGCCGAGACCGACGTCGCCGAACGACGTCGGCAGGCCGACGCTGTCGGCCAGTCGCACGCACTCCTCGACGAGCGCGTCCGCGGCGCCGGGGTCGGTCGCGCCGGGGTCGACGAGCCCGAGCCGGCGAGCGAGTTGCGCGTACGCCTCGCCGCGGACCGGCCGGTTGTACTCGAGGCCGGCCCGGACCGACGCGCCCAGGCAGGCGCCGTGGGGCTCGTCGACGAGGCCGCCGACGGTGCTCGCGAGCGCGTGCACGGCCCCGAGCCCGGCGTTCGAGAACGCGGCGCCCGCCAGGTGCGAACCGAGGCTCATCGCCCGGCGAGCCTCGCGGTCGTCGCCGTCGAAGACCGCGCGCTCGAGGTGGCCGTGTGCGAGGGACAGCGCCCGGCGCGACAGCGGCCGGGTCGCGGGGTTGGCGCCCTGGTAGCGGATGGGGCGCTCGTCGACCCAGCGGTAGTCGCGGGCGAGCCACGACTCCAGCGCGTGGACGAACGCGTCGAACCCGGAGGTGGCCGTCACGCCCGGCGGCAGGCCGAGCGTCAGCGACGGGTCGACCACGGCGACGTCCGCGCGTAGCGCCTCGTCGCTGATGCCGCGCTTGACCCCCTCGTGGCTCACCACGGCGGACTGGGTGGCCTGCGAGCCCGTGCCGCTGGTGGTGGGCACCGCGACCAGGGGCGCGACCGGGCCCGGGACGGTCCCCTCGCCGACGTAGTCCGCCGGGTGGCCGCCGTGGGCCAGCAGCAGCGCGGCGACCTTCGCCGTGTCGAGCACCGAGCCGCCGCCGACGGCGAGCACCCCGTCGAACGGGCCCGCGGGGAGGTCGTCGAAGTCGTCCGTCGAGGGCTCGGTCGTCGCCCGGTGCAGGGCGTGTTCGACGTCGAGCGGGTCGAGCGCCGCATCGAGCACCCCGGCGGCCTCGACGCCGTCGTCGGTGACGACGAGCACGTCGTCGAGCCCGAGCCCGTCGAGCACCGACGGGAGGTCGCCGACGACGCCGTCGCCGAACCGGGTCGTGACCACCTCGACCGACAGCGGCGTCGCCGCGGGCGGATCGGCTGACATACCCGGACCACGCCCGGCCCGCGGTAAAAGCTCGCGGTCGCCGGCGCCGGCGAGGGGAGCCAGCGCGGCCGGCGCCGGTCAGCGCGCCGCCAGCGCCCGGGCCTCGGCCAGGGGGAGCGGCTCGCCCCGTTCTGCGGCGGCCTCGCGGAGGACGTCGCGCAGCGCCGCGACGGCCTCG
>CAZVOR010000123.1:0-6311 GCA_964628745.1 uncultured Halobacteriales archaeon
GGTACACCCTGATGGCCCCCGAGCAGTTCGACCGGAAGGCCATCGGCGAGACCCCCGCCGACGAACCGGAGCAGGTGCTCGGCCGCACCATCGAGACCACCCTGGGGGACATCACGGGGAACGCCAACGAGCACAACGTCAAGCTGACCTTCAAGGTCACGGACGTGGGCTCCGACGCCGCGTACACCGAGTTCGTCAAGCACGAGCTCGCCAGCGACTACCTGCGGAGCCTCGTCCGCCGGGGCTCCTCGAAGATCGCCGCGGTGCTCACCGTCCGGACGAAGGACGACTACCGGCTGCGCGTCCAGCCCGTCGCCTTCACGACCAAGCGGGCCGACCACAGCCAGCAGCGGGCCATCCGGGAGACGATGACGGAGATGGTCGAGCGGACGGCGCGCGAGCACACCTACCGCGAGTTCGCCGACAGCATCGTCCGGGGCCGGCTCTCCTCGGCCATGTACGGCGAGGCCAAGAGCATCTACCCGCTGCGCCGGGTCGAGGTCCAGAAGGCCGTCCTCGACGCGCACCCGGAGGAGGTCTACGAGGAGGAGGAGACCGCCGCCGGGGTCGACGAGTCCGACGTGGCCATCGACGTCGAGGACGAGGCCACCGGGCCGTAGTCGCCCGGACTCGCTCGGAGCGACGCTCCCTGACGACGCGCTCGCACCACGAGCACCGCGTTCACCCCTCGACGACCACGCGGCCCACCATCCCGCCGCGCTCGTGCGGGATGCAGAAGTAGAGGTGTTCGCCGGGCACCGCGAACTCGTGCTCGAACGTCTCGCCGGACGACAGGGCGCCGTCGAGCCGCTCGTAGAAGCCGTCCCGCGCCGCCCGCTCCGACGCGAAGCCGCCGGACGCGAAGTACGCCGCCCCGTCGGGCAGTCCGTCGTCGTAGGCGGTCACCGTGTGCGCCCGCGAGTTCGTGTTCCGCCACCGGACGACCTCGCCCGCGGGGACGGTGACCGTCCGCGGCTCGAACACGCTCCCCCCCATGCCGACGTCGTACTCCCCGGTCGGCGTCTCCCCGCCGCCGGACCCGCAGCCGGCGAGCGCGGCGCTCGCCGCGGCGGCCACCGTCGCGAGGTACGTCCGCCGGTCGACGGCCTCGGGCCGGTCCATGGCCGGGGTTGGCGCGGTGCGGCTTTAGGCCTCCGGGTCGCGAGCCGGCGGCCGGCGACGCCGCGCCGGGTAACACAAGCGATAAGGTCGCACTGCGCGACCGCGGCCTCATGCGGCCCCGGTTCGTCGGCCGGCTCGGCGCCGCCGACGCCATCACCGTCGCCAACGGGATGCTCGGGTTCGCGGCCGCCGCCGCGGCCGCCGCGGGCGACACCTCGCTTTCGGCCCGGCTGGTCCTGCTCGCGGCGATGGGCGACGGGCTCGACGGGGTCGTCGCCCGACGGACCGGCGGCTCGGGCGTCGGCGAGTACCTCGACTCGCTGGCCGACGTCGCCGCGTTCGGCGTCGCGCCCGGCCTGCTCATCTTCGTGTCCGTCCGGCAGGCGTCGTCGCTCGCGGGCGCCGGGTTCGGGCCGGCGGCGGCCGCCGCGGTCGCGGTCCCCGCGGTCTTCGTCGGGCTGGTCGTCGTCCGGCTGGGCTTCTACACGGCCGACCAGACCCACATCGAGCACACGACGGGCGTCCCGAGCACGCTCGCGGCGACGGTGCTCGCCTCGACGGTGCTCGCGGGCCACGGGACCGCGGCGGTCCTGCTCCTCGGCGGGTTCGCGCTCTCGTACCTGATGGTCGCGGACGTCCGCTACCCGGACCTGCTGGCCCGCGACGCGTTCCTGATGGGCGCCGTCCACGGGCTGGCGGTCGCCCTCCCGGCGGCGTTCGGCCGGGCGTTCCCGTACGCCCTGCTGACGCTGGCGCTGGCCTACCTCGTGCTGGCGCCGCGGTTCTACTGGCGGGACTGGGAGGACTCCGGCGCGCGGGGCTAGCCCGCGCCTCGGTCGGTCCCGGTCGCCGCGCTCAGTCGTAGTCCTGGTCGGCCAGCGAGAGCTGCCAGTCGTCGAGCGCCGCGAGGCGTCGCCCGCCCACCGTCCACGCGTCGTCGGCGTCGAGGCGTCCGGGACGGACCACCATGCTCGTCGGTGACGAGAGGGTCGAAAGCGGGAACGCGTCGTCGGCCCGGAACCCGAACGGGCGGATGGTTTCGGGCGAGACGATGGAGCCGCTGGCCCGCAGCACGTCGGCCCCGGTGGCGTCGGCAAGCACCGCCCGGACCAGCGCCGCGCGCGCCTCGCCGGCCCGGGGGTCGTCCCCGAGGGGGAGCGCGTCCAGCAGCGACGTCATGCGGAGGCCGCCCACCGACTCCTCGCGGGCGACCAGGGCGGCCACCGGTCGACCGTCCCGGCGCGCCACGTAGACGACGGCCTCCCAGCGCGGATTCGCCAGACGCCACCGGTAGAAGCGCTCGTCGCGGACGACGTGGAGGCGGTCCGGCACCGCCGAGCGGTAGAGGTCCGCGAGGACGCCGACCGGCGGGGTCTCGTGCCGGGTGACGGCGACGTCGGGGTCCGGCACCCGCGCGTCGCGGACGCGGTAGTACAGCCGCGCGGCGGCGCCGGACACCCGGTGGAGCGCCGCCGTCGCCGGCCAGAGCGCGGACGACGTCCCGTTCGTCAGGCACGCGGTCGGCCGCTGGATGCGGTAGTAGGACGGAAGCGTCCCCGCGACGTGCCAGTCGAACCCCTGCAGCCCGGGGAGGATGGCCTCGGAGGGGAAGTTGAAGTAGAAGCACGGCGGGTCCCACGGCGCCTCCCGCAGGAGGTGCTCGGTCATCCGCGTGAAGATCCCCTGGCGCCTGGCGTCGGGGCGGACCATCCAGTCGGCCGGCTGGTGGGCGACCGCCGTCTCGCCCCCGGCGCGGACCGGGAGCACGAGGCAGGGCTCCGCCCCCACCAGCCGCTCGCCGTCGTCGGCCACGAGGACGTGCACCTCGTCGGCGTACGGCGTCTCCTCGTACCGCCACGCGAACCACTCGGGGGAGATCGGTCGACCCCAGACGGCCTCGTAGAGCTCGAGGAACCCCTCCAGATCCGACCGCTCGAACCGACGGATCCGGGACGTCGCCCGTCGCCGTTTCCCCTCCGGTACCGTCTTCACGACGGGCCCTCGTACGGACCGCCGATTCGTTGTTAATTGTGGGTTTCCTGGCCGTAAGGGGCGCCATCCCGCCGCGAGGCCGGCCGGTGACCGCCGGTTCGTCCCCGCCCTCGGTTCCCATCCCGTCGTCGAAACGTAGGATTCGCTTACCCGCGGGGCGAGCGGGCTGTCGGAACGGGGCGAGCCCGCTCGACGCCGGTCCCCGGCGCCCCGGCGCCGTCGCCCGGCCGGGCACCGGCCACTTCGAAACGCTCATAGGCCGAACGGCCGCACCCTCCGGGTATGAGCGACGGGGACGACGAGTCGGCCGAGGATGGCGAGTCGACCGAGGGGGAAGCCGAGCTGGAGGCGCCCTCGTTCGAGGACGCGCTGGCCGCGGTGACGGACCCGCTCGACGCCGACGAGGTCGACGCCGACGCCATCAGCGCGGCGCTCGACGCCGTCCCGGACGCCGTCGCGGCGGCCGGGACGGAGGCCGAACTCGACGCCGTCGACGCGGCCATCGACGACGTCGAGGCCGCGCTCGCGGACGCCGACCTGCCCGAGCCGGACGAGGAGGACGAGGACCCGCGCGAGGCGCTCGAGGACCGCCTCGAGGCGGCCCGCGGCACCGTCGAGGAGGCGCGGGGCCCCTACGCTGACGACGTGGTCGAAGCCGTCGAGGCGGTCGCCGACGAGGTCGAGGACACCCGCTGGACCGAGCGGGGCGAGGACGAGCTGGTCGAGCCCGTCCGGACGTTCTGCGAGGCCGCCTCCGGGCGGGTCGACGCCGACGTGTCCACGACCGCCGAGACACCCGCCGGCCTCGCCCGGGCGCTGCGGCGGGCGGCGGAAGCCGTCGACGACGCCGACCTCGACCCGGACGACGACGCCGAGGCCATCGCCGCGCTCGTCGAGGCCGCCGACGCGCTCGAGGCGGGCGTCGAGGCCGCGGAGGCCTGGGACGACCTGTCGACCCGCGAGAAGCTCGACGCCGAGGGCTTCTACGACGTGCTGGAGCACCGGAAGGACTACCCGCCCGAGTGGGGCGCGCTCAAGGTGTGGGAAAAGCAGGGGAACGCCGAGATGGTGCTGCTCGCGCTCGAGCACCTGGGCTCGGAGTTCATGGAGCAGCACTGCCTCGATGCGCTGGCCCGGCTCGGCGACGAGGCCGCCCTCGAGCCGATGCTCGAGCGCGCCGGCCGGCGCGACCGGGACGCCATCGAGATCCTCGGGAAGATCGGCTCCGCGGCGGCCGTGGACACCATCGTCGAGTACGTCGAGACGGACAGCGACCCCGGCCTCCAGCAGACGACGCTCAAGGCGCTCGGCGAGATCGGCAGCGAGGAGACGACCCAGGCCGTCGCCGACCAGCTCGCCGCCGAGAACCCGCTGGTCCGCTCGGCCGCGGCCCGCGCGCTCGGGTGCATCGGGGACCCCCGCGCCGTCGAGCCGCTGGCCGACGTGCTCGCCGACGACGGGGAGACGGCCGTCCGCGGCAGCGCGGCGTGGGCGCTCGTCCAGATCGGCACCGAGGACGCCCTCGAGGCCGTCGGCGAGTACGCCGACGACCGCGTCTACCTGGTGCAGACGGAGGCGGAGCGGGCCGCCGAGGCGCTGGGCGCCCGGCCGGCGTAGCCAGGCGCGCTCGCCCGCCCGAGGCCGGCGCGACCCTTACAGCAGCGCCGCGACGAAGAGCAGGGCGAACGCCAGCGCGATGAGGATGGCGCCGACGCGCCCGGCCCAGGTGTACTCCGAGAGCTCCTGCGGCGTCACCGTCATGTTGTAGTCGTCGTACTCCGGGTCGTAGTTGACGTAGCTCGGGGTCTGGAAGAGCTCGATGAACAGCAGCCCCGCCCCCAGCGCCCCGAGCGCGTACCCGGCGAGCTGCAGGGCGCCGGCCGCGGTGACCATGCCCCCACGGGCGCGTGACGTCGGCAAAAAGGCTGCGAACCGTGCCAACCGGGGACGACGGCCGCCGATGGTCACGCCGACCCGGTCACGCCGGGTCTGCGTCCCGGCCTAGCTCCTCGCCGCAGTGGGGGCAGCGGTCGTACCGCAGCTTCACGCTCGCCTCGTGGACCGCTTCCATTGCCTCCCTCGCTCGCTCCTCGACGGCCAGCTCGTCGTCGCAATCGAGCGGCGTCCCCTCGACCTCGAGCAGGAACTTCGCCACCTCGGTCGCCTCGTAGGCGACGTCGTCGACCTCGTCGGCGGTGAGGAAGCCGGAGAACGCCCCGTAGAGGAAGGTCGCCCCGGACCGGCGCACCTTCTTCGTGAACGACCGGCGGGCCTGGTACACTGCCTGGGACGAGTAGGTGTCGTCCATGAACGGGACGAGCTCGGGGAGGTGCTCGCCGATTTTCGTCATCTCGACGCCGGTCTTGGTCCTGAAGTCGGCGCACAGGCGGGCGAGCGCCCACTCGCGCGCGGTGAAGTGGACGCGGTCCTGGAGGAAGTCGTTGACGCGGTCGTACTCCGCGTCGGCGACCCGCTCGAAGCGTTCGTAACCGGCGACGTCGCTCGGAACCGCGGACTGCGTTTCGTCGGGCATGGTGTTTTCGGGCGGTAGCCCGCACCCGTGGGAGCGGCCGTACACGGATAGGCATTCCGCCCGGCCCGACGCGGGCGGGACGCCGTGCTCGGACGCGGCGCGCGGCTCGCCGCCGTTCACTTTCGCGCCGCTTACGGCTCGGGTTAAACTCCACATGCGTACCACATCCGTACATGCCCGCGCTCCGCGTCGACCCGAGCGACTGGGCCTCGAAGGCCCGGCTCCGCTGCCCGAGCGGTCACTCGGCCTGGCGGGCCGCGGAGGGGAGCTGGTACTGCGCCTCGTGCGGGTCGGCGTACCGCACGCTCGTCGACGCGAAGACCGGCGAGCCGGTCGAGCGGGACGCGGTCGAGGTCCGACGGCGCCCGTAACCCGGCTCGCTCGACCGGCGTCGGCCCGCCGCCGATAGCGCCCCGTGGCCCGACCGCCCGGTCGGGCGAACCCTTTTACGCCGGAACGCGCCCACCCCGCCCCGTGCGAGCCGTCGTCCTCCTGCCGGTCGCGGTCCTGCTCCTGGCCGGCCTGTCGGCCCCGCACGCGACCGCCGCCGGGCCCACCGCGACCGCGACGCCGGATGGGCCATCGCCCGTCGCCCCGGGGGTGCCCCCGGCCGCCGGACTGGCCTCGACGCCGACGCCCGCGACGCCGGGCGACCCCCCGCCCG
>CAZVOR010000124.1:0-6189 GCA_964628745.1 uncultured Halobacteriales archaeon
GGCTGGTACCAGAAGTCGTAGTTGAAGTCGATCTCGCCCGGCGGGTCCCACCGCCCGGTCACCTCGAGGTCCTCGTCGAGCGCGAGGAAGCCGCCCGGCAGCTCGCCGTCGGCGTTCCCCAGCATGCTGACGACGATCTCGCCGTCGGGGACGCAGTGGACCGTGTGGGGCGCCGAGAGGTCGTGCTCGTGGACGATCTCGGGCTCGACGACCTCGACGAGCTCCGGGTGCCGCCGGTCGGCCGCGTCGACGACGTGCAGGCGCGAGGAGCGGTTGCCGGGGACCAGCAGGTACCGCCGCTCGAGCCCCTCGACGTGGCACGACGACGAGCAGGCGTTCCAGCCGAAGTGGTGCAGCTCGTCGCCGCGGTTGGGCATCTCGACCCGCTCGACGATCTCGCCGTAGTCCGCCGAGTCGGGGTCGACGTCGACGACCGCCAGGAAGTCGGCGGCGTCGACGTCGGTGCCGGTGTACAGCCCCATCACGTAGGCGAGCCGCTCGGGCTCGGACTGCTCGATGGCGGCCTGCGGGGTCGCGTAGCCCGGGCCCGCGTGGGCGCCGTGGTCGTGGTGGGCGTGCTCGCCGGTCGGGGGGCGCTCGGCGTCGCTCATGGTCGCCTTCCGTACGCCGGCGGGACACCTCAACCGCGCGGATACGGTAGGAACGGGTGGGAATCGGCGACGCGGTTCGCGCGCGGGCGGGTCGGCCCGAACGGCCGGCGTCGCCGGGCGACCGCGGGGCCCGCGTGCGGTGGCCGGCGCCCGGCCCCGCGGCCGGGCGGCGCGCGGCGACGGCCCGGGCGTCACCGATGGCAGCGAGCGTTGCCGGCTCGGTCGGCGCGGGCCCGGGGGAAACCGCCACCTAGCGAGTGGGGCCCGCCGACCAAGCTCCGCCTAACTTCAACCGCCCGGCCCGGAATGGGGGCACGGATGGTCGAGGCGTACCACGTCGGGCTCGTCATCGTCGGGCTCGCGATCTTCGGGGCCGTCGTGCTGCCGCGACTGCTCGACCGGTATCCGCTCTCGCTGCCCATCCTCTACGTCGCCGCGGGCGCGCTGCTGTTCGCCGCGCCCCACGGCATCGGGCCGCCGGACATGATCGGGAACTCCGGGCTCGTCGAGCGGCTGACCGAGCTGGTCGTCATCATCGCGCTGATGGGCGCGGGGCTGAAGATCGACCGGCCCGTCTCCCTCTCGAACTGGTCGCCGACGTGGCGCCTGCTCGGCGTCACGATGCCGCTGACCATCGCCGCGACCGTGGCGCTCGGGTGGGGCGTGCTCGGCATGAACCTCGCCACGGCCGTGCTGCTGGGCGCGGTCATCGCGCCGACCGACCCGGTGCTCGCCTCGGACGTCGAGGCCGGCCCGCCGCTCGCCGGCGTCGAGGAGGAGGTCGACCGGGAGCGCAACGTCCGCTTCTCGCTGACCTCGGAGGCCGGGCTCAACGACGGGCTGGCGTTCCCCTTCACGAACCTCGCCATCGCGATGGCCGCCGCGGCCGGGGCGTCGTCGCTCGCCTGGGCGGGCGACTGGCTGCTCGTCGACGTGGGCTATCGCATCGTCACGGGCGTCGTCGTGGGGGGCGTCCTCGGCTACGCCGGCGGCTACATCATCTTCCGGCTGCCGGCCTCCTCGCACGTCTCGGAGACGCTGGCGGGCGCCGAGGCGCTCTCGGGGACGCTGATCATCTACGGGGTCACGGAGGTGGTCGGCGGCTACGGCTTCATCGCGGTCTTCGTCGGCGCGCTCGTCCTCCGGGGGTTCGAGTGGGAGCACGAGTACTACCGGACGCTCAACGACTACGCGGTGATGGTCGAGCGGCTGCTGATGGCCGCCGTGCTCGTGCTGTTCGGCGGCGCGCTGTACGGCGGGCTGCTGGCGCCGCTTACGCCCATCGACGTCGTCGTCGGGCTCGCCGTCCTGCTGGTCGTCCGGCCGGCGACCGGGCTGGTCGGCTTCCTCGGGTCGGGCCTCGACTGGCCCTCGCGGGCGATCGTCGCGGGCTTCGGCATCCGCGGCATCGGCTCGTTTTACTACCTCTCGCACGCGCTCAACGAGGCGTCGTTCCAGGAGTTCGAGCTCCTCGTCGCCGCCGAGCGGCTGTGGGCGCTCGTCGGGTTCATCGTCCTCGGCTCCATCGTCATCCACGGCGTCACGGCCAGCCCCGTGATGGCCGCGTTCGAGCGCTCCGAGCAGCGGCGCCTCGGGGCGGACTGACGGGCGACGCGGCTTTCCGGCAACCACGCCGGAGCTACCTCGCAGGCGAACCACAGGTATGGCTTTGGGGCCGCTCGCCGACGTCGGAGACGGAGGCCGCTAGCGTGGATTCCCACCCCGAGCGCCGACGGTACTACCCCGACGAGGAGAACGTTCCGCTCAGCGAGGTCGTCCGCGAGGCCCTCGAGGCCCACGAGAGCGCGTCGCTGAGCGCCGACGAGCTCGACCTCTACGACAGCGTCAACCCCGAGGCGATCGACGACCTGTTCCGGGACACGGACGACGTCGACGTCACGGTCCGCATCGAGCTCACGAACGTCACCGTCAGCATCTGGGAGGACGGCGGCATCGACGTCCGCGTGACGGACGACGTCGCGTAGCGGCCGCGACGGCACGCGCGAGGTCCATCGAGCGGCCTGCTATCGGCGGTCCGCGCGGTCCGGCCGGCTTACCGGATATCCTCCGGCGTCGCGAGCTCCAGGTACGGCCGCAGGCGGGCGGCGGCCTCCGTTCCGGTCACCGTCTCGGCGTCGCCGTCGTAGGCGAGCAGGCCGGCGTCGGCCAGCCTCGGGAGGTCCAGGTGCAGGAGGCCGGCGAGGATGCGCTCGTACCGTTCGAACGTCGGGTCGTCCGCCCGGATGGCCAGGTGTTCGGCGAGCTCGCCGAGCGAGACGCCGCCCACCCGCCCGTTGAGGTAGTGGAGGACGTGGCGACGGCGGTCGCTCGCGAGCAGGCCGAATATCTCGGACGTCGTGAGCTTCGGTTCCTCCGCTCCGGACCCGTCTCTGGTGGATGTCGTCGAACCCATGGGCTTGCCTATACTCCACCTACGCGGCACACTACCGACTCGTCGACGACCGCCCCTACTTCGGCGAGCACGCGCGTGGACTGTCGGGGGCGTCCATAACCGTTGTTGACGGTTGGCTGCCCTTGCTCGCCAGCAGCGTACCGGATTCTGCCGCCGTCCCGGACGGTCGCCAGGCTCACTCGATGAACTCGAGGTCGTACGCGGGCTCGGCGGCCGCCGTCCGGGTGACCTCGACGGCCCACGCCGGCAGCGCCGCGACGGCGCCCCCGACGGTCCACGTCCCCTCGACCGCGGCGCCCGCCGCGAACGCCTCCAGGACCAGCGCTTCCAGCTCCCGTTCGAACCTCGCCGTCGCGTCGACTGCCGCCTCTTGCCGGTCGGATGCGTCCATGATACAGCGTGGGGGCGGCTGGTCGCGACGTCGCGGCCTCGCCTCCTCCGTTCCCCGTAGGTCGGGCCGTGGTTATCCACTTGTCGCTGCCCGGCGGTCCCCGGCCGGGTCGACGGCCACGCCACTACAGCGGCTTGTGCATGCAGGTCGCCGACGCGGGACAGAACTCGGCGAACTGCGCGGTCTCCCGGACGGCGGCCGGCGCGTCGGCGCGGTCCACCTCCCGGTAGCCCCGGCGGGCGAAGAAGCCGGCCGCGGTCGTCGTCAGCAGGTACAGCGCCTCGACTCCCCCTGTCCGCGCCTCGGCCTCGAGCGCCTCGCACAGCGCCGTCCCGTAGCCGCCGCCCCGCGCGGACCGCTCGACGACGACTGACCGGAGCAGCCCGTCGGCCCCGTACGCCTCGACGCCGCCGACGCCGACCGGCGCCGCATCGTCGTAGCCGACGTAGAACCGCGCTGGCGCGTCCCGCACGTCCGCCGACGGCAGGTCGTTGGCCTCGAGCAGGCGCTCGACGTACTGGAGCGCGTCGTCGTCGGCGCGCCGGAGCGTCAGGCTCGCGCTGTCCATGTCTGAGGCGTCGGCCGCCGCGGCCAAAACGCTTTCCGGGGCCGGTCGCTACTCCGCCGGCTCGCTGGTGTCGATGCCGTCGACGCGGACGAAGCCGTAGTCGCACTCGGGGCAGGCCCACTTCGTCTTCAGCCCGAGGTGCAGGAGCGTGCTGCCCGACCGGTAGAACGTCCGCTCGGCCCCGCAGGTCGGGCAGAAGTGGGTCCGCTCGAGCGCCATTGGGAGAGGTCTTGGCCGGCGGCGAGTTGAAGATTCTGGTTGCCGGACGGCCGGGTTCCCCCGCCCTTATTGTCCGTGGGCCCCAACGGCCGCCCATGGGGCTCGTGCTGTACTCCCTCGAGGGCTGCCCGTGGTGCGAGAAGGTCGAAGACGCGCTCGACGCGCACGGTCTCGAGTACGAGACGCGGTGGGTCGAGGGGCTGCACTCGAAGCGCGACGAGGTCAAGCGGGTGAGCAACCAGCGCGCCGTGCCCGTGCTCGTCGACGAGGAGCGCGGCGTGACGATGAACGAGAGCGCGAACATCGTCGAGTACATCGAGCGGACGCTGGCCGCCGAGCAGCCGGTCGACGCTTAAGGGCCGGCGGCCCCTCGTTCGGGGCGTGACCATCTACACCGGCCGCGGCGACGAGGGGCTGACGGACCTGGCGGAGGGCTCGCGGGTCTCGAAGGCCGCCGGCCGCATCGAGGCCTACGGGACGGCCGACGAGGTCAACGCCCACGTCGGCGCCGCCCGGCCGTCGGGCTACGACGACGTCGACGGCTACCTCGCGGAGGCGCAGAACCACCTGCACATCGTGCAGGCCACGCTCGCGAACCCCGAGGGCGGGGCCGACGTGCCGGCCATCGGGTCCGAGCACGTCGAGGCGGTCGAGGGCTGGATCGACGACTGCGAGGCCGAGCTCGAGCCGCTTCGGTCCTTTATCCTGCCCGGGGGCAGCGAGGTCGGCGCGCGGCTGCACGTCGCCCGCGCGGTCTGCCGGCGCGCCGAGCGCCGCGCCGTCGCGCTGGGCGAGGCCGAGGCGGTCGACGAGCCGCTTTTGGTCTACCTCAACCGGCTGTCCGACGCGCTGTTCGTGTTCGCGCGCCTGGTCAACGCCCGCGAGGGCGTCCCCGAGGAGAACCCGACGTACTGAGCGGGCCGCTCGACGTCAGGGGCGGCGCCGCCGGTCGGTCGTTCGGCGGCTGTCGGTCATCGTCGACGGGCCGTCGTCGGTTCGGTGGCTCCTCGGGCGCCGTTCACGCGCTTTCCTCGCGGCTCTCGCGAGCCGTCTCCGGGGGCGTTCTCAGGCGGGCGCCGGGAGTTCCTCGGCCGCCCGCAGCGGGAACAGTAGCTGGAAGGTCGAGACCTCCGGCTCGCCCTCCACGGCGTAGGCCTCGCCGATGGTGGCGCGGAGGTCCGACGCGAAGAACGCGTCGCGCGACGCTTCGGAGTCGAAGAGGTAGAACCCGCCGACCCGGCCGCTCGATTCGTCCCGGAGGTAGAACTTCTGTACGAGTCCGTCCACCCCTCGAAACTTCTCAGCGCGCTCGCGCAGCGTCTCCTCCAGCGCTTCGGGACTCAGCTCCGATTCGAACGTGACGAAGACCACTTCCATCGTCGTTCACCGTGAACGAGACGGGGGACGATGGCTTAAATGTGCGCCTCGACAGCTCACGACGGGATTTTCGAGGGTTATCGTCTTCGGTTCTCGTTCGTCGGCTCCCGGCTGGCTCAGTCCCCGGGGGCGCCAGGCGACCCGTCGGGCCGTCCCGACGGGGTCTCACGGGCCATATTCTGTCCAGATAGCCACAACAGTTTTCTCGCCGTCGCCCCTAGGGGGCTCGCATGAACAAGCACTTCGAGGAGGCCCGGTACTACCTGAAGCGAGCGGTGGAGACGGCGAGCCTGGGGCTGCGCGAGGAGCTCGAGCCGGTCGAGGCGCGGTTCCGCGAGCTGACCGGCCGCGAGTCGGCGGCGCCCGAGCCGTCCCGGCTGGAGGCCATCCGGGAGGAGCTCGGCGCGCTCGAGGCGCGCGCGGAGGGCGAGGCCCGGGAGGCCATCGCCGAGGCCCGCGTGAAGATCGCGGCCTACCGCGAGCAGCTGGCGCCGTAGCGGTCGGGGCGAGCGCTGCCCGACGGCAACTCTTAAGGGTGGCAGCGGGATAGCGTAGGCTGCGGGTCGGTGGTCTAGCCCGGTTATGACGGCTCCTTCACACGGAGCAGGTC
>CAZVOR010000125.1:0-6187 GCA_964628745.1 uncultured Halobacteriales archaeon
CGAGCACGGCCTCGGCCTCGAAGGCCAGCCGCTGGTTCTCCTTGAGCTCGATGATGGGGATGTTCTCGTCGGCGGGCTGGACGAGGTCGTCCGACGACTCGATGTCGCCGGAGTAGGCCGTCGCCGGCCCCTCGACGTCGAGCGCGAGCGTGACCGACTCGCCGGGCTCGAAGTCGCCGGCCGGCGTGGTCAGCGGGACGAGCCCGAGCCGGAGCCCGATCATCTCGTCGAACAGCACGCTCGTGTTCTCGATGACGCGGACGGTGTCGATGGACATCGTCGGCACGTCCGCGAGCATCGCCCGCCGGATGCCGTTGGCGAACGCCGGGGTCAGCCCCCGGACGACGAACCGGGCGCTCCGCTCGTCGCGGTCGATGACGTCGACCTCGAAGCCCTCCGCCATCTCAGTTCCCCGGCCGCGGCGCGCGGCCGCCGTCGTGCGGGCGGGGGGTGACGTCCTCGATCCGGCCGATCTCGAGGCCGGCCCTGGCGAGCGCCCGGATGGTGGCCTGCGCGCCGGGGCCCGGGCCCGTCCGGGTGTTCCCGCCGGGGCCGCGGACGCGGACGTGCACGCCGTCGATGCCGCGGGCGAGGACCGCCTCGGCGACCTGCTCGGCCATCTGCATCGCGGCGTACGGCGACGCCTCGTCGCGGCTCTGCTTGACGACCGAACCGCCGCTGGACTTCGCGAGCGTCTCGGCGCCGGTCTCGTCGGTCACCGTGATGAGCGTGTTGTTGTACGAGGCGTGCACGTGGGCGATGCCCCACTGGCCGGACTCCTCGCCGCTCATTGCTCGGCCTCCGCGCGCTCGGGGTGCAGTTCGTCGGCCAGCGGGCTGCGCTCGTCGTAGCCGATCTCGTCCTCCTCGGCGACCTCGACCTTGTACGATGGGATGGTGACCCGGCGGTCGCCCACGGTGACGTGGCCGTGGCTGACGAACTGGCGGGCCTGCTGCGGCGTGTTGGCCAGCCCCTTGCGGTAGACGACCGTCTGCAGCCGGCGCTCGAGGATGTCGGAGACGTCGAGCGCCAGCACGGCGCCCAGCCCGTCCTCGGCCCCCAGGATGCCGTAGCGGCGCAGCCGGTCGAGGAACGGTTCGGCCTGCTCGCCCTCGTCGGTGAACCGCGCCAGCAGGCTCCGGGCCTCGCGGCGGTACGAGCGCAGCTCCGACTGCGCGCGCCAGAGCTCCTCCTTGTTCTTCAGGCCGTACCGCCCGAGGTAGTCGCGCTCCTCGGCGATCCGGCCGCCCTGGAAGGGGTGGTTCGGCGTCTCGTAGAACTTGGTGTTCGTGCCCAGGGGCATGCTACAGACCCCCCTCCTCGGCCTCTTCCTCCTCGGCCTCCTCGCGGATGCGCTCGACGTTGACGCCGACCGTCCCCTCGCTTCGGCCCGTGGACTTGGTCCGCTGGCCGCGGACCTTCTGGCCGCGACGGTGCCGGATGCCCCGGTACGAGCCGATCTTCTGCATCCGGTTGATGTCCTGCTGGCGGACCAGCTCGACGTCGTTGCCGATCAGGTGGACCGTCTCGCCGGTGTAGTAGTCGTGGCGCCGGTTCGTGAGCCAGTCAGGGACGTCGTCGGCATACGTCTCTACCTCGTCGACGATGGCCTCGATGGTCTCGTCGTCGAGCGCGCCGAACGTGGCGTGGCGGTCCACGCCGACCGTCTGGGCGATGACCCGGGCGGTCCGGCGGCCGACCCCGTCCAGGCCGGTCAGCGCGTTCTCGACGCTGGCGGTCCCGTCGAGGTCCGTCTGCCCGATGCGGACGAAGTATCGAAGGTCCTCGTCTTGGGGTTCGTCTTCCGTGCTCATGGGTGGGCTGGGGGTGCGCGGCCGGGCCGCGCGGTGCGAGACGTCGAGGCGGGGATTCGAACCCCGGAGGCTTGACGCCACAGAGTTAGCAACCCTGCGCCTTGGGCCAGACTTGGCTACCTCGACTCGCGTGTCTCGTCGCCCTCGTGACGCGGGTGGCGTCACGCGTCCGGTTCGCCGGCGCGAATCCGGACCTCGCGGACTCGGGGCGCCACGCCCCTGCAGTGTATGCGTCCATCAGTACCCGAGGGCCTTACTTAAGCGCAACGGAAACGTCGGGAGCGTGAGGCGATGGCACACGGTGAGGCTGGCGGCCTCGCGCCGGGCGCCCCCCCCCGCCCGTCGGAGCGATTCGTCGGCCCGTTCGCGGGCCGGGCGCGCGCCAGCCCGTCAGCCGGGCCGCGCGGGGTCAGTCGGAGTACGCGTACGGCGTCCGGTCGCCCTCGACGCCCTGGTACTGCTCGTTGAACACCCACTCGCCGTCGTCGCCCCGCACCAGGTACTCGCCGTAGTAGGGGACCCGCTCGGCGACCGTCTCGCGGATGGCCGCCCGCATCTCCGCCTTCGAGCAGCCGCCCAGCGACTTGAGGTCGTCGTTGCGGTTCAGGCAGCCCTTCAGGTAGCCGTCGTGGGTCAGGCGGATCCGGTGGCAGTTCGCGCAGAACTCGGCGTTCCCGACCGGGTCGACGACCTCGACCATCCCGCCGTCGATGAAGTAGCGCCGCCGGTCGTGCATCTCGCGGTGCTCCACGCGGTCGGCCTGCTCGGCGAGCCAGCCGTGCACGCGCTCGATGTCGACGGCCCACTCCGGGTGGCCCGCCAGCTCGGGCATGTACTCGATGAGCTGCAGCTGCAGGCCGTCGTTCTCGGCGACGTGCTCGACCATCCCGGGGACGTAGCCCGCGGTGGGCTCGAACACCACCATGTTCAGCTTCACCGGCGCGAGCCCCGCGTCGAGCGCCGCCTCGACGCCCTCGAGGACCCGGTCGTAGGCGCCGCTCTTGGTCAGCTCCGCGAACGCCTCGCGGTCGATGGCGTCCTGCGAGACGTTCACCCGGGACAGGCCCGCGTCGGCGAGCGCCTCGGCGCGGCCGGGCAGGAACGTCCCGTTGGTGGTCAGCGAGGTCTCCATCGAGTCCGGGGTCCGCCGGACGATCTCCTCCAGGTCCTCCCGGAGCATCGGCTCGCCGCCGGTGAACTTCACGGCGTCGACCTCGAACTCCGCCGCGACCTCGAGGAACCGGACCACCTCGTCGGCCGTCAGCTCGTCGTCGGCCGGTTCCATGGGGCCCCGGGTGTCGCCGAGGCCCTCGTTGTGGCAGTAGACGCAGTCGAAGTTACACCGGTCCGTCAGCGAGACGCGGACCCCGGTGAGCTCCCGACCGAACCCGTCGACGAGCATCTACCCACCTATTCTAGCTTGAGACCATTAAGGCTGCGGCTGTCCCTAGCCGGTATCGGTTAACCCACGGGCCGCCACCAGCCCTCGGGCCGCCACCGCCGTTCGCCGGGGCACGCCCGGCCCCGTCCGGCCAGCCGGTTCGGCCCGTCGGTCAGGGCGCGTCCCCGGTGGACCCGCCGTCGGCGCCCGCCGGGAACGTCACGACCGAGCCGTCGGCGGCCACCCCGACCCCCACGGGCGCGGTGATTCGGCGACCGTCGAGGCGGTCCGCCAGCTGGTCGTGCAGCAGCGCCGTCAGCTCCGGGTCGGTGTGGGGGACCCGGACGTCGACGGCGTCGGCCGCCTCGAAGACGCGGTCGACGAGCTCCCGGAGGTCCGTGCCGGCCTCGACGGCGAACCGCGACCGGGCGCCGAGCAGCCGGGCGAGCTCTATGGTCCGCCGCGCCGCGGCGACGTTCTCCCGGGCCGACCGCTCGACGGCGGAGACGTTGGGGACCGAGGTGCCGAACTCGTCGGCGATCTCCGCCTGGGTCAGGCCGTCCTCGCGCATCGAGAGGACCTCGGCCTGGCGCTCGGTGAGGAACGTCTCGGTGACGTCCGCTGGCGGGCCGGCCATCGCCGGTGGGCAGGCGTCGGTCGGGAATGGTCCTTTCGGTCGCCTGGACGGAAACGAGGTTCGACGGGTGGCCCGTCGTCGGGAGCGGCGGGGGTCGCGTCGATGGCTCGACGGGTGGCCGCTCGCTGGCGCTCGCGGGGCGCGACCGCTGCCGACCGGCGACGGGCCGGGCACCGGTCAGCGGGGGCCGGCCGTCGGGCGGGGGACGGAGTCCGGGCGGGCGGCGTCGCCGGTGTCGCAGTTCGGTCCGCAGGGACCCACGACGGTCTCGTAGACCTCGCGGTCCTCACGCGGCACGATGGGCAGGCCGCCGCAGCTCGCACAGCGGCGGCGCGAGCCGGCGTAGGTCTCTCCGCAGAACGGGCAGACGAAGCCGTCGGCGTCCCCGCCGGAGCCGCTGGCGTCGGGAGCGCGGCCGGAGCGGCCGGGGCCGGCGACCATCGCCACCGCGCCGGCCGTCGCGACGGCAGCACGGCTCGTCGCGGAGGGAAGTCGGTTCGGTTCGGCTGGTCGGTCCATGGGGGTCGGTCGGGGTCCGGCGGGGTCGGTCGGGCTCGGTCGGGGCTTGCCTGGTTCGCACCGTCGGCGTTGCCCGGAAAAGGCTTTCTGGCCGAACCGTCCAAACGATGCCGCCATCGACGGTCCGGTCCGCCCCCCGAACACCGCCACGCGTCAATCGACCGTGACCCCGGCCGTCCGGTCACCCTCGCCCGGGTCCGGTCCGAGGTCGTCGACGTGCCGTCGCGCCTCGGGAAGCAGCCGGACCTCGACCTGCCCGTCGGCCCGCACGCGCTCGAGCAGTCCGGCGTCGGACAGGCGGTCGAGGTGGTGCGAGACGGTGCTCGGGGCGCGGTCGACGGCCGCCGCCAGCCCCGAGACGCTGACGGGCTCGTACCGGGCGACGCCGTCGAGCACCTCCCGGGCGGGTTCGTCGTACAGCGCCGCGGCGGTCGACAGGTCGTGGCCGGCGGGCGCGTAGCGGTGCTTCCCGCAGATCGTCTCGCCAGCGACGAGCCCCGCCTCCTCGAGCACGTCCAGGTGGTACCGGACGGTCGAGCGGGAGACGTCGACGGCGTCGACGATGGCCGCGATGTGTGTCCCGGGGGCCGCCACGACCTGCTCGTTAACCCGGCGGCGGACATCGTTCGCGAGCGGCTCCGCGCTCGCGTGCCGGCTGTAGCCGAGGAGCACCGCCCCCAGGGGAACGCCCACGCCGTCGGCGACCAGCCTGTCGACGAGCGAGCCGGCTCCGGACGGCGGGTGGCCGTCCGGCGCGGCGGTCGGTCGGGGCGCCGAGTCCGCCGACGCGAACACGCCCGCCCAGCCGGGGCCGGGCGAGGTGGTCCCGCGGTCGAGCGGCCCGTCGACGGGTCCCGCGCCGGGCGGCGGGCTGAACGTCCGCGCGTCGTCGGTCCGGACGTCGGCCGGTGCGGGGTGGACGACCCCCGCCAGGAGCACGACCACGACGATGGCGACCGGCCAGAGAGCGGCTATCCGGCGGCCCCGGCTCATCGGCGTGGCCCCCGGCGTCGTCCTCGCCGGTCGGGCCCGTCCGCGGGGCCGCCCCGACCGACCGGGCCGGGCGGCCCGGGAGGGGGCGGCGGGTGCGCCTGACGGGAGGGTGCGGAGACGCTCCGTGGGCGGGGGGACCGGCGGGCCATGGCCGGACTAGCGAACTATCGGATTTAGGCGTTCTGGCCGACGCGTCGAAACGACGGTCGGGCGCGCCCGGTCGTGGCCCCGGACCCGACCGTTCACAACCCTTATCCTCGGCTCGCGACTACCGCGCCGCATGGACGCGACCGAGGTGCGCGAGCGGCTCCGCGCCGTCGAGGACCCGGCGCTCGGGGGGGACATCGTCTCGCTGGGGCTCGTCAACGACGTCGCGGTCGACGGCGACGTGGCGCGGGTGTCGCTGGCGCTCGGGGCGCCCTACTCGCCCGCCGAGACCGCCATCGCCGACGAGGTCCGCTCGGTGCTCGCCGACGCCGGGCTCGACGCCGACCTGACGGCCGACGTCGACCGGCCGGGCGCGCCGGACGACGAGGTGCTCCCCGGCGTCGAGAACGTCGTCGTCGTCGCGTCGGGCAAGGGCGGGGTCGGCAAGAGCACGGTGGCGGTGAACCTCGCCGCCGGGCTGGCCGAGCGGGGCGCCAGGGTCGGCCTGTTCGACGCCGACGTCTACGGCCCGAACGTCCCGCGGATGGTCGCGGCCGAGGACGGCCCGCAGGCCACCGACGAGGGCGTCATCATCCCGCCGGAGCGCTTCGGGGCGAAGCTGATGAGCATGGCGTTCCTCGTGGGCCCGGACGACCCCGTCATCTGGCGCGGGCCGATGGTCCACAAGGTGCTCAC
>CAZVOR010000126.1:0-6133 GCA_964628745.1 uncultured Halobacteriales archaeon
CGCGCCGAGAAGCGCCACCCGGCGGACTTCGCGCTCTGGAAGGCCGACGGCGTCGCGCCGGAGACGGTGGCCGAGCACCGTCACGAGGGCGCGGCCCCGCCGGAGGCGGCCGCGGAGACGGCGCAGGTCTTCGACTCGCCGTGGGGGCCCGGTCGGCCCGGCTGGCACGTCGAGTGCTCCGCGATGGCGATGACCCACCTCGGGGAGACCCTCGACCTGCACGTCGGCGGGCGGGACCTGGTCTTCCCGCACCACGAGAACGAGATCGCCCAGAGCGAGGCCGCGACGGGCCAGCCGTTCGCCCGCTACTGGCTGCACTGCAGCCTCTTCGAGTTCGACGAGGAGAAGATGTCCTCGAGCCTCGGGAACTTCGTGACGGTCGCCGACGCCGTCGCCGAGCACGGGCCGAACGTCGTCCGGCTGTTCCTGCTGTCGGGGACGTACAACAGCCGGCAGGCGTACACCGACGCCGCCGTCGAGGAGGCCGTCGAGCGCTGGGACCGGCTCTCCCGCGCCCACGAGGCCGCCGTCGAGGCCTGCGACGGCCCGGACGCCCGGGCGCGGGTCTCGGACGGGGCGCTCCGGGACGACGTCGAGGGGGCCCGGGAGGCGTTCGCGACGGCGATGAACGACGACTTCAACACCCGCGAGGCCATCGCGGCGCTGTTCGAGGTCGCCGGCGCCGTCAACCGCCACGTCGAGGCCGGCGCGCCCTACGACTACCGCGGCCTGCGGCGCGCCGTCGAGGCGTTCGAGGCGCTCGGCGGCGGGGTGCTCGGCCTCGACTTCGCCGGCGGGGCGGCCGGCGAGGCGACGCTCGCGGACGGGCTCGTGGAACTCGTCCTCGCCGTCCGCGAGGAGGCCCGCGAGGCGGGCGACTTCGACCGCGCCGACGCCATCCGCGACCGGCTCGAGGCGCTCGGCGTGGCCGTCGAGGACACCGACGCCGGGGCGACCTATCGCCTCGAACGGGACGGATGAGCCGGCGGCGCCCCGGGGGGTAGGTTTTTCCTGGCCGGCCTCAAGCGGGGGACCGTGAACCGCGCCATCGCGGCCGGCGTCGTCCTGACGGCCGCCGGGGCCGGCGGGTACGGGCTCGGCGTCCTCGTCGAGTACCCCGGCCGGTCGTTCTCGCTGTCGCTGCTGATGGTCGGCGTCGCCCTCCTGGCGATGCGCCGGGCGTTCGAGCCCGCCGAGGTGGACCGGTGATAGACGCCGTCGTCTACGACGCGGCCGGGACGACCGAGCACGACGACCTGGCCGCGGCCCGGGCCGCCCGGGGGACGACCTGGGTGCGCGCGAACGAGGCGACGACGGCGGAGCTGTCGACGGTCGCCGACGCGTTCGACATCCACCCGCTCGCGGTCGAGGACGTCATCAACGGGATCCGCCCCAAGACCGAGGAGTTCGCCGGCCACACGTTCACCCTGCTGAAGACCGCCGAGCTGTCCCGCGGCGAGGCCACCTTCGAGGAGGAGGTGGAGACCGAGGCCGTCGGCGTGTTCATGGGCCGGGACTGGGTGGTGACCATGGCCACGGGACCGGACGAGCCGGTCGGGCGCGTCTGGGAGGCGCTCGCCCGGGGGGACGAGCGGCTGCTCGAACGCGGCGCGGACTTCACCGCCTACCGGGTCCTGGACGCCATCGTCGACGAGTACTTCGCGCTGCTCGACCGCATCGAGGACGCCATCGAGGCGGTTGAGGAGACGGTCCTGGCCGCGACGGACGCGGGGACCCTCGAGCGGCTCAACGGCGTCCGCCGCGACCTGCTCTCGTTCCGGAAGGTCGCCTGGCCGGCCCGGGAGGCGGTCGGCGTGCTCGCCCGGGGCGACCCCGCCCAGATCCAGGAGCGCACGGAGAAGTACTACCGCGACGTCTACGACCACCTCGTCCAGGTGGTCGACCTCATCGAGACCTACCGGGACCTGGTGAGCGGCGCGCGCGACATCTACCTCAACGCCCTCTCGCAGTCCACCAACGAGGTGATGAAGGTCCTGACGGTCATCGCGACGGTGTTCCTGCCGCTCACGTTCGTCGCCGGGGTCTACGGGATGAACTTCGCCGACAGCCGGTACAACATGCCCGAGCTCGGGTGGACGTTCGGCTACCCGGCGGTCATGCTCGGGATGCTGCTCGTGGCGCTCATGATGCTCTGGTACTTCCGGCAGCAAGCGTACCTGTAGCTCCGGCGGCCCGGCCGCCTCGCGAGCGCTCGACGGCTACCCGCCGACGATGATGGGGACCATCAACACGCCCATCAGGTGGACCCGCTTGGCGCCCGTCCGGGGCGGGAGCAGTCCCAGCGCGGACGCCGCGGCGAACGCGAGCACCCCCGGGACTCCCCCGAAGAGGTAGGCGACCACCGCGAGGCCGGCCAGCACGACCACGGAGAGGCGGGCGTAGTCCATGCGGCCGACGACCCGGAGGTACCGGTCGCCGACGACCCAGACCAGCGGGAACGAGACGACGGCCGCGACGGCCACGGCCCCCAGCAGCAGCGGCAGGTTGAGCGGCACGTCCGCGGCGTCGAGCGCGACCAGCACGCCGGTGCGAGGGGCGCCGAGCGCGACCAGCGCGAACAAGGCAAAAATCATGTTCGCCGTGTTCACGCCGCTCGTCGTCACGAGAAAGCCCCTGGGACCGGCCGTCGACGGGACGAACGTGAGGACCAGCACGGCCGCGATGGCGCTCGAGATGCCCGGGAGGTAGCCGACCGCCGCCCCGGCGACCGTCCCGGAGAGGGCGGTCGCGCCCACGACCGTCCGCGGGACGACGATGGTGGTGTCCCCCTGCGGGGGGACGCCCTCCTCGTCCATCGCGTCGAGGAGCACCGGCGCGCCGAACAGCCCCGCGAACAGCGGCGCGAGCATCCCGCCGGCGTCGAGCGGGGCGCCGGGGTCGACGTCGAGCGTCAACCCGCCGAGCAGGCCGCTGGCGAGAAACGAGGCGATGCCGCCGAGCCGGGCGCGGGGCGTCGCCTCGGTCGCGACGAGGAACACCGCGGCGGCGACGAGGACGGTCGCCAGGTGGGGTCGGAGCACCGGGTACAGGCGGACCATCGCCGCCGTGACCGGCCAGGCCAGCGGCAGCGCGAGCGCCGCGGCGAGCCCGCTGCCCAGCGCCGACAGCCGGAGCGCCTCGTGGCCTCGCCCGTCGATGACCAGCCGGTGGCCGGGCAGGGCGGTGGCGGCCATCGCGGCGTCGGGGACCCCGAGCGAGACCGCGGGCACGACGTCGAGGAACGTGTGTGCGACGCCGGCGGCGAGCATCGCCGCGCCGACCAGCTCGGGCGGGCCCGGGATGGACGGCGCCACCGAGGCGAGCAGCAGCGCGAAGTTGTTGGCGTGCAGCCCGGGCGTCAGGCCGGTGAGGATGCCGACGGCGACGCCGCCGAGAGCGAACAGGAGCACGCGGCCGGCGAGCGCGGGGTCGACGAGCACCCGGACGCCGGCGAGCTCCATCGGGGCGGGTTGGCCCCGTTCCGGTACGTAAAGTTACGTGGCGACGTCGGCCGGGTCCGGCGACCCGCCGGGCCGTCGGGGCGGCGGTCGACGGCCCGGGACGCGACCTCCGTCCCGGCAGACCCGCTCACCCGGACGAGCCCGATGGGGTGCCGGGCGTCGTCGAGGCGTTCGTCCCCGCGACGGTGACGTTGCTCGCCTCGGCCACCGGGACGGGGCCGTCGAGGTAGGGCCCGTCGTCCGTCCCGTCGCTGCTGACGAACTCGAAGGTGCGGTTGCCGGTGGTCTCCCGGTGGGCCACCGCGACCAGCGGCTCGTCGGCCGTCAGCCGGTCCGTCGCGAACCGGGCCCCGGGGACGTCGAACAGCCGCACCGTCACCTCCCGGTGGAACCCCGGGCCGAGGTATCCGGACGCGCCGATGACGCTGTCGATGGAGGGGCCCTCCAGGCGACTGCTGTTGTGGACCGCCACGTAGCCGCCGCGGGGGAGGAACACGGAGTCGACCACCACCGCCGTCCCGTTCGTCTCCTGCGGGTCGAAGTCGATGTCGGCCGTGGTCGAAAGCGAGACCTCCTCGAGCTCGCTGCTGTTGGCGGTGGTCACCCCGGCGACGTAGTCGTCCGGCTCGAACCCCGTCGTGTTCAGGGCGAACGTCACCCGCCTCGTCGAATCTCCGGGGACGGCGAGGCGGCGGGTGACGACGACGTCGTGCGGGCCGCCCTCGAACCGGAACGCCACGTCCGCCGTCCGGTTCGTCGCGCCGGGGTTCTCGATGGTCGCCGTCGCGTTGAACCAGCCGGGCGCCGCGATCGGCGGCATCTCGACCGCCGCGACGACGAACCCCCGGTCCGCCTGCGCGCCCTGCTGTGCCGCTGCGGTCCCGTCGTTCGGAGCGTTCTGTGGCATGCCGATGGCCAGCGACGCGACCGCGACGAGCAGCGCGACCGCGAACGAGGCCGTTCGAGTGCTTCGTGTCATGTGGGTCCTGGACCGGGGAGAGGCGAAGCGCGGTCCGCACAAAAGTAGTCGTTCGGTTCCGCGGGGAAAGGCCAACCTATCCACCGAGGGATGAATATTTCCGGGGCAGGGCGGCCACCACGCGGGCTGCCGTCCTGGCGCCGAACGTCCGGCGGGCGCCGGGGCTCGACCGGTCGGCGGTGCTCAGCCGAACAGGTCGCCGAGGCCCTCGCCGGAGACGTCCTCCTCCTCTTCCTCGGGAGCCGCCTCCTCGGCCGCCTCCTCCTCGGGTTCCTCCGCTTCGGCCTCGGCCGCCTCGGCCTCGGCGCCGCCGGCCGGCGCCGCGGTCGCGGCCGGGACGGCGGCCGCCTGCTCGACGGCCTCCTCGATGTCGACGTCCTCGAGCGCGGCGACCAGCGCCTTCACGCGCGACTCCTCGACGTCGGCGCCGGCCGCCTCGAGGACGGCCGTCAGGTTGTCTTCGTTGAGCTCTTCGTCGGTCTCGTGCAGGATGAGGGCTGCGTATACGTATTCCATGGTTGGTGTTACCCGAACATCGCGCCGAGCGCGTCGCCGCTGTCGTCATCGTCGTCCTCCTCGTCGGAGTCCGACGCGTCGGCGTCGTCGGCCTCGGCGGCCTGGTCGGTTTCGGTCTGCTCGTCGGTCGGTTCGTCGACCGCGGGCGCGGCGGCGTCGCCGCGCAGTTCCTCGGGGAGCGCCCCCTCGTCGTCGATCAGGGCCGCGATGGCGCGCACCTGCGCGTCGGCCCGGCGGACGAGGTCGTCGGCGAGGTCGGGGCTCTCGATGGCCGCGCGGAGCCCGACGCTCGTCGCGTCGGCCCGGGCCGCGGAGAGCAGCAGCGCGGTCGTCCGGGCCGTCGGATACCCGGCGTTGACCGAGAGGTTCCGACCGCGTGCCGCGGCGGCCGCCACGTCCGCCCGGTAGGCGTCGACGTCGATGGCGAGTTCGTCGGCCTCGAACAGGGTGCCGTCCGCGTAGACGACGCGCAGGTCGAGCCCGACCTCCTTGGGCTCGATGCCCAGCTCGGCGAGCACGGACGCCAGCTCGGCGGAGACGGTGTCGCCCGCCGAGGCGACGGTGCTGTCGGCGGTCACCTTGATGGAGCCGTCCAGGATCTGCGCCTGCGCCCCGACGTTCTGGAGCTCGCCGACGAAGGGACCGGGGTCCATGCCGGTGTCGCCCTCGGGGATGACGATGTCGTTCGGGGCGACCTCGCCCTCGTTGATGGGCGCGGGGGTCTTCGAGGCCTCGAGCTGCCGGTAGAGGCCGAACGGGTTGTCGTCGGTCGCGATGAGGGCGACCTGGCCGGACACGTAGTCGCCCAGCGCCTCGAGCCCCTCGTCGACGCGGTCGAGCGCGCGGCGGACCAGCGAGTTCCGGCTCATCCGGACGGCGGCCCGACCGTGGAGGTCGGCCCGCATCGCCTGCAGCTGGCGGCTCGGGATGCCCGTGACCTCCACGACCCCGACGCTGTCGTAGGACTCGACGAACTCCACGAGGTCGTCGACCTCCTCGCGCTTCCACTCGGGGACGTGCTCGGTCCGGCGCTCGGTCTCGGCGCTCATCAGGCCACCCGCTCCGCGGGGCCCATCGTGGTCTTGACGTACACCGAGTCCAGGTTGAGGGGTCCCTTCTCGAGCGTCGCGTGCAGCCGCCGGAGGACGACGTCGACGTTGTCGGCGATCGCCTCGGC
>CAZVOR010000127.1:0-6103 GCA_964628745.1 uncultured Halobacteriales archaeon
CGGAGACGTTCTACGTCGACGCCGAGGGCGACACCGACGACGTCCACTTCGAGCTCGCCCGGGCGGACCTCATCGACCTCGACCCGGGCGACGCCCGGTCGCTGTTCTCGCTCGACTACCTCAAGGACATGAACAAGGCCATCCCGAACGACGGCGAGGTGACGCTGCACCTCGGCGAGGAGTTCCCCGTCGAGCTGCGCTTCGAGATCGCCGAGGGCCGGGGTCACGTCACCTACCTGCTGGCCCCGCGCATCCAGAGCGACTAGCGCGGCCGCCGCCTCGCTTCGCAGGCCGGCGTAGGCGCGGCTCAGCCGACCGTCGACGCCTGGACCCACTCGGCGCGAGCGAGCCCCGCGAGGATGGCGAGCACCGGCACGACCAGCAGCGCCCCGACGACGAACGGCGCGGGGACGGCCAGGACGTAGAGCGCCGCCATGGCCGGCGGTCCGACGGTCCGGCCGAGGCTGCCCGCGCCCTGGGTGACGCCGAAGGCGGTCCCCTGCCGCTCCGCGCTCGCCCCGAGCGAGACGAGCGTGGACAGCGAGACGTTGAGCAGCCCGAACCCGACCGAGAGCAGGCCGAGGACGACGAGCAGCGCGACCAGCTCGCCGGTGAGCCATCCCGGGCCGCCCGGGGCCGGGAGCCGTCCCCCGACCGCGGGCGCGAACGGGACGCCGGCCAGCGCGACGAGCAGTCCGGTGCCGCCGCCGATGGCCAGCCGCGGCGCCGAGATGCGCCTGGCGAGCCTACCGACGAGCACCCCCTGGTTGAGCGCGCCGAGGACCCCGACGTACGTCATCAGCAGCGCCGCGCCGGTCGCGTCGTAGCCGTAGACGTCGGCCACGAAGGGGATGAACATCACCGTGACGCCGGAGAAGGCCACCGAGGTGACGAAGAACGCGACGACCAGCCCGCGGAGGTCGGCGTCGCGCAGGGCGTCGGCGAACTGCCCCACAAGCGACCGGCGCTCGCCGACCGTCCGGGTCCGGTCGGGCTCGGGGAGGAACGCCGCTGCGCCGCCGAAGCTCAGGAGACTCATCCCGGCCGCCGCGAAGCTGGGCAGCGAGAACACCGTCGCGGGAACCGCGGCCGGCAGGACGGCGTCGGCCGCGGCGACCACCGGCGCGCTGGCGAAGAACCCGCCGATGGCCGGCCCGAAGATGAACCCCATCGAGAACGAGGCGCCGATGAGCCCCAGCGCGCCCGCGCGGCGCTCGGCCGGCGTGATGTCGGCGACGTAGGCGTTGGCCGCCGAGAGGTTCCCGCCCATGGCGCCCGCCGCCATCCGGGCGCCGAACAGCACGCCCAGGCCGACCGCCAGCCCGACGGCCTCGGCCACCGAGCCGGCCAGCCCGAAGGCGACCCACGCGAGCGCGCTGCCCGCGAACGAGAGCATCAGCACCGGCCGTCGCCCCCGCTCGTCGGAGAGCCGGCCGAGCAGCGGCGCGAACAGGAACTGCATCACGGAGTAGGAGGCCGCGAGGAGGCCGATGGCGACGTCGCTGACGCCGAAGCTCCGGACGTAGAACGGCAGGATCGGGATGATGATGCCGAAGCCGACCAGGTCGACGAAGACGAGCCCGACGACGATGGCGAGCGCCCGCCGCGGGCGTCCGACCGACGCGGTCGCCGCCTCGGGGGCGCTCATCGGCGCGCCGGCCTGCTCATCGCCGCTCGATGACCCGCTTGGCCGCCTGCGCCTTCTCCTTCCAGCCGTAGCCCTGCTCGTAGACGTGGCGCTTGCCGTCGACCAGCTCCTCCGGCGAGGCCTCGTCGAAGCCGCCGCGGGCCCAGGTGCCGCTGTCCCGGAGCCACTCGACGACCCGTTCGCGGGTCTCCTCCCACGTGAAGCCGACCATCTCGAACCAGGCGATCATCGCGAACACGGCGTTGTCGTGACAGCCGGGCACGCTGCCCTCGCGGTAGATGGTCCGCATCGGCTCGGCCGTCGGCTCCGAGACCCGCTCCTTGCGCTCGGCCGGGGTCAGCAGCTCGATGACCCCGTCGTCGTGCTCGTGGACGCGCTGCTCCCGGCGGAGCTGGTCGAGCGCGCCGGCGTGCCGGGCGCTCCACCGGCCGTGGACCGCCCGCTGCAGCTCCGCCTCGGTCCGCGGCCCCGACGCGAGCGTCGCGACGATGTCGGTGTAGGCCTTCTCGATGTCCGCGCGCGCCGCGCCGTCGAACCGGCAGCTCGGGTCGTGGAGGGTGCTCGTCGACCGGCAGTCCGGGCACGGGTAGGCGAAGGCCGCCACGGCGCCGCGTAGGTCCGACGGCGTATTAGGTGCCGTGGTCGGTCGGCGCCGGCGAGGGTCGACCACCGGTCGATTTATCGGCGGGCCGGGCGACGGGCCGGCGATGGACGCGCTGCACGCCCGCTACCCGTTCCTGGCCGCCGCCCGCGAGGCCGTCGTGTCCGCGGACGCGGACCTCGTGGACCTCGTCGCCGACGGCGAGGGCCGGGCCGTCGAGCGGGCCGTGGCGCGGGTCGAGGCCGCCATCGAGTCGGGCACTACGGGGACGCCGCACCGCTCGCCGCAGGTCGAACTGCTCTCCTACCCCGTGGCGCGCGTGCTCGTCTCGCTGGTGGACGACCCCGGGCTGACCCGACGGTACGCCCACGCCGAGGCCGAGACGGCCGCCCGGCGGTTCCGGGCCGACCGGGCGGGCGGCGCGGACCTGAAGAGCGTCGACCGCGAGCCGCTCTCGCTCGAGCGGCTGCTCGCCGAGTTCGACCTGGCGGACGCGGTCGAGCCGCTCGAGGACGGCTACGCCGTCGACGTCTCGACGTACCTCTCGCTTTCCGACGGCCTCCCGGGCGACCGCTGGCGGCTCGTCTCCCGCGAGCTGACCGCGGGCGCCGTCCCCGTCACCGAGGAGGAGTTCGACGAGCTGCTCCGCGAGGCGGTCTTCGACCGGGTCGCCGACGGGCTGCCGCTGTCCGTGCCGCCAGCCATCGCGGAGCCCCTCGAGCCGCAGGTCGACGCGCTCCGGTCGCAGCTGGCCGACCACGGCGCCGACTGGGAGTTCGACGCCGTCGAGCCGGCGGTGTTCCCGCCGTGCGTGAAGGCGCTGCTCGACCGGGCGGCGTCCGGCGGCGAGCTGGCCGAGCACTCGCGGTTCGCGCTGGCGTCGTTCCTCGCGACCGTCGGCATGTCGGCCGCGACCATCGCCGACCGGCTGGCCGCCCACCCGTCGCTCGACGGGGAGACCGCGGCCTCGCTGGTCGACCACCTCGCGGACGGCGCGAGCGCCGAGTACCCACCGCCGTCGTGCGCGACGATGGACGCCTACGGCGACTGCGTCGACCAGGACGCCCTCTGCGCCCGGGTCGGCCACCCCCTGTCGTACTACGAGCGACGGCTCGACGGCGTCGACCCCGACGCGCTCGAGGCGGAGGTCGACCCCGGCGGGGCCGTCGGCGGATCCGGCTGACGGCGCGGCGCGACGGCCTACTGTCGGCCCGAGAGCCACCAGCCGATGCCGGTGAACGTGAGGATAAAGGCGACGACCAGCCCGACCAGCGCGAGCCCGCCCTCGCTCGAGAGCCCGCCGTCGTTGTACGTCAGGCCGACGACCACGAGGGCGGCGATGAACAGCGCCACGCCGCCGACGGAGACGACGATCTCCGTGACCGTCTCGCGGTCGAGTTCCATGCGCCGGGGTTCCCCGGGCCGGTCCAAAAGCGCTTCGAGTCCACCGCGACGTCGTCAGCCGGCCGCCCGGGCCGAGGCTACCCCTCGACGACCAGCCTGAGCTCGATGCCGTCGGGGTCCTCGACGACCCGCCCGCCGGGGCGCTCGACGACGGCGTGACCGGCGTCGGCGAGCCGTTCCGCGACGGACTCGAGCGCGCCCTCCTCGGGCAGCGCGAGCTCCCACCACGCGAGCCCGCGGTGGCCGTCCGCGGGGGCCGACCGGCGGTTCCAGACGTTGAGGCCGACGTGGTGGTGGTAGTCGCCCGTGGCCAGGAACGTCGCCGAGGCGCCGTAGCGGGCCCGGACCCGGAGCCCGAGCGTCTCCCCGTAGAACGCCTCGGCCCGGGGGAGGTCGGTCACCTCGAGGTGGACGTGGCCGACGTCCGTGCCGGCCGGCAGCCGCGCCGCGTGCTCGCCGTCGCCGGCGGCCTCGAGGTCGTCCAGGTCGAGCGGGCGCGTGTCCATGCGGACCCGGCCGTCGTCGACGGGCCAGTCGTCCCGCGGGCGGTCCCGGTAGAGCTCGACGCCGTTGCCCTCGGGGTCGCGCAGGTACAGCGCCTCGCTGACCAGGTGGTCCGAGGCGCCGGACAGCGACGCCGCGCTCGCCCGCAGACGCGCGAGGGCGTCCCCCAGCGACTCCCGCCCCGGCAGCCGCACGGCGACGTGGAACAGCCCGGCGGCCGACGGGGGTCGCTCGGGGGCGTCGGGCGCCTCCTCGAGGACGAGCAGCGGGGCGCCGTCGGCCGGCCCGAGCGCGGCCCGGTCGCCGTCGCGGTCGGCGACGAGGCCCACCGCGTCCTCGTAGAACGGGAGCACGCGGTCGAGCGAGCCGACGCGGAGGGCGACCCGGCCCACGTGGGCCGCGGCCGGGAGTTCGCCCGCGTCGTCGCTGGAACCACCCGGCACGCGTCGACGTACGCGCGACCGAAGCAAAAACCCGCGGGTCGTGGAAAGCTCCTCGAGCCGGCGCTCGACGGCCGGGTCAGAGCATATCGCGGGCGTCCGCGACGCTGAGGTGCCCCCTGGCGACCGCACGGAGCACCTCCTCCCGCTTGTCCGCCCCGTCCTCCTCCTCCGTTCCGGGGGCCGCCAGTTCCTCGACGGATTCGCCGTGCTCGAGCGCGGTCTCCTTCTTGACGCGGTAGTTCCCTCCGTCCGTCTGGTGGACGTGGTCGTCGTACGGGTGGAAGAAGTACCAGTCCTCCCGGTCGAACCGGACCCCGATGCGGGCGCTGGCCCCGAAGTTCCTGGCGAAGTAGACCAGGTCGTACACCTCCTTGCCGTCGAGATAGATGGGGTCGCCCGCGCTGGACTTCGCTTCGATCGCGTAGAACACGCCGTCCAGGCCGGCGAGCACGTCGGGCAGCTCCCGGCTCGTGGCGCTGCCGCTGGCCGGCGCTCGCATCACCGCGAAGCCCAGTTCGTCGAACCGGTTGACGAGCTCGCGCTCCCGGCGGTCCCCCTTGGCGTTGGACTCCGGCGGCACGGTGGGTACTCTCGGGCAGGTTCGGTAATAAGTGATGGCCACGGCCGGCGGAAGTGAATCTCCCGACCCCCGCATCGGGGCGGGCCCGACCCGCCACGTCCGCGCCCCCTACGTCCCGTGCTCCCAGGAGGCCAGGTACTCCCGCTGGGCTGCGGTGAGCTCGTCGTGCTCGACGCCCTCCGCGTCGAGCTTGATGGACGCGACCTCGCGGTCGAGCTCGTCCGGGACGGCGTGGACGCCGGCCCCGTAGGCGTCCCCCCGCTCGACGATCTCCCGGACGGCGACGGCCTGCATGCCGAACGACTGGTCCATGACCTCGACGGGGTGGCCGAGCGCCACCGGCGCGGCGAGGTTGACGAGCCGGCCCTCGGCGAGCACGTGCAGCCGGCGGCCGTCCGGAAGCTCGTACTCGCGGACGCCGTCGCGGACCTCGCGCTGCGCGACGGCGAGGTCCGCCAGCCCCTCGAGGTCGACCTCCACGTCGAAGTGGCCGGCGTTGGCCAGCAGGGCGCCGTCCGGCATGCGCTCGGCGTGCTCCCGGGTGATGACCGCCCGGTTGCCGGTCGTCGTGAGGAAGACGTCGCCGACGGCCGCCGCCTCGGCCATCGGCATGACCTCGTAGCCCTCCATGTGGGCCTCGAGCGCCCTGCGCGGGTCGACCTCGGTGACGACGACCCTGGCGTTCTGGCCGGCGGCCTTCATGGCGACGCCGCGACCGCAGTGCCCGAAGCCGGCCACCACCACGGTCTTGCCCGCCCAGGCGAGGTTCGTCGTCATCGCGATGGTGGAAAGCGACGACTCCCCCGTGCCGTGGACGTTGTCGAACAGGCGCTTCATCGGCGTGTCGTTGACGGCGAACACGGGATACCGCAGCTCGCCGTCGTCGGCCATGGCGCGGAGCCGGTGGACGCCCGTGGTCGTCT
>CAZVOR010000128.1:0-6103 GCA_964628745.1 uncultured Halobacteriales archaeon
GTCGTCCAGAACAAGATCGACCTCGTCGACCGCGAGACCGCCACGGAGAACTTCGAGCAGATCCAGCGGTTCGTCGAGGGCACCGTCGCCGAGGGCGCGCCCATCGTCCCGATGAGTGCGGGCCAGGCGGTGAACGTCGACTACCTCATCGACGCCGTCGAGTCGCACATCCCCACCCCCGACCGCGACCCGGACGCCGACGCCCGGCTGTACGTCGCGCGCTCGTTCGACATCAACCGCCCGGGCACGACCTGGGAGGACCTGGTCGGCGGCGTCGTCGGCGGCAGCCTCGCGCAGGGCACGCTCGCCGTGGACGACGAACTCCAGCTCCGCCCCGGCCGCGAGGTCGAGGAGGCCGGGCAGTCGGAGTACCAGGCCATCGAGACGACCATCCGCACGCTGCAGGCCGGCGGCGCGTTCGTCGACGAGGTATCCCCGGGCGGCCTGCTCGGCGTGGGCACCGGGCTCGACCCGAGCCTCACGAAGGGCGACGGCCTGGCCGGCCAGATAGCCGGGCCGCCCGGCACCCTCCCGCCGACCTGGAACGACTTCACCATGGCCGTCGAGCTGCTCGACCGGGTCGTCGGCGACGAGGCGGGCAGCGTTGAGGAGATATCGACCGGCGAGCCGCTGATGCTGACCGTCGGCACCGCCACGACCGTCGGCGCCGTCACGAGCGCCCGGTCGGGCGAGGCCGAGGTCCAGCTCAAGCGGCCCGTCTGCGCCCCCGTCGGCGCGAAGATCGCCATCAACCGCCGCGTGGGGACGCGGTGGCGCCTCATCGGCGTGGGGACCCTCGCGGAGGCATGACGACCGTGGCCGTGGACACCAGCGTGTGGCTGGCGCCGGTCGAGCGCGACCTCCGCGTGTTCGACGAGCTGGACCGCCTGCTGGGCGCGTACGAGCTCGTGACCCCGGCCGCCGTCCGGCGCGAGCTCGCGGAGCTGGCCGGCTCCGCGGGCGGCGCGGCGGGCCGGGCGGCGTCGGTGGGCGCCGACCTCGCCGAGCGGTGCGAGACCGTCGAGACGGCCGCCGCCGACGCGGACGACGCCCTGGTCGAGCTCGCCGAGACGGGCGCGGTCGACCTGGTCGCCACGCTCGACCGGACGCTGCGCGAGCGCGTGCTCGCGGCGGGCGTCCCGGTCGCCACGGCCCGGGGGCGGAACACCCTCCAGATCACGGCTCCATAGCATGTACAAGCGCGTCAGACTCATCGACACGGTCGAGGTACCGCCGGCGGCGCTGGGCGACGTCACGCCCGAGCTCGTCAAGCAGCTCCTGCAGGACAAGCTCGAGGGCCGGATGGACGAGGGCGTGGGCAGCGTCGTCAGCGTCGTCGAGGTCCACGACGTCGGCGAGGGCGCCGTCCTGCCGAACCGCCCGGGCGTCTACTACGAGGTCGAGTTCGACGCCGTCACCTTCGACCCGCAGATGCAGGAGGTCGTCGACGGCACCGTCGTCGAGGTCGTCGAGTTCGGGGCCTTCGTCGGCATCGGCCCCATCGACGGCCTGCTGCACGTCTCGCAGATATCCGACGAGTACCTCAGCTACGACGCCGAGAACCAGCAGCTGGCCTCCCGCGACTCCAACCGCACGCTGACGGTGGACGACCCCGTGCGAAGCCGCATCGTCACCAAGAGCATCGACGAGCGGAACCCGCGCGAGTCGAAGATCGGCCTGACGGCCAAGCAGCCGGGCCTCGGCAAGCACGGCTGGCTCGCCGAGGACCGCGAGCAGGCCGAAGAGGCCCGGTGAGATGGCCCGCACGCGTCTGGTCTGCCGGGACTGTCACACGGTCATCGAGGAGGGCGCCGCGGAGCTGTGCCCGGCCTGTGGCTCCTCGAGCCTGACCGAGGACTGGAGCGGCTACGTCATCATCGTCCACCCCGAGGAGTCGGAGATCGCCCGCGAGATGGAGGTCGCCGCGCCGGGCAAGTACGCGCTCAAGGTGCGGTGACCGCGCTCCTGCGGCTCCCCGACGACCTGCGCGACGAACTCAAGGAGCCGATGGGCGAGCTGTTCACCGACGCCGAGGCGCTCGCCGCGGCGGCGGGCGACCCCCTCGTGGCCGTCGGCGACGTCGTCACGTACCACCTCGAGCGCGCCGGACGGCCGCCCGACGTCTCGCTGGTCGACGAGCGCACGCAGCGCGGCGCCGTCGACGAGGAGGTCCTGGAGGCGCTCGGCCAGGCGGACGTCGTCGTCGAGAACCCGGCCGCCACGCTGACCGAACCGCTCGTGGTCGCGCTCGTCGAGGCCCTCGAGGCCCCCGACCCGGTGCGCGTCCTGGTCGACGGCGAGGAGGACCTCGCGGCGCTGCCCGCGGTGCTCGCGGCGCCCGACGGGGCGAGCGTCGTCTACGGCCAGTCCGGCGAGGGCATGGTCCTCGTCCGGGTCGACGACCCGACCCGCGAACGGGTGCGGAGGCTGCTCGCGCGGTTCGACGGCGACGTCGACCGGCTGTTCGCGCTGCTCGAGGCGTCGCCCGGTGGGCCCGCCCGGAACGGCGGGGCGTGACCGCTCGAACGGCCGCCGACGGCGCAGTTCAGCCGCGGGACTCCCGCGCGCCCATCGCCTGGGCGACGTGGGTGAACGTGACCAGTCCGAGCCCCCCGACGAGGTTCCCCGCCGTGACCACGACCAGCATCGCGAGCACCGTTCCGACGCCGATGGCCGCGCCGTGGACGACGCCGAAGAAGACGTGCAGCGCGGTGACCACGACGTGGTCGAAGGGGCCGAGGGCGAGGAGGAACCCCACGGCGTACGCCACGGCCATGCGTCCCCCCGGCCGGTCGACGGCGACCAGCAGGAAGGACAGCAGGCTCACGAGCGCCCCGCCCGCGATGGCCCGCGCGAACCACGCCCCGGCCGTCCGGCGAGCGCTCTCCTCGGCGAAGGCGGCGAGCGCCGCGGTCGTTCCTGGCGGCAGCGCGCCCTCGACCGAGAAGACGAGGGCGAACAGGCCGCCGCCGAGGAGGTTGAAGACGAGGGTGACCAGCCACAGCCGGACCAGCGGCCGCAGCATCCAGGACCCGCTCCGGTCGACCGCGGCGGCCGTCGGGTCGAAGAAGTTCTCGTTGAACAGCTCCGCCCGGCCGACGACCAGGAAGACGACCCCGACGCCGAAGGCGAGCGCGCCCGCGAGCTTGGCCACCTCGCCGAACCCGGGCTCGACGAGGGCCTCGACGATGCCGAGCGCGACGATGCCGAAGACGATGGTGAACCCGGCGATGAAGCTGGTCGAGACCAGCTCGAGCGTCGACTGGTCGAGCCGCCGCTCGCCCTCCTCGACGGCGCGGGCGAATATCTCGGCGGGGGCGGGGGCCGAGGCCACGTACCGATGCTCGGCGAGCAGGGACAAAAGAACGGGGCCCGGGCCGGAACCGGGAGGGGAGCGTCGAGGGGCTTCGGGAGCGCCCGTCCGGGGCGTCCGCGACGTCGCCGTCGGCACCGGTTCGCGGCGGCGCCGACGGCCGAACGCCCCGAAATCGCCGGGCGGAGGCCGTCCTTCGAAATCCTTTTGCACGCGAGCGGGGAAGTGAGGGCCAACTGACCATGGAAATCACCGTCATCTCGGAGGAGGAAAACCCCATGCTGCACCGGACGGACGTGACGTTCCGGGTGAGCCACGTCGAGGCGACCCCGGACCGGCTGGCCGTCCGCGACAGCCTGGCGGCCCGGCTGAACAAGGACGCCGACGAGGTCGTCATCCGGAAGCTCGACACGAAGTTCGGCATGCGGACCACCATCGGCGAGGCCAAGGTCTACGAGGGTCCGGAGTTCGCCAAGGACGTCGAGCAGCAGCACATGCTCGCGCGGAACAAGATCGCCGTCGGCGAGGACGGCGAGCCCGTCAGCGACGCCGACGAGCCGGCGGAGGCGGGCGGGGCCGAGGCGGACGAGGCGTCCGCCGACGAGGAGCCGGCTGCCGGCGAGGAAGCCGAGGAGGAGCCGGCGGACGAGGCGGAAGCGGCGGCGGACGAGGGGGCGCCGGTCGAGGGCGAGGACTCCGCCGAGGCCGAGGAGGCCGACTGATGGCCAGACACGAGTTCTACGCCGAGGGCGGGACGACCGACAAGCCGCGGTGCCCGGAGTGCGAGGAGACGTTCCTCGCGGAGCACGACGACCGGCGACACTGCGGCCGGTGTGGCTACACCGAGTGGACGTAGGCCGCCCGTGCGCGTTCTCGGCGTCGAGGGCACGGCGTGGGCGGCCTCGGCGGCCGTCTTCGACGCCGACGCCGACGAGCTGGTCTTCCTGGAGACGGACGCCTACGAGCCCGAGACCGGCGGCATCCACCCGCGCGAGGCCGCCGAGCACCTGCAGGGGGCGCTGCCCGGGGTCGTCGAGGGAGCGCTCGACGCGGCGGCCGGCGAGGTCGACGCGGTCGCGTTCTCGCGCGGCCCCGGGCTGGGGCCGTGCCTGCGCCTGTGCGGGACGGCCGCCCGAACGCTCGCGCAGGCGCTCGACGCCCCGCTGGTCGGGGTCAACCACATGGTCGCTCACCTCGAGGTCGGCCGACACCGGTCGGGCTTCGTCGACCCCGTCGGCCTGAACGCCAGCGGCGCGAACGCCCACGTGCTGGGCTACCGCGCCGGGCGCTACCGCGTGCTCGGCGAGACGATGGACACCGGCGTCGGCAACGCCATCGACAAGTTCGCCCGCCACGTCGGGTTCGGCCACCCGGGCGGCCCGAAGGTGGAGGCCGCGGCCGCGGGCGGCGAGCTGCTCGACCTGCCGTACGTCGTCAAGGGGATGGACTTCTCGTTCGCGGGGCTGACCAGCGCCGCGCAGGCCGCGTACGACGACGGCGCCGACCTGGCCGACGTCTGCTTTTCCCTGCAGGAGACGACGTTCGCGATGCTGACCGAGGTCGCCGAGCGTGCGCTGTCGCTGACCGGCCGCGACGAGCTCGTGCTCGGCGGCGGCGTCGGGGCGAACGCCCGGCTGCGGGCGATGCTCGAGGCGATGTGCGAGGCCCGCGGCGCCGGGTTCTTCGCGCCCGAGCCCGCCCTGCTGGGCGACAACGCCGGGATGGTCGCCGTGCTCGGCGCGAAGATGGCCGCCGCGGGCGACACCATCGCCGTCGAGGACTCCGCCGTCCGTCCCGACTTCCGCCCCGACCAGGTGCCGGTCACCTGGCGCGACGACGCGCCGGCCCGGGGGCTCGCCGCCGGACGTGGCGCCGACGGCGACCCCGTCCGGGGCGCCGAGGCCGTGGTCGAGCTCGCCGACGGGGCAGTGACCAAGCGCCGCGTCCCGAAGGGCTACCGGCATCCCGACCTCGACGCCCGGCTGCGGCGCGAGCGCACCGCGGCCGAGGCCCGGCTGCTGGGCGAGGCCCGCCGCCGCGGCGTCCCGACGCCGGTCGTCCGCGACCTCGACCCGTACGCGGCCACGCTGGTGATGGAGCGCGTCGGCGAGTCGGACCTCGGCGCCGACCCGACCGCCGAGCGCGTCGCGTCGGCCGCCCGCCACCTGGCCGCGCTGCACGCCGGCGGCCTGGTCCACGGCGACCCGACGCCCCGGAACGTCCGGGTCGACGGCCGGGTGCACCTCGTCGACTTCGGCCTGGGCTACCACTCCGACGACGTCGAGGACTTCGCGATGGACCTGCACGTGCTCGCGCGGAGCCTCGCCGGCACGGCCGACGGCCACGAGGCCCTGGTCGGGACGATGCGCGAGGCGTACGCCGAGGCCGGCGACCCGGCCGTCGTCGACCGGCTGGCGGCCATCGAAGGCCGCGGCCGGTACCGGGCGAACGGCTGAGCCGGGGCGAGGAGCGACGACCGTCGCGCGGACGTCCGATCCCCGGCCGACCGCCGTACGGCGGGCCGGTTCGCGGCCGACGGGCCCGCGGCTCGCCGGCCGCCGGTCCCGCCGCGAACGGCCCCGAACTATCGGTCCAAACGCACTTATCTCCGGCGCGCCTATGTGGTACGTATGGTAGAGAAGCCAGAGTCAGGTTCGCTGTTCGGCGTGCCCTACAACTTCGAGCGGCCCAGCCTCCGCCGGCTGCTCGGCGCGTACTGGCAGCCCGGCGAGGGGATGCTCGTCGAGAAGCCCTTCGGCGTCGGCTACACCCTGAACCTCGCCAGCTGGC
>CAZVOR010000129.1:0-6098 GCA_964628745.1 uncultured Halobacteriales archaeon
GGCTGGACGCCGACCGACGGCATCGGCCCGCTCGGCATCCGCGTCGCCGTCGTTCGGGTCGACGGGCAGACGACGGCCTACATCCTCGTGGACGGGAACAACATGGAGCCGGGGCTCCGCGAGCGCCTCGTCGAGGCCCTCGACGCGGTCGACGAGGCCGAGGTGATGACCACGGACACCCACGTCGTCAACACGGTCCAGTCGACCAACCAGGTCGGCGAGGGGCTGGACACCGCGAACCTCCTCGCCGCCATCCAGGGGCTGGTGGACGAGGCGGTCGCGGACCTCGAGCCGGTGCGGGCGGGCATGGCCAGCGAGCGCGCCGCGGTCACGGTCTTCGGCAACGACCGCACGGAGACGCTCGCGAGCCACGCCAACGCCGTCATCGCCATGGGGGGCGCGCTGGCCGGCGCGGTCGTCCTCGCGACCGTCGCCATCAGCGTGCTCGTGTTCGTCTTCGCGTCGACGTGACCGGCGTCAGGCCGCCAGGAGGTCGTCGACGGCCGCCCGTGCCGCCAGTGCGGCGTCGTCGGCCACCCGGTCGACCCCGGAATCGTCCGGGACGTGGAGGTAGACGTCGACGGACAGCTCGCCGTCCTCGAAGTGGACGGTCACGTCCACGTCGCGGATGGCGGACCGCGGGTAGGCGGAGAAGATGACGTCCTCGGCCGCGTCGACGGCGGCCCGCACTACCTCGCCGTCGTCGACCACGCCTACGCGCCGCCGGCGCCGCCGGGACCGCCCGGCCCCCCGGGCGCCGGCCCGCCGCCCAGGCCGCCGAGGTTGGCGCCCTGGAGCAGCTCCTCGAGCTCGGACTGGAGCTCCTCGAACTGCTCCTGGAAGCGCCCCTCCTGCTTCTCCAGGGTCTGCACGCGGATCTCGAGGCTGTCGACGCGCTCCTCGAGGTCCGACTCCGCCTCGTCGCGGTCGGTCTCGACGAGCAGCTCGCCGACCTCGCGGTACATCGTGGCGTCGCCCTCGACGTCCTCGAGCGCCTCGAGGGCGGCCTCGGCGTCCGCGAGCTGCGCCTGCGCCTGCTGTTTGGACTGCGCGACCTGCTGGGCCTTGGTCTGTAGCTGCTGTAGCTCCTCGACCTTCTCCCTGGCCCCCGGCGGCAGTTGTCCCTGCATGCCCGAGGCGACGGCCCGGGGCCTCAAAAGTCAACGGTTTTCGGGGCCGTCGTGGTCGCCGGTCCCGGACCTCCGGGCGTCGGGCGCGCCGTCGTCGACGGTCGCCGCGACGCGCTCGGCGACGCCGGCGAGCGAAAGCCAGGTGTTCGCGGCCGCCCGCAGCGCCACGAGGTCGGCCGCCGCTATCGAGAGCTCGACGGCCCGGCCGTCGCGGCCGAGCCGCGTCGTCGAGCGGTCGTCGTCGATCTCGCCGACCTCCTGTGCGAGGCTCCGCTCGACGACGCGGGCCCGGCGCTCGTCGCCGTACGCGAGCCTCAGCGTCGTCAGATGGGGCATCGCGGGGTCGGGTCGGGACGAGGCGGGCATGGCTCGACGTTCGGGTCGGCAGGTCAAAGGCGTTGGCGCGGGCGGGGGGTCGGTCCGGCGGCCCCGCCGCGACCGCGCCCGCCAGCGGCCCCGGCTGGGCCGCCGGCCGGGGCTACTCGACGGCGAGCTCCTTGACGTCGCCGGCGCGCTCCTTCAGCAGCACGCGGTGGCCGCAGTACGGGCAGCGCACGCCGCCGTACTCGTCGAGCTCGACGTCGCGCTTGCACCGCGAGCACTTGTAGCTCATTCCTCGGCCAGCTCCTCGACGTCCACATCGACCTCGGCCTCGCCGGCGAGGGCGGCCCGGATTGACCGCCGGACCGTCCGGCCGCCGGGCGTCTCCGGGCGGTAGGCGCCGCCGGCGAACGTGTGGCCGCACCGGGCGCACGTCCAGATGCCCGTGTCGGTCCGGCCGACCTGCTCGGCGCCGCACTCCGGGCAGTCGTGGGAGGCCCGCATCTCGGCCTCGATCTCGGAGACCCGCCGGCGGGCGACCCGGCCGTACCGGGGGCCGTATCGCCCGGCGCTCCCCGTCCCTCGGCGTCGTTCTGGCATGCGCCGACATCCGGGGCTGAGCGGGATAAACCTGGCGGGATGCGGCCGAAGGCGGGGCCGCGGCTCCGTCTCGTTCGAATCGACCCCCGGTTCGCCGGCGGGCTGCCCCAGCGCGCGGCCGCGGCCGTCAGTCGAGCCCGGCGTCGTCGAGCCGCTCGCCGAGGTCGGCACCGACGCGCTCGCCGAGCGCGCGGTTCATCGCCGTCGTGACGACGCGGACCGTCTGGACGCTGGACCCGTCGCGGACCAGCAGGCGGAGGTTCCCGTTCTCGTCCGCCCGGGTCACCTTCGCGCGGACGCCCGTCGACGGGCTCGCGCCGCCGGACTCGATGGGTCCCGGCACGACCGCCTTGACGTGCGGGTGGCCCGCCACGGCCAGGACGGCCCGGCGACCGGACCGGCCCCCGATGAGCGTCGAGTGCCGCCCGCCGAGCTTCTCGGCCGGCGCGTCGTCGACGACCTCGAGGTCGCGCTCGCCCCTGGCGGCCACCGCCGCCGCGACGGGGTCGGCCTCGTCGACGCGGTAGCACGGGAAGCGCAGCCGCGCGCGGACCGCCCGGACGACCGGCCGCTCGCCGGCGAGGTAGACCGCCTCGGGGCGCTTGCGCCGGACCTCGTCGACGATTCGGCCGGCGAAGTTCCGCCGGGCCGTCCCCGCCCGCTCGGGGTCGGGCTCGGCCGTCGTCGCGACGGCGAACTTGCCGACGACAGTGTCCCCGAGCAGCGCCGTCACGGTCGCCCGCTCGGCCTCGACTGCCACCACGACGGCGTCCGCGTTGGCGGACCGGCAGGTCAGACAGAAGTCGCCCGGACGCTCCAGCGGGACGCCGCAGTGGGCGCAGCGGTCGGCGGCGGCCGTCATAGCGACCGCGGGCCCACCTTGAGGTACTCGCGGAGCACGACGGTCGCGTACGCCCCGGCCGGGAGGGCGAACCCGAAGCGAAGCGGGTCGCGCTCGGCGGTCAGGTCGGTCCGCAGCAGCACCGCCCGGCGCGTCCCCGTCGAGTCGTACGGCGCCGGCAGGTCGAAGTCCGCCGGGGACAGGTCGAGCGACTCGAGGGCCGCCCGCTCGACCTCGCCCGGCTCGCCGTCGGCCAGCTCCGTCCCGGTGCCGACCAGCGGCGCGGTGACGAACGCGCGACCGCGCGCGGCGTGCCGGTTGACGGTCTCGACCCGCCCGGCGGTGACCCGCTGGACCCGGTCCGGGTCGGGGACGACCAGGCCGCCGGCCTCCTCGGCGAAGCAGACGACGTCGCCGGCCACGGCGCGGTCGAACGGCAGCCCCCGCTCGAGCCGACGGGAGACGATGCGGTTGAACGCCTCGGACTGGGCGGCGTTGACGAACAGCCGGCGGAGGTTCCGCGGCAGCGCCTCGAGGGCGTCGCGGAAGTCCGCCGGCGACGCGCCGCCCGACCCGGCCAGCCGGTGACAGAGCGCCCGCTCGAACGAAAGCGGCGCGGGGAAGCGCTCGGCGGCCGCGGCCCAGTCGCGGGTCTCCTCGACGAACGCCCGGGCCTCGCGGGTGGCCGGGGGCTCCTCGTCGGCCGGGTCGCCGAGGTAGGCCATGACCGCGCCCTCCCAGTCGCCGCGGACGATGCGTCGCCCCACCCGGTGGGTGACCGGCCGGACGCTCCCGAACCGCTGGTGGCCGAAGTAGTTCGGGACGCCGACGGTCGTGGCGCCGTCCCCGTCGAGGCCGGCGGTGGCCCCGACGCCGCCGGCGTCGGTCCCCAGTCCCCCGTCGCCGTCGCTGCCGGCGCGGCCGGCGAACGAACGCAGCTCGTCGGTGACCGCGTCGACCTGCCCGGGCCGCTCCGGCTCCGCGACGACCACCTCGAAGGCGTTCCCCGCGAGGTCGCCGAACCGCAGCGCCCGGCCGAGCCGGCCGACCGGCTCCAGGTCGGCGCCGGCGACGGCCGGGAGGTCGTCGGGCTCGACGCCCCCGACCGAGACGAGCTGGGTGGTGACCGCGCGCTTGTCCTTCGTCCCGGCCCACCCCACGCGCTCGCGGCTCATCTCCAGGCGGTCGGCCAGCTCCCGGACGAAGTCGTTGGTCTCCCGGTCGCGCAACGTCGCCCGCACGACGAGGTGCGGGTAGGCCCCCGGGTCGGCCGACAGCGGCTCCGCGTCGACGCGCTCGAGCTCCCGGACGCGGAAGTCCTCGGGCGACGCCCGCAGCCGGCCGCCGGTCCCGTCGGCGCCGCTCGCGTAGTGGTCCATACCCACGGCCCGCTCGGCGGGGTGGGCGGGGCGCATGGCTCAGAGCAGGGAGAGGTCGCCCGTCACGGCGTCCACGGCGTCGTCGCCGGCCGGGCCGACGGCCAGCGCCGTGACCGTCCCCGGCTCCAGCTGCGTGTGGCCCGCGTCGCGGACGACGGCCGCCGGCAGCCCGGCGGCGTCGGCCTCCGCCTTGCGCTCGAACAGCGTGCGCTCGTCCGGGCCGGCCAGCACGACCTTCTTCCCGCCGCCCCGCTCCCACTCGCGGCGGGCCGCCTCGTCGGCCTTCTGGAACGCCGCGAGCGACGCGTGGGCCACCTGCGCGGCGAGCTTGCCGGTGCTCATCCCCACGTCCGTCCGGGCGACGATGGCCTGCTTCACGTGGGCCCGTTCCCGCGGTGCCCACATAAGGGCGCCGTGACGGGCACGCCGTCGAGCCCCGACTCGTCCCGTCGTGTCGGCACCTATATGGTTGCCACCGACTAACACGCGGCCGGCACATGACGAAGAGACTCGAGTGCTTCATCGAGGGCTGCGAGGCCACCATCGAGGCGGAGTCCGAATCGGCGGTCATGGCGCAGGCCGAGGCCCACGCCGCGGACGCGCACCCCGACCTCACCCTCGACGAGGAGACCGTCGAGGCCATCCGGGCGCAGATCCGGGACGTCTAGGGCCAGGTCTCGCGAACGTTGCCGGTCGACTCCCGGCCCCGGCGCGACCGGCGGGTCGCCCTCCCGGACCACCTCGACGCCGGCCTCCGCGCATCGGCTGCGCCGTCGGGCCCGACCGATGGCTTTTATCGCCCCGACCCGCCACTGGCCACCAATGATCCTCTCGGACGGCGACATCCGCCGCCGCCTCGAGGCGGGCGACCTCGTCATCGAGCCGCTCGAGGACCCCGACCTGCAGATACAGCCCGCCAGCGTCGACTTCCGGCTCGGCCGGGAGTTCCTCGAGTTCGAGCGCACCAACATCTCCTGCATCCACCCCGACCGAGCGGACGAGGTCGCCGAGTACGTCACCCGGACGCGCGTGCCGCCGGACGACCAGGCCACGCTGGAGGGGTTCGACGACGAGCCCGGCGCGGCGCGGGCCGACGGCGAACCCGACCCCGCCCGGCGCGGCGGGCCGCAGCCCGACCGGGTCAACGACGCCTTCATCCTCCACCCCGGGGCCTTCGTGCTCGGGACGACCGTCGAGCGCGTCGAGCTCCCCGACGACCTCATCGCGCACGTCGAGGGTCGGTCGTCGCTCGGCCGGCTGGCCATCGTGGTGCACGCCACGGCCGGCATCGTCGACCCCGGCTACCGGGGCCAGATCACCCTCGAGCTGTCGAACCTCGGGAGCGCGCCGGTGGCGCTTCGCCCCGGGATGCGCATCTCGCAGCTGACGTTCACGGAGCTCTCGACGCCGGCCGAGCGGCCCTACGGCGAGGAGCGCGGGTCGAAGTACCAGGACCAGACCGGGCCCCAGGCGTCGCGCATCCAGGGCGACGAGGAGTTCGGCGCCGGCCGATGAGGTTCGTCGAGGAGGTCGTCGTCGAGGCGTTCCTCCCGACCGTGCGGTCGATGCTGGCGGAGGCGCTGCGCGAGCGCGGGCTCACCCAGCGCGAGGTCGCCGAGGCGCTCGGCATCTCCCAGAGCGCCGTCTCGAAGTACGCCCACGGCGAGGTCGACCGCGAGCCCGCCGTGCTCGAGGACGAGCGCGTGCGGTCGCTCGTCGAGACGCTGGCCGACGGCCTGGCGTCCGGCGAGGTGACGCAGGTCCAGGCGCTCGTCGAGCTCGAGGTGCTCATCCGCCGGCTCGAGCGCGGCGACCTGCTGGCGACGC
>CAZVOR010000130.1:0-6092 GCA_964628745.1 uncultured Halobacteriales archaeon
ATGGCGACCGTGATCACGAAGTCGAACGCGTTCATGCTCGAGAGCGTCCGGCTCCGCGAGATGCGGAGGAACACCACCAGGGCGACGTACATCGCGACGCCCACGACCAGGATTCTGACGAGCGGTTCCCAGCCGGTGAAGAAGAAGGCAGCGTCGGTCATTTGGTGACGGGTGGCCAGTGCCAGGCATCGGCGGTCACGACCCCGAGCAGCTTCCGCCGGCGCTCGTCGTGGTCGTCGAGCGCGTCCGCGAACTCCGCGTCGGGGACGGTCGGGACCCCAGCCTCGCGAATCCGGTCGAGGTCCGGTGGCGGTGGCGTCTCGTCGGCCGGATGGATGAACGCCTTGGACAGCGTTTCGAGGTAGTTCTGACTCGCCGACCGTGCCATCTCGACGATGGCCGTATTGGGCTGGTCGTCCTCTGGAACGCCGTACCGGAGGATCGTCAGGGCCTCGTCGAAGATGACGACCCCCATCCCCGAGGCTTGCTTGCTCTCCTCGCTGTGGTAGTAGTGGAGGATCGGGTAGGACTTGTGCTGGTCGGCGAGCGAATCGAGCTGTGACGCGAGGGTGTCGAGCGGGAGGTGCAGCCCCTCGAAGTCATCACCGTCCCATCCCAGCCTGACGACCGCTTCGCTGCGGTCGCCCAGGCCGGTCACGGCCGCCGCGAACGACCGCTTGTTGGAGACCGCACCGAGGATAGAAATGATGTAGGAGACGCCCATCGTGACGAACAGCATCCCGCTGGCGGTCGTCAGCGAGGCGGCGATCTGCCAGGCGCCGGATGGCGGATAGAAGTCGCCGTTCCCCATCGTGAAGAGGCTGTACCCGACGAAGAATATCCGCCCGGTCCACGTCACGGTCATGCCATCGTGGGCTGGAAGGAGGGCGTCCTCACCGCCGGCGAAGATCAGCGTCCACCCGGCCCAGATGAGCCCGATCCACGTGACGAGCGTCGCGACCAGGATGACCGGGCCGGCGATGCTGAGGACGAGCGACCGCTGGCCACCGAGCCGTCGAAGCCCGCGCCACACCCACGTCGTCAGCCTCGCCGAGAGCGGACCGGACCCGCCATCGACCCACAGCGTCGTCCAGAGCAGGTCCACGACCGCGATGCCGAGGAGGCCCGCCCCCACGACGATGTAGACGAATTCCATCACGGTGCGAGCACCCCAGGAAGGCGTGTCAGCGGGCTACGGCGGATCGAATCGCCAGTTCGACTGTCCATGGTGGACGTGCGGTCCGCGAACTGCGTAGTTATCGGGCGCTTGAGGACGGTCCGTTCGTCGCGGAGGTCCCCGGCTGCGGTGCTCGATGATTCCGACAGCGCCGCCGCCGAATGGAGGTCGTTTCCCAGCTTGACCGCAGGAACCTGTCACAGCGATGGCTGTCGAGCGTCGGGCCCCGAGTGTTGCCGGCCGCAGCCGGCAAACCCGGGAGGTTCGCTGGCCGGAATCGGAGCTGTAGTTGCAGTCGTAGCCGTCCTGGCGGCGGGAGGCCACGCTACACGTGACGAGCATCAGGCCGGCCACATCGAATCGGACTCTATCGACGAAGCGAACGGCGAACAGATAGGCGTCGAGTAACACGCCCCTCCCGACCTCACACGAGCGATTCGCTCCGAGTCTACTGCGACACGTCCACCGAGCCGGCGCCATCGGGGAACGGGAACCGAACTGCCGGTGACCCGCTTCTCTCCAACCGACGAATGCAACGAACTGAAAGCGGCCCCGTCGTGGTCACCTTCGACCGGTGATGCGGCAGACGTTCGGCAGTGCCGCCCCGGGCCGCCCCGTGCTCGACCGCGTTACGACGCTCCCGTCGACGTCCGGCCGTCTTCCGGCCCGGGGCCGCGCCGCCGACCGTGCAGTTATCCCCCCGCCCGCCCAACCGGCACCGATGTCCCGCGTCATCCACTTCGAGATCGCCGCCGCCGACCCCGCGGCCGCCGTCGCGTTCTACGAGGACACGTTCGGCTGGACCGCCGAGAAGTGGGCGGGGCCGGTCGACTACTGGCTCGTCGAGACCGGCGGCGCGGACGAGCCGGGCATCGACGGGGCCGTCATGCCCCGCGACGGCCCGGACCCCGAGCTCGAGGCCGACGCCCCCGTGACGGGCTATCTCTGCACCGTCGAGGTCGACGACGTCGACGCGGCGCTCGAACGCGTCGCGGCCAACGGCGGCACGGCGCTCTCCGAGCCGCAGGCGGTCCCCGAGGTCGGCCGGCACGCCTACGCCGCCGACCCGGCGGGCAACCGGTTCGGCCTGATGGAGCCCGCCGAAGGGGCCTGAGGCGGGCCGCGGACGGACACCGGGGCGGGCCGCCGACGCGTGGTATTATTGACCCGGCCGGCGAGGGTGTAGACATGGCCTCAGACCCGACCTTCGAGGTGACGGTCCCGCCGGACCGCGAGCCCGGCGAGACGCTGGTCCTCGGGCTCTCCGGCCTCGGGATGGCGGGGCTGACGGCGGCGGACTACCTGGTCCGCCACCTCGAATCCCGCCAGCTCGGGGCCGTCGTCCCCCACGGCCTCCCCGCCATCGCACCGTTCGAGGCCGGCGAGCCCCGGCACCACACCCGGCTGTACAACCTGCCGGGCACCTCGCTGACCGCGCTCGTCGGGGAGCTGTTCGTCCCGCCGCCGGTCGCCGGGCCGTTCGCCGAGGCGCTCCTCGGGTGGGCCAGCGGGGCGGGCGTCGAGGAGATCGTCGTGCTCCACGGCGTGCCGTTCCCGCACGGGCCGGAGGAGCACGCCGTCTTCTACGTCGCGACGCCGAGCTACCGCGAGCGCCACCTCGAGGGCACCGACCTGCGGCCGCTGGCCGGCGGGGTGCTCGACGGCACGCCGGGCGAGCTGGTCACGCGGTGTCTCGACGGCCCGCTGCCGGTCGGCGTGTACGTCACGCCGAGCCACCTGCCCGGCCCCGACGTGGACGCCGCCATCCTGCTGCTGCACGCCATCGAAGGGGTCTACGGCTTCGACGTCGACGAGGCCGAGCTCGAGCAGCTCTCCGAGCAGCTGAAGCGCTACTACACGGAGCTGTCCGAGCGGATGGAGTCGCTCGGCGGCGGCGACCAGTCCCTGGCGAGCCGCGACTTCCCCGAGGACCGGATGTACATGTAGCGAGCGGCCCGCGGCGCGCTCCCGCGTGGTTCCGTTCCGGAGCTGCCGGCGTCGTCCGCCCGCCCGCACATCTATGGACCTTTAACCGTCCCCGGCCAATCGCCGCCATGACCGAACCGCGGGTCCTCCTGCTCGGGCCGCCGGGCGCGGGGAAGGGCACGCAGAGCGCCCGGCTGGCCGACCGATTCGACCTCGAGCACGTCACGACCGGCGACGCGCTCCGGGCGAACCGCGACATGGAGACCGACTACGGGGCGCCCCGGGAGTACATGGAGGCCGGCGAGCTCGTCCCCGACCCGGTCGTCAACGAGATCGTCGCCGCCGCGCTCGCCGACGCCGACGGCTTCGTCCTCGACGGCTACCCGCGGAACCTCGCGCAGGCCGAGTTCCTCGACGGCGTGGCGGAGCTGGACGTCGTCGTCGCGCTCGAGGTGGACCGCGAGGAGCTCGAGAAGCGGCTGACCGGCCGCCGCGTCTGCTCGGAGTGCGGGACCAACTTCCACGTCGAGTACGACCCCCCGGCCGAGCCCGGCGTCTGCGACGTCTGCGGCGGCGAGCTGGTCCGGCGCGACGACGACGCGCCCGACGTGGTCCGCGAGCGCCTGCGGGTGTACGAGGAGGAGACGGCCCCGGTCGTCGCGCACTACGACGAGCGGGGCGAGCTGGTGCGCCTCGACGGCGGCCGCCCGCCCGACGCCGTCTGGGCCGACGTCGAGGCCGCGGTCGAGGCCGTCGGGTGACCCGTCCGGCCGAGGCGGCGGTTCCGGGCCGGCCGCATAGTAAAAGGTTGATTACCGCCGACCGCTAACGCCCGTCGATGGCACGGACCGCCCGGAAGGTCGATTCGCTGGTCTCGGAGGACCCGGCGCTCGAAGGCGCCATCGAGCTGCTGCTCGAGCGCACCGACGGCGGCGACGGCGAGGTCGAGTGGGCCGACGTCCGCGACGAGCTGACCAGCGGCCAGTGGGGCCGGCTCATCGAGACCGGCGTCCTCGTCGACGGAGAGACGGGCTTTCGCTTCTCGGACCCCGACGAGGTCGCCGAGGCGGTGTCCTACGAGCGCGGCGACGCCCCCGCGGCCCCCGCCGCCGACGTCGAGACCCCCGACGACGAGGAGGTCTCGTGGTCGAAGTGGGACAAGGCCGCCGCCGTCGGCTCCGTCGGCCTGTTCGCCGGCTACTCGCTGCAGAGCGTGCGCGCGGCCATCGGCGGCGCCATCGACCTCTTCCTCGGGCCGCTCGACGCGGTGCTGCCGTTCTACGCGGTGGTGATGGCGCTGGCGCTGCTGACCGGGCTGTACTCGACGCTGCTGCAGGCGAACCTGATGGACATGGAGCTCATCGGCCAGTACCAGGCCCAGATGAAGGAGATTCAGGAGCGCCAGAAGGCCGCCAAGGAGCGCGGCGACGAGGAGGAGATCGACCGCATCCGCCAGGAGCAGATGGAGGCCATGGGCGACCAGCTCGGGATGTTCAAGGCCCAGTTCCGCCCGATGGTCTGGATCATGCTCTTCACCATCCCGGTGTTCCTGTGGATGTACTGGATGATCCTCGAGGGCCGCATCTCCGAGCTCGAGAACACGCTGACGGTGCCGCTGGTCGGCGAGAGCACCTGGCGGCAGGGCATCGCCGGGCCCATCCAGCTGTGGATCGTCTGGTACTTCGTCTGCTCGATGGCGTTCACGCAGGTCATCCGCAAGGCGCTTAACATCCAGACGACGCCGACGGGGTCGTAGCCGGGCGACGCCCGCGTCGTCCGCCGGCGGGCATCCGAACGGTTATCGACCGCCCGCCGCTGGGTCCGGCCATGTCCGAGGAGCCCAGCGCGCCGTCCGACGCCCGGCCGGTCTTCGACGCCCACTCCGACCTGCTCTCGGTCGTCGTCCGCGAGCGGGCCGCCGGGCGCGAGGGCGTCATCGCCGAGGAGTTCCTGCCCGGTATGGCGGCCGGCGGCATCGACGCCCGGGTGGCGGCAATCTTCGTCGACGACGAGCACCTGCCCGAGGGGGCGCTCCGGCGGGGGCTCGACGCCGCCGTCGCCCTGCGCCGGGAGGTCGGGTCGACCGACGCGCTCGCGCTGGCCACGACGGCCGCCGACCTCCGGCCGGACGGCGCCGCCGAGCACGCGCTCGTGATGGGGATGGAGGGCGCCGAGCCCCTCCGGGGCGACCTCGCCGTCCTCGAGGCCTTCCACGAGCTCGGGCTCCGGGTGCTGACGCTGACCCACAGCCGCCGGAACGCGGCCGGCGACGGCTGCTTCTACGAGCCGACCCGCTCGGGCGAGCCCGGCGGGCTGACCCCGTTCGGCGTCGAGCTGGTCGAGCGCTGCGAGTCGCTCGGCGTCGTCGTGGACGTCTCGCACCTCAACGTCCCGGGCTTCCGGGACGCGATCGAGGTCGCCGACGCGCCGCTTCTGGCCTCCCACTCGAACTGCCGGGCGCTCTGCGACCACCCGCGGAACCTGACCGACGAGCAGCTCGCCGCGGTCGCCGAGACGGGCGGCGTCGTCGGCGTCATGGCCGTGGCCGACTTCGTGGCGCCCGACGACCCGACGCTCGAGGACGTCCTCGACCACGTCGAGCACGCGGTCGAGGTGGCCGGCGTCGAGCACGTGGGCTTCGGCTTCGACTTCTTCGAGTACCTCGCGCCGTACCGCGCGGGCTGGGACCCCGCCGACCCGCCGTTCGGCGGGACGGCCGCCGGCCTCGGCGGCGACGCCGCCGTGGCCGCCGTTCCGGCGGCGCTGCGCGAGCGCGGGTTCGACGACGACGAGGTCGCGGCGCTCTGCCGGGGGAACCTCCACCGGGTCTTCGAGGCGGTCCTGCCCGGGCCGTGATGGAGCGGTCACCGGGCCGTCCGGGGCCCTCCCGCCCGGAAGGAAGGAAACCCCTTTGGCCGCCCGCCGAGGAGTCCGTCCATGCTGCTGACCATCTCGGGCCCGCCCGGCAGCGGCAAGAGCACGGTCGCGG
>CAZVOR010000131.1:0-6026 GCA_964628745.1 uncultured Halobacteriales archaeon
TCGCCGAGGTACTCCTCGGCGTCGCGCTTTATCTTCTGGAGGATCATCGCCGAGAGCTGCTCGGGCGTGTACTCGTCGTCGCCGATCTCGACGGCGTGGTCCTCCTCGCCCATGTGCCGCTTGATGGACTGGACGGTGCGGTCGGGGTTCTGGATGGCCTGGTTCTTCGCCGGCTTGCCGACCAGCCGCTCGCCGTCGTCGGTGAAGGCGACCACCGAGGGCGTGGTCCGGTCGCCCTCCGCGTTGACGATGATCTCGGGGTCGCCCCCCTCCATGACCGCGAACGCGCTGTTCGTGGTCCCGAGGTCGATTCCGAGGATCTTGTTGCTCGCCATCGTTGTCCGTCTGGTACCGGTTTCTGCTGTTTAAAGCTTGCTACACCGCGGCCCCCGTCTCTCGCCGAGAGGTCGGCGCTTGCTACCGATTATCGCGCCAGCCGGGCGCCCGGACCGCCGGGATATAATACGAACCGCTCGTCCATCCTTCGCGGTCGCATCGCGGCCGCGGGCGGGTCCCCGGTGCCCCGTCCCGGGACGGTCCGGCCGGCCTACTCCTCGTCGCCCCCCGGCTCGGCCTCGCTGACGGTCACCTGCGCCGGACGGATGACCGAGCCGGCCAGTTCGTAGCCGGGCCGGTAGACCCGCTCGATGGTCCCCGGCGGGTGGCTGCCGTCGTCCTCGCGGAGCACGACCTCGTGGCGCTCGGGGTCGACGTCCTCGCCGGGCTCCGGCTCGACCGCTGCGACGTTCTCGTCGGCGAGGACGCGGTCGAAGGACGCGAGCGTCGCCTCGACGCCGTCGCGGATGTCGGCGTCCTCGTCCTGCTCGAGCGCCCGCACGAGGTTGTCCCGGACGTCGAGCAGCCGCTCGACGAGGTCCTCGGTGGCCCGCTCGCGGATCTGCCCCTCCCGCTCCTTGGCCCGCTTCTTGTAGTTCGCGAAGTCCGCCCGCGCGCGCTTGAGCTTCGACTCGAGCTCCTCGGCGGCCGCCGCGCGCTCGGCGAGCTCGGCCTCGAGCGCGCCGACCCTGGCGGCGAGGTCGGCGACCTCGCCCGCGAGCCCCTCGTCGTGGGCGGCCGCCCGGGCGACGAGTTCGTCGCGGTCAGTCTCGGCGCGCTCCCCGGCGACCTCGTCTGCTCCGGTCCCTTCGGCCGCGCCGCCCCCGGCAGCCGGTTCGCCGTCCGTCGGGGCGCCTTCCGGCGCGTCACCGTCCGCCGGCTCCTCGTCCGCCGCGACGTCGCCATCGGCGTCCGCGTCGGTCATGACCGGGGGTCGCCGTTCCAGCGGGATAAGGGTTACAGAACGCTTCGACGCGACCGGACCGGCCCCCGTGGCGTCGTCATCCCAGGTCGACCTGCCGGGCCTTCGGCACGTTCGACTCGAGCTCGCCGTGGGTGAACAGGCCGACGCCGAGCGGCGTCCGCTCGCCGGCCACCTCCGTCGCCGCGACGAGGTACCCCCAGTCGCCCTCCCAGTCGATGGCCAGCGTCTCCCCCCGGACGAACCGACGCGCGCGGTCGCGGTCGAGCTCGACGACGTTCCGCGTCGCCTCGCGGCCGAACCGTAGGACGGCGTTCGTCGTCGGCTTCCAGTGTCGCTGGCGGGTCCGGAGGAATCGGAGGCCGAGCGCCTCGACGGCCACCGGGCCGGCCGGCTCGCCGGCGACGGCCCAGACCGAGCCCTTGCCCTTCTCCCAGAACGAGTGCCCGGCGAACGTCTCCCGGGGGACCCCGTACCGGGACGCCCAGTGCTCGAGGACCGCCTCGCGGCTCGGGCGGCCGTCGACGGTCCGCTCGTCGGCCGTGGCCGGCAGCCGGTCGAACCGCCCGCCGTCGTTCCCGGTCCCCTCGTCGGTCACGCGCCGACCTCCAGCTTCGCGACGAAGAAGCCGCCCGTGTCGTTGAGGTGCGGCCACACCCGGCAGGCGTGGCGGACCTGTTCGTCGTAGCGGTCGCCCCGCCACCGGGTGACGCCCGGCGCCGCCTCGAGCGGGCAGTCGAACGGGACGACCGCGCAGTCGACCTCGGCCAGCACGCGGTCGAGCACCGCCTCGTTCTCCTCGGGCGCGAACGCGCACGTCGAGTAGACGACCGTGCCGCCCGGCCGCGTGGCCTCGACCGCCCGGCGCAGGATGCCCGCCTGGACCGGCGCGATGCCGGCCAGGAACTCCTCGGACCACTCCTCGAGCGCCCGCGGGTTCTTCCGGACGGTCCCCTCGCCGGAGCAGGGCGCGTCGACGAGCGCGCGGTCGAACGGTTCGCCCGAGAAGGGTTCCAGGGAGAACACGCGGGCGTCCTGGTTGGTCACCGCGACGTTCGTGACGCCGAGGCGCTCGAGGTTCGACCGCAGCGCGGCGAGCCGGCCGAGGCTGGCGTCGTTGGCGACCAGCCGACCCTCGTCGTCCATCAGCGCGGCGAGCTGCCCGGCCTTGCTGCCCGGGGCGGCGCAGGCGTCCCAGACCCGCTCTCCCGGCGCCGGGTCGAGCACCGGCGCCGGCAGCGCCGACACCGCCTCCTGGCCGTGGAGCCAGCCGAGGTAGTGCGGCAGCGTCGTCCCCGGGGAGTCCGTGTCCAGCTCGAGCAGCCGCGGGTTCCACTCCCGCGCCGTCCACCCGACGCCCGCCTCGCCGAGGGCCGCCGTCGCCCGGTCGACCGTCGCCGCGAGCGAGTTGACCCGGACGCAGGTCGGCAGCGGCCGGTCGCACGCCGCCCGGAACGCCGCCGGGTCGTCGACGAGCTCCGCGTACCGGTCGAGGACGTCCATCGGCCGTGCTTCCCCGCGGCCGCGCTTGGGGGTTTCGGCTCCGGACGGTGTTCCCAACGACGACGAGGCTCGCGGCGGGGCCCGACGACCGCCGGATGATATCACAGATGATATCTGGCCGCCGAACTGTCGCTGTGATGACATCCTCGAGCCGGTCCGCTCCGGCGAGGAACGCTCCCGAATCGGGGGAAGACGCCCCATTGTCGGTGAATCCATGAATATCATGGCCAATAATTTCGTCAGTACTTTAATGCCGGCGGTGCCCCTCATCCCGGCAGACGAACCATGCTCGCACAACCCGACCGGGACGCCGTCGAGGTCTCGGACGACCTCGTCACGGTCAACAAGGAACACAAGGACGTCGGCAAGGCCGACGTGGCCGGTATCGAGATCCGCGTCACGACGGAGTCGCCCGTTCCGGTCGCCTTCCGGCTGGTCGAGCAGTTCCCGGAGGGCGTCTCGATGGACGATCTCGCGGTCCACCCGCAATTCTCGCCCGACAAGTGGACCGTCTCCGAGTCGGAGCGCCGGATGGTGTTCGAGGACGTCGTCGACCCCGACGAGGAGGTGGTGACGCTCTACGGCGTGCTCGAGGCGAAGTACGACGGCCTCGGGCCGTTCATGGGCGAGCCCGAGATAGCCGTCAGCCAGCAGGTCGACCCGGGCACGTCGACCGAGGGGACCGAGCGGCTGTTCCGCGGCGGCGCCGCCACGGCCGAGGCTCCGGTCGCCGCAGCCGCCGACGGCGCCATCGACGTCGACCGGCTCCTCGAGAACGGCGCCGGCGGGTCCGAGCCCTCGGCCGACGCGGAACCGTCGGAACCGGCCGGGCCGGAGCCGACCGCCGACGAACGAACGGAGCCGTCGGCCGACGTCCGGCCGGGCGAGCCGTCCGTCGCCGGGCCGTCCGGTTCGAAGCCGTCCAGGACCGAACCTCACCCGTCGCCGAGTTCCGAGCCGACCGGCGGGGAGGCACCGGAGCCGTCGCCCGACGACCGGAGCGGGGACGAGACGTTCGTCTTCCGGGGGGCCGGCTCCCGGTCGGCGGACGCCGGCGAGGCGACGCCGGAGCAGGTCGACGGGTCGGCGGCTTCCCCCGGGTCGACCGGCGCGACGGATTCGCCGGCCGAGTCCATCGATCTCGGGAACGCGAGCGTGGTGACGGCGTTCATCGACGAGCTGGAGCGCGAGGAGCTGTCCGACGAGCAGCTGACCGCGCTCCGGGAGGGGCTCGACCTCGAGCCCGCCGAGAGCATGCGGCTGCGGGTCAATCACCTCCAGTCGGAGGTGGCCAGCCTCTCGGCGTACGCCGACGAGTTCGAGCGGTTCGTCGACGAGGAGGGCTCGTTGACCGGTGTCCTGGACGGGTTCCGCGCGGAGATCGACAGGATGGGAGCGCAGGTGGACGACCTCTCGGCCGACGTCGGCGCCGCCGCCGAGGAGCGCACGGAACTGCGCGACTACGTCGACCGGCTCGAGCGGGAGCTCGCCAGCCTGCGCGAGACCCACGAATCGAGCGTCGGCCAGCTCTCCTCGCGCATCGACGACGTTGAGTCGGAGTCCGTCGCCGCCGAGGAGACCGCGGCCATCCGCGAGGAGCTCGAGGCGGAGCGCGCCTGGCGGCGGAAGGTCGTGGCGTCGCTCGAGGCGCTCGCCGAGGACGCGGCGGACCGCCAGCTCGAGCGGTAGGACGCGTCCGGCCGCCCGGCGCCGCGTTTTCCGCTGCCGTCGCGTCGGCTCTCGGGGCGAAGAGTTAACCGAGGGGCCGTCGCCGCCTACGACATGACCCGCTTCGCCGACCGCGTCGAGCAGGTCTCCATCAGCGGGATCCGCGAGGTGTTCGAGGCCGCCGGCGCCGACGCCATCAACCTCGGCCTCGGCCAGCCGGACTTCCCGACGCCGGCGCACGTTCGCGAGGCTGCCGTCGCCGCCATCGAGCGGGGCGACGCCGACGCGTACACGCAGAACAAGGGCACCCCGTCGCTCCGGGCGGCCATCGCCGACAAGCACGCCCGGGACAACGACCTGGCGGTCGACCCCGGGGAGCTCATCGCGACGGCGGGCGGCAGCGAGGCGCTGCACCTCGCGTTCGAGGCCCACCTCGACCCCGGCGACGAGGTCGTCATCCCGGACCCGGGGTTCGTCTCCTACGACGCGCTCGCGCGCATCGCCGGCGCCACGCCCGTCCCCGTCCCGCTCCGCGACGACCTCACGCTCGACCCCGACGCGGTCGAGGACGCCGTCACCGACGACACGGCGATGTTCGTCGTCAACAGCCCGGCGAACCCGACCGGCGCGGTCCAGTCGGTCGAGGACGTGCGGGCGTTCGCGGCCCTCGCCGACGACCGCGACCTCGTCTGCGTCTCCGACGAGGTCTACGAGCACATCGTCTTCGAGGGCGAGCACCGCTCGCCGATGGAGTTCGCGTCGTCGGACAACGTGGTCGTCGTCAACGCCTGCTCGAAGGCCTACTCGATGACGGGCTGGCGGCTGGGCTGGGTCGCCGCGAGCGAGCGGCGCGTCGAGCGGATGCTCCGGGTCCACCAGTACGCCCAGGCCTGCGCCAGCGCCCCGGCGCAGTTCGCCGCCGAGGCCGCCCTGTCGGGACCGCAGGACTCGGTCGACGAGATGGTGGCGGCGTTCGAGCGGCGCCGGGACGTCGTCCTCGACGGCCTGCGCGACATGGGGCTCGACGTGCCGACGCCGCGGGGAGCGTTCTACGTCATGCCCGAGGTGCCCGAGGGCTGGGTCGACGCGGTCATCGAGCGCGGGGTCGTGGTCGTCCCCGGCGAGGCGTTCGGCGAGCGCGGCCGCGGCTACGCCCGACTGTCCTACGCAACGGGCCTCGACGCCCTGGGGGACTCCCTCGACGTCATGCGGGAGGCCACCCGGGCCGTGACGTGACCGTCGGTCCGTCGCCGGCGTCCCGCCCGATAGTCGTCCGCCCGGCTGGCCTCCCGACGAGTCGGCCGCTCGCCGGTTCGCGTCCGGACCAGCTTTGTGCCTCGCGGCCCTGTTGCAACTATGGCGGTGGCCCGCCACGGACGCGGCTCGCGAGCGACGCTCGCGGCGCTCGCCTCGCAGGTCCATCCGGTGTTCATGCTGCCGCCGCTGGCCGCCTCGGCCTTCGGCGGCGTGCTGGCCGGCGCGTTCGACCCGGTCGCGGGCGGCCTCCACCTCGCCGCCGTCTTCCTCGCGGTCTACACCGCGCACGTCAAGGACGGCTACGTCGACTTCCACGGCCGTGGCGAGGACGACGACCACC
>CAZVOR010000132.1:0-6024 GCA_964628745.1 uncultured Halobacteriales archaeon
CTGACGGTCGCCAACCTCGCGTACGCCTTCGTCGGCGACTACGTCTCGCTGCTGGCCGTCCGGGCGCTGCAGGGCGTCGGCGTGGCGTTCACCATCCCCAGCACCGTCGCGCTGGTGAACGAACTCGCCACCGACGAGTCGCGCGGCGGCAGCATGGGCCTGTTCAACACCTTCCGGATGCTCGGAGTCGGGCTCGGCCCGGTCGCCGCCGGGCTGGTCGTCGACGCCGGGCCGTACCCCCTCCCGATGCTCGGGACCGAGGCCGTGATGAGCGGTTTCGACGCCGCCTTCTCCCTCGCCGCGCTGACGGTGGCCGTCAGCTACGTGTCGGTCTCGGTGCTGGTCTCGAACCCGGAGCCGACGGCGGCCGCCGCGGGAGCGGAGGCATCGATCGACATCCTGTCCAGCGAAGATGGAAAGCTCCTCGACCCGATGTTCACCCTGGCGGTGGCGGGGCTGTTCATGGCGATCGCCATCGGCCTGATCGCCGCCCTGGAACCGGTCATCAACGAGCGGCTCGACCAGCACACGACCTGGTTCGGGCTGCAGTTCGGGGCGTTCGTCCTCTCGCAGATCCTGCTACAGCTCCCGGTGGGGGCGGCCAGCGACCGCTGGGGTCGCCGGCCGTTCCTGCTGCTGGGGCTGGCCGTCCTCGTGCCGACGACGCTCGCGCAGGGGCTGGTGACGACCTCGTGGGGGATGCTGGCTACCCGGGTCGGCCAGGGCGTCGCCGGGGCGATGGTGTTCGCGCCGGGGCTCGCCCTCGCGGGCGACCTCGCCGACGAGCGGACCTCGGGGACCGAGCTCTCCGTGCTGACGATGAGCTTCGGGCTCGGCACCGCCATCGGGCCGCTCGCCGCGGGCTACCTGGTTCGGTTCGGCTTCGTCGCGCCGTTCGCGTTCGGCGCCGGGCTGGCGCTGGTCGGGTTCGGGCTGGTGTACACCCAGGTCGAGGAGACGCTCGCCCCGGCTGCCCGAAGGCCGGACCTCGCCGTCGACGCGGCGAACGCGGCCCCGACCTCGACCGACTAGCTCGGGGGGCCGGCCCGAACCGGCCGGACCGGGTCCTGGCGTCATCCTGTCGGCCCGGCTGGACCCTCGCTACGACGGCCGGGACCCCGATCGGTCAGTAGACGAGCCCGAGCCCCCGGACGTGCCGCTGGAGCGCGACCTCGGAGTCGAAGCGGCGGCCGCAGGCCGTACAGACGAACGCTCCCTCGTCGCCGGCCGGTTCCGTTCCGGGTGATATCATCTTCGTGCCGGTACTAGCGCGGCGGGACCGTTGTCGCTGACGCCCGACCCACGGGGGGCGGTTAACCCGGGACCGCTCGTTCGACCGGCCGTCGATGGACGGGGAACGGGCGACGGACCCGGGCCGCGTGGATGAACGTCCCCAAGTCACCCGGGGTGACGAACATCGACGCGGGGCCCGTCGGTCGAGCGCGTGGTGATCGAAATCACGCCCGCCGAACTCGCGGCCCGCCTCGGTGAGGGATACGACACCGTCGTCCTGGACGTCAGGCCGGAGGCCGAGTACGCGGACTGGCACGTTCCCGGAAGCGTGAACGTCGACATCGCCGACGAGCTCCGCCAGGACGCCGACACGGCGAGAGCGGCGCTGTCGACGCTCCCCCGGGACCGGACGGTGGTCCTCGCCGGTATGGCCGGCGAGGCGTCCGCGCTCGCGGCCGACCAGCTCCGGGAGCTGGGCCACGACGTGCGGACGCTGACGTGTCATCGGCCGTAGCGGCGAGGCACGGCGCCCGACGCCGGACCGGGTTCGCGGGGGGACGTCCCTTGGGCGGCCTCCCGAGGACGTGCCGGTCACGGCGGTCTCCGCTACCCGTCCCGGAGCACCGCGGCGATGGCTTCGAGGTCGGCCTTCCGGAAGGGCTGCCCGGCGGCGTCCGGACCGGCCTCGTCCTCGACGCCGACCTCCCGGCGGATGCCCGCGCGCATCCGGGCGGTGGGTGGGAGCCGGTTCGCCTCGATGTCGTCGCCCACGGCGTCACAGATCGCGGCGAGCGCCTCCTTGGTGAAGGCGGTCGATTCGATCCGTTCGTGTCGTCCCACGGCCTGCCGGATCTCGTTTCTGAGGTCGTCGACCGTCCGCGTCATGCGGATGGCGAGGGGCGGCGTCGGTCTGAACCTGTCGGTCGCTCGGCGGACCCCCGCGCCGGGGCGAGTCGCCCTCGTAAGGAGCGGGCGGACCCATCCCTGCCTCGGGAGTCCCACCCGGCGTCAGGCCGTCGGCGCGACGTTCTGGTTCAGGTGGAACAGGTTGTCCGGGTCGTACTTCCCCTTGAGTTCGACGAGCCGGTCGTAGTTCTCGCGGTAGGCGGCGCGCTCCTCGCCGACCTCCTCCGGGATGAAGTTGACGTAGACCCCGTCGGTGGCGAAGGGGGTCATCGCGTCGTAGCACGAGCGGGCCCAGCCGATGCACTCGTCGTCCCGGGCCGGGTCGGTCCAGCGCGTGTGGAGGTTCATCAGGAACTCGGCGTCCCGGTGGGGGTACGCCGTCGCGTCCACGGGGACGTCGTTGATCGCGCCGCCGAGCTGGGCGATGGCGATCTCGCTCTCCGCCGTGGGCAGCGACGCCCCGTACTCGACGAAGGTGTCGATCATGCCGTCGGTGAACTCGACGAAGTTGTGCGACTTCCAGTAGTTCCGCGCCCCGGGGGCGAGCAGCCCGTCGAACGCCTGCTGCCAGCCGGCGTAGGGATGGGGCCCGACGGCGTCGGCGATCGGCTCGCCGACCTCCCGCAGCGGCCGCAGCGCGGCCTCGCCGTCGGCCAGCTCGCCGTCGTAGTAGACCGCGATGAAGAGCACCTTCTCGCCGTGCCACTCCTCCGGGATGAACGGCAGCGGCGGGGCGTGCCTGATGACCATCCAGGCGGTCACCTCGTCGGGCGCCCCGGCGACGAACTCGCGGTAGGCCCGCATCACCGCGGCCGTGTCCTCGAACGGATGGACGAGCAGGCCCGAGAGCACCTCGGGGCCGACCTCGTGGAGGTCGAACTCGAAGGAGGTGACGACGCCGAAGTTGCCGCCGCCGCCCCTGATACCCCAGAAGAGGTCCGGGTTCTCTTCCTCGCTGGCGTGGAGGAGCTCGCCGGCGGCCGTTACGACGTCCGCGCCGCGGAGGTTGTCGATGGTGAGGCCGTGCTTCCGGGAGAGCCAGCCGAAGCCGCCCCCGAGCGTCAACCCGGAGATGCCCGTCGTCGAGTTGTACCCGACGGGCGTGGCGAGGCCGAACGCCTGCGCCTCGTGGTCGAACTCCGCGAGCGTCGCGCCCGGCTCGACCCGGGCAGTCCTCGCCGCCGGGTCGACGCGGACCGCGTTCATCGGCGAGAGGTCGATGACGAGCCCGTCGTCGCAGACGGCGTTCCCCGCGATGTTGTGGCCGGCCCCCTTGACGGCGACGGGCAGCTCCTGCTCGCGGGCGAAGGCGACCGCCGCCATCACGTCGGCGACGCCCGCGCACTGCGCGACGAGCGCGGGCCGTCGGTCGACCATGGCGTTCCAGACCGTCCGGGCCTCGTCGTACGCCTCGTCCCCGGGCTCGAGCAGCCGCCCGCGGAGGCGCGCCTCGAGCTCTGCTACTGCACTGTCGTCTAGGGGTGTGGCGTGAATGGCCATGATAAGGCTCGGCCAGCCAGTACGCCGAGCAGCTATAAAAAGCCGCGCAGCGCCATCTGGTACGTATCCCCCGACGCTGCGTCGAGCACCGCCCGCGAAGACCACGCCGCCCGACCGACCGATGTCGTCGGTCGTGACCGCTCGCTAGCCCGCCCCGGCGACCGTGGTGTCCCGGAACTCGACCTCGACGGTTATCGGCCGGTCCAGCCGGGCCGCCAACCGTCGCTGCAGCGTCGCCGCGAGGTCGGGGTACTCCGCGTCCGCCGGCCGCTTGACGATGACGGTCACCTTGCCGGGTCCGTCGAGAACGTCGGTCCGCCCGAACCGGGCCTCGACCGCGACGAGGGCGAGCCGGTCGTACTCGGCTCCGGACAGGACCTCCTCCACCGCTTCGGTCGCCGTCCGCTCGAACGCCACGTGCTGGACCGTGAGGTAGCCGGAGCCGGCGAACACCAGCGAGACGACGAGGAGCGCAGCCAGCGCCGGTCCGAGCGAGCCGACCCTTCGGGGGCGTCCCGTATCCCGACGGCTGTCGTCGGTCGGGCGGTACCCGAGCGCCCAGAGGCCGCCGATCCCGGTCAGGTTGATCGCCGCCGTGTTGACGGCCAGGAGGACCGCCGCCCCGACGGCGATCGTCGGCACGCTCCAGGCGATCCCGATGCCGACCGCCGCGGCGGCCGGGATGAGCGCGGCCGCGATCATCACCCCGACCAGCGACGTCGGCACCGCCGTGGCGAGCGAGAACGCCGCGGCGAACCCGGCGGCGATGGCGACGACCACCGACAGGACGCCGGGCGAGACGCGCTGGTGGACCTGCTCGAGGGCCAGCGACGGCAGTCGCGTCGGTCCGACGCCCAGCCACTGGACGGCCAGGCCGAACGCCGCCGCGCCGGCGACGGCCAGCAGCAGGCCGAGGACCTGCGACCGCAGCCCGTCGACGATCATCCCGCGGTCGTCGAACACCGTCCCGACGCTGGCCTTGAGGGCGGAGCCGACCTGCGGGGCGATGACCATCGACCCGACGACCACGGCCGGCGCGTCGAGGAGGAGCCCGGCCGCGGCGACCATCGCGCTGAGCAACGTCATGGTGTAGTAGATGGCCGTCCGCTGGCCCATCTCCAGCGCCCGGGACCGGAGCTCGGCGGGCGCGATGTCCCTACCCTCCTGCTCCGCGTACCGGTCCTCGATTCGCTCGAAGTTTCGCGTCTCCACCGTCTCCGCGCTGGTGACCACGGTGTACTCGTCTTCGAGCCCGGTCGCGTTCAGGTCCTCGAGGACCTCCTCGACCGCGGGGGTCGGAAGGGGGAACTGGACGACCACGTCGCCGGTCTCGCTGTCCTCCGACATCACGACGTAGTCGATCCCCTCGTCCTCGAGGTGCGCGAAGACGGCTGGCTGGTCCGGCTCCGGGACGAGGACGTAGATGAGACGCACGGGCGAACTACGCGCTCGCCGGCAAAAAGCCCGCAGGGGGCTCGGGCGGAGCGAGCGTTCGTGAAGCCCGGGCGGCCGCCGGTACCGGCGGTAGCTCCACGGCGCCCGGCGGCTCGATGCATCGGCCGGGCGAGGGCCGGCCTCCCGAATTCGCGTCCGGCCTCCGGCGGTCGGGCATCGACCGTCGTAGCGGCGTGTTCGTCCCCGGTGAGGCGTCCTGCGCCCGTCTCCGGCGGGGAGCGCCCCGGGAGTTCTCCCTGATAACGGTTCGCCGTCACCCGCAAGTGTTACCCGTATCCGCCCGTCAGGAAGAGAGGTGCGAAGGCTTCGTCGACAACGCGAGGGGGAGGGTGACCGGGCGCGAGAGACGGTCGCTGCGGACGAATGTCCGGAGTGCGACGCCGGCGAGCTCGTCAAGAACGCCGACGGGTCGGAGCTCGTCTGCGAGGAGTGTGGCCTCATCATCGAGGAGGACCAGATCGACCCCGGCCCGGAGTGGCGTGCGTTCAACCACCAGGACCGCCAGAGCAAGTCGCGCGTCGGCGCCCCGACGACGCAGGCGATGCACGATAAGGGTCTGACGACCACCATCGACTGGAAGGACCAGGACGCCTACGGCCGGTCGCTGTCCTCGAAAAAGCGCAGCCAGATGCACCGGCTGCGCAAGTGGCAGAACCGCATCCGGACGAAGGACGCCGGCGAGCGGAACCTCCAGTTCGCGCTCTCGGAGATCGACCGGATGTCCTCGGCGCTCGGCGTCCCCCGGTCGGTCCGCGAGGTCGCCTGCGTCATCTACCGGCGCTCCCTCACCGAGGACCTCATCCGCGGCCGGTCCATCGAGGGCGTCGCCACCTCGACGCTGTACGCCGGCTGTCGCCAGGAGGGCATCCCCCGGAGCCTCAACGAGGTCGCCGAGGTCTCGCGGGTCGAGCGCAAGGAGATCGGCCGGAC
>CAZVOR010000133.1:0-5992 GCA_964628745.1 uncultured Halobacteriales archaeon
CCGCCCGCCGTCCCGCCGCCTCCGGGTGGACCGCACCGCGGCCGGCGCGGTCGGCCGCCTCAGCGATGAAGCGCCGCACGTTCCTGCTCGCCGGAGCAGCGGCGGGGAACGCGGCGCTGGCGGGCTGCGGCGGCCTGCCGGGCGGACCGAAGACGACCGAACGGCAGCCGAGCCGGACGGTCGCATCGCCGACCGTCGGCACGACCAGCGTCCCGGAGGAGACACCGGCGGTCACGCCCGGGTCGCTCCCGTTCGCCGACCGGTTCGAGCAGGTCGTCGACCTGGCGACCGTCGGTGCGGACGTCGCCGGCGACGAACCCATCGGGGGCGTGCTCCGGGAGCACGCCGCCGACGACACGATGCTCTACTTCCCGCCGGGGCGGTACTTCCTCGAGGGCCCCTGGCGGTTCCCCGAGTTCTCGAACTTCGGTCTCGTCGGCGACAACGCCGTCATCGTCCCCGAGGACGGCGCCCACGAGACGTTCGTCGGGCTCGGCGAGGCCGGCCGGGCCGAGGGGCTGCTGCTCGCCGGGTTGACGTTCGACTACCGCGCGGAGGAGACGGGCGGGCGGCCCTTCGAGGTCCGCGTGGACGACGGGTTGCTGGCGACCGACCTGCGCGTCGTCGGCCGACAGGACGTCGAGCACGACATGATGCGCTTCGACGTCACCGACGAGGACGGCGAGGGGGTCGTCAGGCGGCTGGAACTGACGGGCGGCGGCATCCCGGACTACCGGATCACGGGCGCCTACGTCGGCGAGTCGAGTCGGGGGACCATCACCTTCGAGGACTGTCGCATCGAGGGATTCCCCGACAACGGCCTGTACGCCTCCTCGGCGACGGGAGCGGTCAACGTGATCGGCGGGTACTACGCGAACAACGGCATCGCGAACGTCCGCGTCGGCGGGCGGGGGCTCGTCCGGGGCGTCCACGTCCGGTGCCACGACGCCTCGCGGGGGTTCTCGAACATGCGCGGCATCCGGCTGGACAACGGGGGGACGGCGCGCATCGAGGACTGCAACATCGAGATGCTACGGGTCACCGATAGCAACGGGGCCATCACGCTGTCGCCCTGGATGGCGTCGGCCGTCGTCCGGAACACGCGCATCCGCGTGGACGCGGACCGGGTCCCCGGCGTCTGGGCGAAGGAGCCAGCCGACGGCCTGAGGGACGACCCGTCGCTCGAGCTCCGGAACCTCGACATCGTCGGCTCCGCCGCGGACGGGCCGACCGTGGAGGTCGACGGCCGTGACGGGACCCGCTTCGAGCAGGTCCGGATCCGGCAGACGGGCGAGGACCGCGACGGTATCCTCATCCAGCGCTCCGGCGGCAACGTCATCCGCGACACCACGATCGACGTGACCGGCGACCCCGTCAGGCTCGAGAACGCGACGGCCGAGACGAACAACCTCGTCTTCACGGAGACGACGCCCGACGGTTCGTACTGACGGGGCGGTCGAGGCAGCGCGTCGTCGCCCGGGCAGCGGCCCCGAGCGGCGGCCGAATCACGCGGCGTCGCGCGGCGGTCGGCCGTCCCGGCCGTCGGACGTCTGACGCGCGCGCGAAGCCGCCTCCGCCGCTTTCACGCCCACTCGGTGACGTCGTAGAGGGCGTCCTCGTCGACCACGAGGAAGGCGTCCCCCCGGAGGAGGTCCTCGTCCTTCGGGAGCACGATGACCTGCTCTCGGTCGTCCCCCGTCCGGATGACCTCCAGCTCGAGCAGGGCGTACCCGAAGTCCGCCGCCAGGTCCGGGTCCGTCGACACAGCCTCCCACTGTCCGCGGGCGCCGTCCCGGGTCACGCCGACCTCCCCGTCGAGCGGTCGCGCTGGCGGGCGTCGGCTGGCTCCCCGGCCGGACCGGCCACGCTTCGAGGACGACGCATGCCCGGTAGGCCCGACCTACCGGGATAAACCTTCCGCCGTCAATCGCCGTTCTTTGCGACGATTGCCTGCAGCTTCGTTACCAGTTTGCTGCCGACGCCGGCGGGCAGCCGGGCCCGGCCGGCGTCCCTCCGGTCAGCCGGCGCGACCGGCGCCCGGCGGGCGGTGGTAGGCGTCGCCTAGAGACGCTCGCGCGCCGTACGCCGGCGCGAGGCTGTCCCGGTACCGGCCACAGGGGATCGTGCGCCGGGGCTAGCCGCCGGCGAAGTCGTCGTAGCTCACCGACCCCTCGTCGACGATGCGCTGGCCCTCGGGCACGTCGCCGTCCGGCGGCATGCTGCCGTCGGCGGGACCGCCCGGCTCGCCGACGACGACCCGACCCACCATCTCGAGGGTCTTGTGCGGCGTGCAGAAGTAGTCGTAGGTCCCCTCGGACTCGAACGTGTGCGAGAACGAGGCCCCCGCCTCGGAGAGGGTGCCGCTGTCCCACGCCTCGGCGCCGTCGGGGATCCGGTCCTCGTAGGCCGTCGACGAGTGCGAACCGGACTCGATGACCCACTCCACGGTCGTCCCCGGCTCGACGGCCACGCCGATGGGGTCGAAGTAGTACGCTTCGCCCTCCGTCACCATCTGGACCGTCGTGGCCTCGCCACCCGTCCCGGTCCCGGTGGCCGTCTCGGTGCCCGCCTCCGTCTCGGTGCCTGCCTCCGTCTCGGTGCCTGCCTCCGTCTCGGTCCCCGCCTCCGTCTCCGTGGCGGTTTCGGTAGCGGTCTCCATCTCGGTGGGCGTCTCCGTGTCCTCGCCGTCGATGACGGGTTCGGTCTCGGTCTCGTCGACACCGGCGCCGGGGCTCCCGCAGCCGGCGATGGCTGTCGCTGCTGTCAGGGTCCCGGCGAGGTACGTTCGTCGCTTCATATGGGTACGCCTCTCCGCATAGCGGAAACTCCGGGAATACCCTTCGTTATAGGGTGGCCAGCCCGCGGTAGGCCGTACGTATCTCCCGGGGGGATTTGCCGGGCCGGACGGGCGGCACGGACGGCCGCCCGCTGCCGTTTTTCGCCCTACCCGCCCTGGCCGCCGTCGCCGCAGCCGCCGCTTCTGATGGTCGCCGGCTGGTCGAGCGCGAGCGAGTGCCGTTCCGGGCTCTCGCGGCTCCCGGAGAGCAGCTGCCAGTCCGACACGCGCCCGGAGTAGTGCTCCTCCCAGAGGGTCGCCGCCTCGTTGTACGCGGGCGTGACGGTCACCTCGAACTCGCCCCCGAGCGGGCGGAACGCGCCCCCGTCGGTCCGGGCGTCGTTCCAGGTCCAGTCGACGACGTGGGTCGCCCCCGTCAGGTTCCACCGGTCGTAGCACGACGGTGCGACGTTGCCGGACTGCGGGTCGAGGTAGTAGTCGTCCCTGACGACCCAGCCTCCGTCCGACGGGAGCCCCTCGACCCGCCAGGTGGCCGACCCGCCGTTCCCTCGCTCGCCGTGTCCGTGGACGGCGACGAGGCTCAACCCGTCGGGGCCGTCGTAGAGGAACGTGACCGTGGCGTTCGGCCGCTGCAGGTCGGTCGTGCCGGTCGATTCGTGATACGGCCCCGAGCCCGGGTCGGTCGAGCCGTTCTCGCCACCGAACCGCTCCGGGACCCGCAGCCCGTACAGCGCTTCGACCGGTTCGTCGCCGGACAGGGGGGCGACCGGGACGCAGCGGTCGCCCTGCACGACGGCGAAGTCCGCATCGCCATCGTCCTCGCCGTCGCCCTCGTCGTCCCCGCCGCCGGTCTGGGCCGCGGCCCGCCGGCCCGTTCCGAGCACGATCGCGCTGCCGACGCCGCCGAGGACCGCCCGCCGGGTCACCGCCCGTCGGCGGCGGTCCTTCCGCCGCGGTGGTTGCGTGGACACCATGGAACCGGGCGGCGTTCGCCGCTGTCCCTGTTTGTTATAGAGGTTCAAACGCGCCGCCGCTGTCTCCGATGGCCGGTAGCCGGCGCATAACAGTGCGTCGGGCTCGAGAGGGAGCGCCCGTGACGACCGGCGACGCGAGCCCGGAGATGACCGACCAGCGCGTGCTGGTGACCGGCGGGGCGGGCTTCATCGGCAGTCACCTCGTCGAGGCCCTCGTCGGACCGAACGAGGTCAGCGTGCTCGACGACTTCTCGACCGGCTCTCGCGCGAACCTCCCCGGATCGGTCACGGTGCACGAGGGGGACGTCCGCGAGGAGGCGGTCATCGAGCGCGCGATGGACGGCGTCGACGTGGTCTTCCACCTCGCCGCCCTCGTCGACGTCGACCGGTCCGTCGACGACCCCCGGGCGAGCCACGCGATAAACGCCGCGGCGACCCTCTCGCTGCTCGAACGCGCCCGTCGGGCGGACACCCGGGTCGTGTTCGCCTCGAGCGCGGCCGTCTACGGGTCGCCGGATTCGACGCCGACGAGCGAGACCGCGGCGGCCCGGCCCCGCTCCCCGTACGGTCTCGACAAGCTGACCGCGGACCACTACTGTCGGCTCTACCACGAGCTGTACGGCCTCGAGACCGTGGCGCTGCGGTTCTTCAACGTGTACGGCCCCCGCCAGTCCGCCGGGGCCTACAGCGGCGTCATCGACGTGTTCATGCGGCAGGCGATGGCCGGCGACCCCATCACCGTCCACGGCGACGGGACCCAGACCCGGGACTTCGTCCACGTCGACGACGTGGTCGAAGCCGTTCGCCGAGCGGCCGCGACGGACCGGACCGGGACGTCGTTCAACGTCGGCACTGGCTCCGCCGTGTCCATCCTCGAGCTGGCCGAACACGTCCGCGAGGTGACGGGCAGCGATTCGCCGGTCACCCACGAGGCGCCCCGCCCGGGCGACATCGAGCACAGCTGCGCGGACGTCTCGCGGGCGCGGTCGGCGCTGGGGTACGAGCCGTCGCGGTCCCTCGCCGAGGGGCTGGAGACGGTCCGCGACTGGCTGCAGGACGCCGACGAGCCGGACGGCTAGCCGCCGGGGGACGCCGAGGCTGTCGGGCGTGCCGTGGCCGTTCGGCCGGCACCGTCGGTTCCCCCCGCCGCCGCTACCCGTCGCTCGCCAGGTCGCCCGGTTCGTCGACGTCCCGCCGGACGCCCGGGTCGTCCGTCTCGACGAGCGCTGCGTCGCCGCCGGACAGGAGCAGTTCGCGGCCGCCCGCGTCGCCGTCGACCGCCGCCAGCGCGTCGAAGTGTCGGGCGTCGAACAACACCGGGTTCCCGCGCTCGCCGCCGACGGCGGCGGCCAGCGCGTCGCCGGCGCCGGCCCGCCAGGCCTGGACGAGCGCGTCGACCGTCGTCGGCCGGACCCACGGCATGTCGCCCAGCGAGACGCAGATGGCGTCGGCACCGGCCGCCCGGGCGGCCCGGACGCCGACCCGGACGGAGGTCGCCTGCCCCGCCGCGTAGTCCGGGTTCTCGACCGTCTCCATCGGGAGGTCGGCCAGCGCCCCGCGGACGCGGTCCGCCTCGTACCCCACGACGGCCGTCGGCGCCGAGACCGCGTTCTCGACGAGGGCGCGGGCCGACCGGCGGACCATCGGCTCGCCGTCGACCGGGGCGACCAGCTTGTTCGCCTCGCCGAAGCGCTCGCTGGCCCCCGCGGCGAGCAGCACGCCGACGACCCGCCCCTCCCGGACCGGCGGCCCGAGCGCGCCGGGGTCGACCACGGGGAGCCCGCCGTCCGCCCTCGCGCACCCCCCGCCGTCCGCCTGCGCGCACCCCCCGTCGGCCGCCGCGCCCCCGCCCCCGGCGGTCGTCGCTCGGCGGTCGTCGAACGAGCGACGACGACCGCCGCCGGCGGTCATTCGACCGCGTGGTAGGGCACGACCCGGACGGTCTCGCCGGCGGGGACGGTCGACTCGGTCACGAAGAAGCCGTCGGCGCGCGTGGCCCGCGTGCTCGACGAGAGGACGCTGGGGTCGAACGTCTCCCGGTAGACGGAAAGCGGCGAGTCGACGTGGCCGAGCGGGAACGCCTCGCCGTCCTCGAGCGTCACCGGGACGGCGTACTCGAACCCCTCGACGGCGATGCCGACCTCGCGGGCGAGCGTCGCCGGGACTCCGGGCAGGTCGCCCTCGCCGGTGAAGAAGGGGCGCATCACGGTGGTCGCGATGG
>CAZVOR010000134.1:0-5899 GCA_964628745.1 uncultured Halobacteriales archaeon
TTCGACCACCCGGAGCAGGGCGTCGTCGAGCGCACGCCGACAGAGGTGCGGTGGGACGCCGCCACCTCCGGGAACGCGCAGGGCGTCCGGCTCGCCGTCGACGCGCCTGCCGGGGCGACGCTGGCGGTGGGGACCGCCCAGGCCGGCCTCGAGGTCGACCTCGACGGGCTCGACGCGCCCCGGTCGGTCGACGCCGGACCCCTCGAGCGGGAGCTTACGGTGCGCCGCGTCGGCCGCCCGACCGGGCGCGACGTCGCCGTCGAGTGGCGGGACGAGGAGCCGCCGGCCGGCACCCACCCCTACTGGGTCCGGGTCCGACAGGTCGACGGCGAGGTGGCCTGGTCGTCCCCCGTGTTCGTGACGGTCGAGTAGCACCCGGGTCGTCGGGTCACGACCCCTAGTGCGGTCGCGTCGCTGCTCGAGCGTAGAGCGCGGACGGGTCGGGGTGGCCCGCGCGTCGGAGCGCGGGTAGTCCCGGTCGCCTCCTCCACCCCGCGACCCGCCGAGCGACGGGTGTCCGGCGGTGGGCTGCTCACTTCCGTGCCTGACCCGGTGCCGCCGACGAACCGCGACGACGCGGCCCTTCGGACGCGCGCCGAGGACCGCCGTCCCCGGCGGACGAGGCTTCGACGTCGGCTCCCGGGGCCCGCGCCCGTCGGCGCAGACGCCCCCGACGTTCGGCCCCCGCTTAAGACCATGTTGCGGGCGAGGGGCGGGGCCTGACCGCCCGGCCTAGTCCGCGCCGTTGCTACCCGGTGACCCGTAAAGGGGCTTTCGACTACCCGCCGTGGCGCGGGCCACATCGGTGCGCTCCAGCCATCCCGCGGCCCGCCGCCGCTCCGGGTCGCGCCCGCGGTCCCGCTCAGACGACCAGCCGGGCGAACCAGGCGGCGCCGCCGAACAGGCCGAGGCCCGCCGCCGCGAGCGCCCACCGGTGCCACCGGAACGCGGCCTCCGTCGTCAGCCCGCCGACCAGCGCCGGCGAGACGCCGAGCGCCCACGGCACGAGCAGCCCGGCGGCGAGCAGGCCGAGGACGACGGCGACGCCCGCGGCGAGTGGCGGGTCCGTTCGCCCGCGCGCGCCGGCGAGCAGCGCGACGGCCGCGACGCCCGCGAACAGGCCCGCCAGCGGTGGCCCGACGAGGCTGTCGCCGTAGTAGACGGCGATGGCCCTGGCGTCCGCGAGGACGTACGGGACGACCACCAGGACCGCGACGGCGGCGGCCGAGCCCGCGCCCAGCCACGCGGCGAGTCGCGGATCGTCCCCCGGACCCGCGGCGCGTCGCGTGGCGTCCATGCCCGCCGTGACGGCCGTCGGGTGGATAAGCGGCGTGGAACGCGCCGGCGGGGCGACGCGGCCCGCCGCGGCGACCGATGCGGAACGCACAAACGGCGGCCGCCCGAACGTCCCGGTATGCTCGGGAACGCCGGGCAGAAGATCTCGAAGGTCGTCGACCTCGCCGAGCAGCTCTACGAGCGGGTGACGGAGCTGCGCGAGCAGGTCCGAACCCTCCAGGAGACCTCGGCGGACACGAACGACCGCGTGGCCGCCCTGGAGGACGAGGTCGCCGCCCAGCGCGCGGTCCTCGAGGCCATCGCCGAGGCCCAGGGCGTCGAGCTGGCGGACGTGGAGGCAGCGGCCCGGGGGACGCGGACCGACGACGCGGCGGCGGACGACGGGGAAGCCGCGCCGGACGACGCGGACGAGCCCCCGACGGCCGGCGCGGCCGAGGGGCGATGACCGGGCGGCGGCCGCTCGACTCCGTGCTTGCGACCGTCGGCGAGACGCCGCTGGTCCGCGTGCACGCCGCGCCCGAGGCCGTGCCCGTCTACGCGAAGCTCGAGACGTTCAACCCCGGCGCCAGCGTGAAGGACCGAATCGGCGTCTACATGCTGGAGCGGCTGCTCGAGCGGGGGGACCTGCCGCCCGGCGGGACCGTCGTCGAGCCGACCGCGGGCAACACCGGCATCGGCATCGCCATCGCGGCCGGCCAGCTGGGCGTCGACGCCGTCTTCGTGGTCCCGGAGCGGTTCAGCGTCGAGAAGCAGCAGCTCATGCGCGCGCTCGGCGCCGAGGTCGTCAACACGCCGACGGCCGACGGGATGGCCGCCGCCGTCGGCCGCGCCCACGAGCTCGCCGGGGAGCTCGGCGACGCGGTCGTCCCACAGCAGTTCGAGAACCCGCTTAACACCGAGGCGCACTACGCGACCACGGCCCCGGAGATATACGCGGCGCTCGACGGCGCGGTCGGCGCCATCGTCGCCGGCTGCGGGACGGCCGGGACGCTGATGGGGCTGGCCGAGTACGCGCTCGAGCGGGCGCCCGACACGCACGTCGTCGCCGTCGAGCCCGAGGGGTCGCTGTTCGGCACGTTCGCGGGCGCCGACCTCGAGTCGGCGGACTACAAGATCGAGGGCATCGGCACGCACGACCCGGCGACCAACGCCCTGTTCGACCCCGACCTCGTCGACGATATCGTCCAGGTCGGGGACGAGGCGGCCCAGGGCGAGCTCAAGCGGCTGGCCCGGGAGGAGGGCCACCTCGTCGCCTCGAGCGCGGGCGCCGCGAGCGTCGCGGCGCTGGACGTGGCCGAGCGCATCGACGACGGCGCGCTCGACGTGCCCCACGAGACGGTGGTCACCGTCTTCCCGGACGGAAGCGAGCGGTACCTCTCGAAGGGCATCTACCGCGAGTTCGAGGCATGGACCGGGTAAGCGTCGTCCGAGAGCCGCCACTCCACGTCCAGTCCAGGCCGGCACCAGGGTGCCGAGAGCGGCACCGACGCCCCGACAGCCATTTGGTACCACACCACATAGTTCTGGCATGCACTGGAACGACGTCGACGCGGGCTGGGTGGCGGCCCTCGAGTACACGTGGGGAGCGGGCGTCGTCGGGGGCATCGTCGGCGGCCTCGGGATGGGCGTGCTCCTCCACGCGGGCGCGAACATCATGCCCTTCGTCGGCGCCCTCTACGGCTGGCCGACGGTGGTCGGCGGGTGGGTCGCCCACCTGGCGAACAGCGTGCTCATCGGGCTGCTGTTCGTCGCCCTCGTCTCCCGGCCCGTCGTCCGGGAACAGATGACGACCGTCCCGGGCTCCGTCGCCGCCGGGGTCCTCTACAGCGCGGCCGTCGGGCTCGTGACCAGCGGCATCATGCTCCCCATCGCCATGAACGTGCTCGGGACCGAGACGCTTCCCCAGCCGCTGGTGCCGGTGCCGGGCGTCGTCGGCGGCGCGCTCGTCGTCATCTCGGTCGGGGTCGCGCACGTCGTCTACGGGGCGCTCCTCGGCGCGACGTACTGCGTCGTCCACCGCCGGGCGGGCGGCCGGGCCGGGCCGGCCGGCTGAGCCGGTTGCGGGGGCAGAACGGCGCCCCGACGCCCCATCGGCCCGGCGGAACGGGGGGCGAGCCGCGGGCGGACGCCGCCCTCAGCCGACCAACCGTCCGTGCTCGACCCGCATGCAGCGGTCCTGGACCACCCGCTTGCCGGCGGCCTCGGCCTCGGCCGCCGCCGCGTCGTCGCGGATGCCGAGCTGCGTCCAGACGACCTTCACGTCGTCGCGGGCGATGGCCTCCTCGACGACCCCCTGGACCTCGTCGCTCGGGCGGAAGACGTCGACCACGTCGACCGTCTCGTCGACCTCGGTCAGCGAGTCGTAGGCGGGGCGGCCGAAGATCTCGTCGGCGTTCGGGTTCACGGGGATGACGTCGTAGCCGTGCTCGAGCAGGTACTTCGGCACCTCGTGGGCGTCCTTGCCCGGGTTCCTCGAGCAGCCGACGACCGCGACCCGCTGCAGGCCGAGGACCTCCCTGAGCTCCGCGTCGCTCGTGACCGGCATGGCGGAACGGAGACGGCGGCGGCGCAAAAGCGTACCGTCGGCGGCCGGACTCGCGGGATCGCCTGGGTCGAACCCGCCCCGGCGGGTCCGGCTACGCCAGCGCCCGGCCGACGAGGAACGCGGCCGCCGCGAGGAACATGCCGTGCTTGAGGCGGGCCTGGCCGGTGGCGGGGTCCGAGAAGCTCTCCCGGGCCGCGTAGAGCATCACGAGGTCGGCCGGGACGACGACGGCGAGGTACGCGGGACCGAACGTCCCGTCGAGGTAGGGCCACGGGCTCGCCGCGACGGCGACGAACAGCGGCGAGGTCCCCAGCCAGAGCGCCCGTCGCTCCCCGACGGCGATCGGGAGCGTCCGCAGGCCGGCGGCGGCGTCGCCGGCCACGTCCTCGACGTCCTTTACGACCTCGCGGGCGAACGTCGACAGCGCCGCGAGGACGAACAGCACGGCCACGGCACCGACGCCGCCGACGGCCGCGCCGCCGAACAGGAACGTCGAGCCGCCGAGGTACGCCACGAGCGCGTTCCCCGCGCCGGGCCGGCCCTTGAACGCGGTCGTGTAGGCCAGCAGCCCGACGAGGTTCACGGCCGCGATGGCGAGGGCCAGCGGCGGCAGGGTCAGCGCCAGCGCGACGGCGGCGGCGAACAGCGCCAGGCTGTACGCGAGCGCCGCGCGCGGGGAGACCGCTCCGCGCGGGATGGCCCGGTCCGGCCGGTTGACGCGGTCGACCTCGCGGTCGAAGTAGTCGTTGACGGCGTTCCCGGCGGCCGTGGCGAGCACCGTCGCCCCGACGGCCGCGGCGACCGCCGCCGGGGCCTCGAGCGCCCCGCCGGCGACGTACGCCCCGATGGCGGTCAGGCCGCCGGCCGCGACCGCGTTGACGGGCCGGGCGAGGTCGAGCAGGCCCCGGAGCGACTCGGCGGGCGAGTCGACGGCTCGCTCGGCGGGCGCCATGGCCAACCTCCCGCCGTGCGCCGCATAAAGGGTCCGGGTGCGGGCCGGGCCGGGAACGGCAGCCTACAAATCGGTGGCCGACGTTGGCCGGCCCATGGCGCCGTCCTCCCGGTTCGACGTCCGCGCGACGGTCGTCGACGTGGCGGCCGTCCTCGCCGTCGCGCTCCTGCTCGTCGGCGTCCACCGCCTCGTCCCGGCGTCGCTCCAGGAAGCCCTCGCGCTGCGGTACGCCAGCCCGGACCCGCTGCACGCGCTCACCGCCGCGTACGTGCACTTCGACGCGGCGCACCTGCACGGGAACGTCGTCGGCTACCTCCTCGCGAGCGGGTTCGCGTACCTGTGCTGTCTCGCCGCGGGCGAGCGCCGCTGGTTCCGCTACTCGTTCGTGGCCCTCCTCACCCTCTTGCCGGTGGCCGTGAGCCTGTCGACCGCCTGGCTCATCGGCGGGGACGCGACCGGGCGCGGGTTCTCCGGCGTCGTCGCGGGGTTCGTCGGCCTCGTGTTCGTGACCGCTCCCGTGCTCGTCCGGCGGCGGTTCGGGTACGAGCCGTGGGTCGCCTGGCACGCCACGGCCGCGATGACGTTCGTCGTCGCGGCGGCGCTCGTCTGGATGGTCGCGGGCACGGTCCCGCCGACCTTGGCCGGGCTCCTAGCCGTCGGCGCCGGGCTGACGCTGGTCTCGTTCGTCCAGCGGGGTGGGGGACGGGCGGGGCTGCCCGCCGACCGGGACGGCTGGACCCGCCTGGCGGCCGCGGTGCTGGCGACCGGAGGAATCCTCGTCGTGGTGACCGCCTTCGTGACCGGCCTGTTCCCGGCCCGCCTGGCCGCCGACGGCGCCGTCACGAACGTCCTCGCGCACTACCTGGGGCTGGTCTACGGCGCGGTCCTCGCCGGCTGGGGCTACCGGTACTGGTCGACCGCGAGTTCGTGAGTCGGGCGGGTCGCTGTGGCGGAGCGGAGACGGGTCACGGGGCGAACCGAACCTGGCGGAACCGCCGGAGTTAAGCGCGCCGACCGGGAACGAGTGGCCTGCCGGGCGCTTAGCTCAGCCTGGACAGAGCACTTGGCTTCGGACCAAGGGGTCGCGGGTTCAACTCCTGCAGCGC
>CAZVOR010000135.1:0-5884 GCA_964628745.1 uncultured Halobacteriales archaeon
CCACCGTAGCCTATTTGTACTCAGGTATCGCAGAGGGGCCGAGGCACGCGATAATGCCGACAGGTACCGTCGTGTTCTTCCACGATCGGAAGGGCTACGGCTTCATCGAAACGGAGGACTCGGACGAGGACGTCTTCTTCCACATGGACGACGTGGAGGGCCCGGACCTCGAGGAGGGCGAGGAGGTCGACTTCGACATCGAGGCGGCCGACAAGGGCCCCCGCGCGACCAACGTCCAGCGGGTCTGATCGCGCCGACGCGCTACCGCCACTCCGCGGCGAGCGGCGGCGCCGAACCGACCCGGGCGTCGAGGAACGCCGTCTCGGCGTCCGAGAGGTCGTCCCGCGAGCGGAACGCCGAGAGCCCCTCCCGGTAGGTCGACGCCGGGCGGTCGGCCGGCCGCTCGAGGACCAGCTCGGCGAGCCCGGTCCGCTCGCCGGTGTACGCGAAGCCGGCCTTGTACGCCGCCTCGTAGGCGAACGGGTTGTTGACCGCGATGCGCACCGTCGAACCGCGGTCGAGCAGCCGGTCGGCGGCGAACGCGAGCAGGCGCGGGCCGAGCCCCTCGCCGCGACGGTCGCGGCGGACCGTCACGACCCTGAGCCACCAGGTGGTCGCGTCGGTCCGGTCGCGACTGAACGAGACGGCGGCGACGACCTCGCCGTCGCCGGGAGCGGCCGGGGCGTCGACAGAACCGGACCCGTCGTCGGCGCTGGCGCCGTCGTCCGCGCCCGATGCTCCGGTCGCGTCCGGCGCGTCGGCCCGGCTCCGTTCGGCGCCGTCGTCCACGAGAACCGCCTTCCCCGTCCCGCCGACGACGAACTTGCCGGCGTAGGCGAACCGCCGGTGGTCGAGGTGGAGGGTCGGGTCGTCGTCCGGCCAGCCGAGCAGCCGGCACTCCATTGGCGACCGTCCGTCCCGCGGCCGCTTGAGCGTGTCGACGCCGGCGCTGTCGCCTCCGGTCTCGACGCCGACAGCCTCCGAACGGCCACCGACCGTCCGCGTTCCGGGACCGACCGCCACCGGTTTGGCGCCCCGGCACTTCGGCCGGGACATGGCCACCGGCGACCGCTGGTTCTTCGACCGGGTGGCCGGGCTCTACGACTTCGCGATGCCGCCCGCGGACCCAGGCCCGCTCCGCGAGGGGCTGGCCGTCGCCGACGGGCCCGTCGAGCGCGTGCTCGACGTCGGCGGCGGGACGGGCCGGGCGGCGCGGGCGCTCGACGCGCCGGACCGGGTCGTCGTCGACGCCTCGCGGGGGATGCTCCGGCGCGTCCCCGCGGGCATCGGGCGGGTGCTCGCGAGCGCGACCGACCTCCCGGTGGCGGACGGCGCCGCCGACGCCGTCGTCGTCGTCGACGCGCTCCACCACCTGCCGGCCCACGACCGGGTCTTGGCGGAGGCGGGCCGGGTGCTCCGGCCCGGCGGCGCGCTGGTGGTCCGGGAGTTCGACCGCGGGACGGTCCGGGGCCGGCTGCTCGAGCTCGCCGAACACGCCATCCGGATGGAGTCGACGTTCGCGACGGCCGACGAGCTCCGCGGGCGGCTCGCGGCCGCCGGGTTCGACGCGCGGGTGCTGCACCGCGGCTTCTCGTGTACGGTCGTCGGGAGGAAACCGGGAACCCGTGACGAACCGGGAGGTCCTTGACGGGCCCGCCCGTGGGCCCGTCCATGGCGACGACGTGGCTCGCCGACCGGTTCGAGGCGTCGGCCCGCACGCTCGGGCTGGCGCTGGGCGACCTGGCCATGATCGCGCTGTTCGTGGCCGTCGGCGAGCTGCGCCACGGCGGCACGGTCGCCGCCGGCCTGGAGACCCTCGCGCAGTTCGGCGTCGCCTGGGGGCTGGCCTCGTTGGCCGCCGGCGTCTACGGGCCGGCCGCCCTCGAGACCCGGCGACGGGCCGTCGTCCAGGTCGTCGCCGCGTGGGTCGTCGCGGCGCTCGTGGGCCAGCTGGTGCGGGTACTGGCCACGCCCGGCGGCTCCGTGCAGCCGACCTTCGTGCTGGTCTCCGTCGCCGTCGGCGGGCTGCTGCTGGCCGCCTGGCGGTACGTCGCCGCTCGCGCGGTCGGATGACGGCGGACGCGCGGCGCCCCGGTAGCCCATTTCTGTCGGGAGAGTCCCGACGTAATTACCGGTTTAGCGGCGGGCCGGGGCCGGCGTAGGATAATCCTGGTAAGTTACGCATGAACCAGAAATGGCCTTGGCAGTGACTTCGGATAGGCTATGGGAAACACCTAAGTACTCATACGTCATAATAGTTGATAGGACAATGGCTGACTACTACGATTTCGTGCTCGCGCTCATCCCAATCTCCCTCCTCGGCGTCTCGGGCCTCCTCTCCGGTGTCGGCATCGCGCTGACCGTGGCCGTGCCGGTCGGCGCGGCCATCGCGGCCGCGCTCATCGGCCACGCGATGTTCGTCCGGAGCCCCGTGGCCCCGTCCGCGCCGGCGCCGGCCGACGGCGTCATCGCCCAGGCGGCCGACTGAACGTCCCTGGACGAGCCGCGCACCGGGGGCCTCGTACGGGTGGCGTGCCGACGCCGTCGAGCGGAGCTGCCGACCCCCGCTGCGTGCGGGCCGGCGACAGCGGGCTCGACACGTCCGTCGAGTCCGCCCGACCAGCGAGGCGACGCCGGGCGAGTTCGACTAGAGGTACGGCGCCAGTCCGAGCGCCACGACGACGGGGACGCCCGCCGCCTGCGCGCCTGCGAGGTAGCCCGCGATGGCGCCGCCGTTGAGCAGCGGCAGGCCGGCGTGGGGCTGACCCTTCGCCACCTGCCGGAGCAGCACGCCGAGGCCGACGAGCGTCCCGGCCATCGCGGCCAGCGCCGGGAGGTTCAGGGCCGAGCCCGCGAGGAGCGGCGGCGCCTCCAGGAAGACCGCCGCGCTCGCGACCAGGATGGTCGGCATCACCGTGTCGCCGAGGCCGATGAAGAACGCCTCGCGCTCCTCGAGGGCCGGACCGCCTCCCTCGCCGGCGTCGCCCGGCGCGGCCGGCCCCGGCTCGTCCCTCGCCCCGGCCGGCGATGCTCCGGGGGCTCCCTCGGCGGCCCGGTCGCCATCGTCGGGCGCGGGCGCCTCGCCGACGGGGTCGGCGGCCCGGAAGGAGTAGTCCCACGAGAGCGGCACGACGAGCACGAGCGGGAGCTTCAGCCCGGTGACGCTCTCGGCGAGCGTCAGCATGTGCTTCGTGCGGTAGACCGCCAGCGCGTCGTAGACGGCCAGCGCGACCAGCAGCAGGATGGCCGGCAGCGGCCCGAACGAGACCCCGAACAGCCCCGCGCCGCCGGCGCCGATGACGACGCCCGCGGCGTCGATGACGTACCACTCGGGGTGGACGAACAGCGCGACGCCGAGGGCGACCGAGAGGAGCACGGCCGCGACGGGGCCCGACGACGGCCCGAGCACGCGGGGGACGGTCGCCGAGAAGACGTACCACGCGAGCAGCACGCTCACCAGGATGACCACGGCGCGCAGGAGCCACTCGACGCCGAACCGGATGATCGCGAGGATGAAGCCGGTCATCACCAGGATGGCGCCGAGGTAGATGGCGCTGTTGGTGGGGTCCCCGGGGTCCTCGACGGCCTGGTAGCCCGCGTCCACGAACGGCTCGACGAGCAGCAGCGCCCCGACCTGGACGAGCACGAACAGCACGGCCGCGCCCGCCGCGCCGACCGCCAGCCGGGACCGGTCGTCCATGGCGACCCACCGGTCGGCGGTCATAAGGATGCTTCGAGACGGGGCCGGGCCGTCGGCGGGTCCGCCGGCGCCGCCCTGTGGGCCCCCGACCGGCTACCTGACGTACAGCTTCGCGTCGAGCAGCGAGGCGGGCGAGCGGCCGTCGGTGGGCGCGACGACCACGTACGGCCGGTCGACCGGCCCCATCACATCGACGACGCGGCCCGCGGACTCGAGCCGCTCGTCGACGACGGCCTCGCCGACGGCCGGGTGCGAGTCGTCCGGGCTGCGGGCGACGGCCAGCCCCTGGGCGGCGCGGACGACCGTCCCGACCCGGCGCATCAGTTCCGGAGCGCCGCGACGTAGGCCGCGACGGCCTGCACGAGGTCGTTCTTCGTCGCGTCCTCGGCGTGCTTGACCCGGACGCGGCCGGTCGGATTCCACGGTTCCCGGGGGTAGGCGACGCCCCGCTCGATGACCGCGTCGTAGCCCACCTGCCGGACGGCCTCGGCGATCTCGTCGACCGTCGGCTCGGTCACGGCCGCGTCCTCGGGGACCCGGCGGCCGCCCCGGCGGCTCCGGGCGGCGTCGAGGTACGCCGGCCAGATGACCTTCTCGACCATGGACGGGCTTGGCACCCGGACCCCTATACGCCTTCGCCTCGCCGGCGACCGGGACTACGGCCGCCGGAGCAGCAGCGCCGCCAGCACCGCGACGAGCGCGAGCGCGAGACCGAACCCGGGCTGTCCGGGCGTGCCGACCGTGCCGTCGGTCGGGCTCGCCCCGGGTCCGGGCGCCGTCGCCGTCGGGGACGCGGTCGGCTTCGGCGTGACCGGCGTCGGGGTCGGCGTCGCGTTCGCGGCGGCGTACGCCGCCGGGTGCAGCGCCATCGCGATGGTCTCGATGGGGTAGACGATGCGCGGGGCGGGCTGGTTGGCGAGGTTCGAGTCCACGACCACGACCTGGTCCTCCCGGACGGCCGTCGTGGCGTTGTACGCGGACGTCTCGATCTCGCTTCTGGGGAGGTTCGACGGGAGCACGATCCACTCGGGGTCCTGCTCGACGATGACCTCCGGGCTGACCTGCTGGTACCCCGTGACGTTCGCCGAGGCGGCGACGTTCCGGCCGCCCGCGACGGTGACCATCGCGTCGAGGAACGTGCCCTCGCCGGCGACGAAGCCGCCGCCGAGCGGGAGGACCACCCGGGGGGCCGGTTCGTCGGCGACCGCCTCGCGGACGACGCCGATGCGGTCCTGCATCCAGGCGACCGTCTCCTCGGCGCCCTCGCACTCGCCCGTCAGCCGACCGATGCGGACGGTCTTCGCGTAGACGTCCTCGATGGAGCGGGCCGCCTCGAAGCGGTAGACGGTCAGGCCCGCCTCCCGGAGCGTCGTCACCGTGTCGGCCGGGATGATGTCCGGCGCGAGCACGAGGTCGGGGTCGAGGTCCACGACGACCTCGACGTTGACCGTGAAGCCGTCCTCGTTCATCACCGGCGTGCGCTCGTCGGCCCCCTCGAGGTACGCGGTGTACGGCTGGACCGGCATCCCGACGACGCGCTCCCGGCCCCCGACCTCCCAGATGGTCTGGGCGGCGCTGGCGCCGAGCGCGACGACGCGGTCCGGCGGCGCGTCGACGGTCACCTCGGTTCCGGTCGAGTCCGTGGCGGTGTGGGGGAACGAGCACGACTGGGCCGCGGCGGGCGGCGCGAGGGCGCCGACGCCCCCGACGACCGACGCCGCGACGACGATGGCGACGAGCCCGAGCTGGCGCGGGTCCATGCCGCACCGTGTGGAATAATACAATAAGTATTTACCTAATGCAAACAGATTTGCTTTCGACCGATGGACCACCGGGCGCGGGCGGCGGGCTGGTCGGCGGGCCTCGTCGCCCTGCTGGGGGTCGCGATGGTGCTGAGCGCGGGGGTCGGCCCGGTGGCGCTGCCGCCGGCGACCGTCGTGGCCGCGCTGGTCGCCGGCGCGGGCGCCGCGGTCGGCCAGCCGGTCGGCCCCGGCGTCTCCGAGTCGGCCGTCACCATCGTGACGGCGCTCCGGCTGCCGCGCATCGTGCTCGCGGCAATCGTGGGCTTCGCGCTGGCCGCCGCGGGCACCGTGATGCAGGGCTTCTTCCGGAACCCGATGGCCGACCCGTCCATCATCGGCGTCTCCGCCGGGGCGGCGGTCGGCGCCGTGGCGACCATCGCGC
>CAZVOR010000136.1:0-5843 GCA_964628745.1 uncultured Halobacteriales archaeon
GCCTGGAAGACGACGAACAGCGTGAACACGAGGCCGAGCGCCGGCAGCGAGACGCCGAGACTGTCGGCCAGCGGCCCCTCGATGGACGACCAGACGTACTGGTACGGGCTCACCAGCCCCATCATCACCGCCGCGGCGACGACCTGCCACCACCGGGAGAATCCGAGGACGTCCCGCGCGCGCTCGGCCGGCGCCGCCGCGCTCGCGTCGCTGCTCACGGGCCCTGCCGCCCCCGCCCGACGTCGCCGAATCGCACGGGGGCGGCTGCGCCTGGAGGACCCATAACGGTGTCCATTCGACCGACCGCTCGCCTCAGAAGGCGACGAAGCCGTCGGTGTCGAGGTAGTGGTGCGCCACCGCGATGGCCGCCTCCGCGTGCAGGCGCACGGGACCGAGCCGCACCCGCTCGTCGGCCAGGTCGGCGAGCAGCGCCTCCTCGGCGTCGGTGAAGTCGCGGTGGTCGGAGAGCACGAACGTCGGCGAGGCCGGTGGGTCCAGCTCCGTCACCGGCCGCCCGTCCTCGTGGAGCTGGACCAGCGTCCCGCCGTCGCCCGCCGCCCGCCTCGCGGCCGCGAGCGCGCCCTCGAGCCCGTGCCGGGAGACCGAGACGCCGGGCGAGGCCTCGACCGGCTGCTCGCCGACGGCCCGGTCGGCCGCCCCGAGCGCGGCGCGGACCAGGCCGGCGACGGCCCGCTCGCCGGGGGCGAGGTTCCGGACCGACGCGCCGTCGAACCGGACGGTCACGGCGTCGCGGAGCGCGAGCGAGACGCGCGCGTCCTCGCGGACGCCGTGGGAGGTCAGCAGCGCGGCGCCGACGCACCGGCAGAGCACGTCCAGCCGGCCGGCCCCGCCCGCGAGGTCGTCGAGGGAGAAGTCGGGGTCGGTCGGCGCCTCGTGGCCGACCACGACGAACTGCCGCATGGCCGCCACGTGGGCCGGCAGCGTCGTCAGCCTTCTCCTTTTCGCCCGTGAGCGGCCCGCACTCCTCGACCCCCCCCCCCTGGCCCGCCTGGAACGCGGGCCACCACGCTTAACCACCGGAGCCGCGAACGCCGGGGCTGATGGCCCTCCCGCCCGCCGCGAAGGTCGCCGTCGGCGTGGTCGTCCTGCTGGCCGCGAGCGTCGCGTCCGTCGGCGCCCTGGCGGCCACCGGCGTCCTCGACGCGCCCCAGGTACAGGACGTGAGCACCGAGTGGGGTCCGGTCACCGAGGAGACCGCCGTCATCGAGGTGACGGTCGTCCTCGACAACCCCAACCCCGTCGGGGTCCCGCCGGTGGCCGGCCTCGCGTACACCGCGTCGCTGAACGACGTGACCGTCGCCGAGGGCCGGCAGGGCGGCGTCGGCCTGGCCCCGGGAACGAACCGGCTGGAGCTCTCCGTGGCGGTACAGAACGACAGGATCGACGACTGGTGGGTCACGCACGTCAACGGCGACGAGTCGTCGACGCTGACCATCGAGCCGGCGGTGACCGGACCGCTCGGGCTCCGGGCCGGGCTGCCGCCGCAGACCCAGCCGGTCGAGACCGACTTCCTCGGCTCGCTGGGGACCGCCGAGGCCACGACGTTCGAGGTCGAGGGCGAGCCGTTCCTCCGCATCGGCGGGGGCTCGGCCCGGTGGGGGCAGGCCACCGCCGAGACGACGCCGCTCGTGCTCTCGGCGACGCTGACCAACCTCCACGACGCGCCCATCGCCCTGGACGGCCTCGGCTACGTCGTCCGGATGAACGACGTCACGCTCGGCGAGGGCACGGACGACGGCTCGTTCGTGGTCGAGCCGGGCACCACCGAGACCGTCGAGCTGCCGGCCGCGCTCGACACGCCGAAGCTCTCCGACTGGTGGGTGAGCCACCTCGAGCGCGACGAGGTCACGGACCTCTCCATCGAGGTCTTCGGTATCGTCGAGCGGAGCGGCGGCGAGACCGTCGCGGTGCCGCTGGTCAACCAGTCGGCGACCGTCGAGACCGACCTGCTCGGCGGCGGGGCCACCGACGTGGCCGCGTCCGACGCCGCGCCGGAGGTCGACGTGGCTCCGCCGACCATCACGGGCACGTCGCTCGGGTGGGGCGAGGTCACCGACGACACCACCGAGGTCGAGGCCGTCGTGGGCGTCGACAACCCCAACCCGGACTCGGCGCTCGCCGAGCTGCTGCGCCTCGAGGTCGACCAGACCGTCGTCATCAACGGCGTGACGGTCGCCGACGACACGACGGCGGTCGACGAGGTCCCGGCCGGCCGGGGCGAGGTCACGTTCACCGCCCGTCTCGACAACTCGCGCGTCCCCCGGTGGTGGGCGCGCCACATCAACGACGGCGAGCGCTCGACGGTGACGTTCCGCGCGACCGGCACGGCCGACGTGGGCATCACCGCGTTCCCGCTTTCGATCCCGACCCGCGAGGGGTCGTTCTCGACGGACCTGCTCGCCGGGCTGAACGAGGACGAGCCCCAGCCCGTCACCGTCGGCGGCACGCGCGTGTTCACCATCGTCTCGACGACGGGGACGTGGGGCACCGCGACCGCCGAGCGCGCGCCCGTCGACGTCGAGGCGGTGCTCCGAAACGACGGCTTCACCGACGTCACGGTCCGCGAGGTCACCTACGAGGTGGCCATCGGCGACGTCGTGCTGGCCGACGACGTGGCGCCGGGCAGCTGGACCGTCTCGCCGGGGGAGACCGAGACCCTCGCACTGACCATGACGCTCGACAACTCGCGGATGGACGAGTGGTGGGTCGCGCACGTCCGGAACGGCGAGTCCTCGACGCTGACCATCGACGTCTACGCCACCGTCGAGGCCGGCGGGAGCAGCGAACGGGTGAGGCTCGACTCCATCGGCGGGAACCGGACGATCGAGACCGACGTCCTCGGCGAGGGGTAGCCGGGCCGCACGGCGGCGGGGTCCGGGTAGCCACGCCCCGACGAGGACCACGGCAGCGGGAGGTCCGGCCGGGGATAGCAAGGCAGTTACCCCGGCGGGCCCGGTCACGCCCATGGACCTGCTCGCGTCGGCCCGGCGCGTGCTCGCGGAGGGGCCGGTCTGCGACTCCTGCCTCGGGCGCCCGTTCGCCGACCGCAGCCACGGGCTGACGGTCGCCGAGCGCGGACGGGCGCTCCGCGTGGCGGCCGCGCTGGCCGACGACGCGCCGTTCGAGCCGCCCGCCGGGGAGTGCTGGGTCTGCGAGGGGCTCGCCGCGCGGTTCGACGAGTGGGCCGACCGCGTCGTCGAGTCGCTGGCCGACTACGCGTTCGAGACCTACCTGGTCGGCTCGCGCGTGCCGCCGCTGCTCGAGGAGAACGAGCGGCTGCTCCGCGAGGAGGCCGGCCTCCCGCCCGAGGCGGGCGAGTCCCTCAAGGCGGAGGTGAACCGCGAGGTCGGCAGGCGGGTCGGCGAGGCGTTCGGCGCCGAGGTCGACTTCGAGCGGCCGGACGTCGTCGCCGTCCTCGACCTCGAGGCCGGGATGGTCGAGACGCAGGTCAACCCCGCGTTCGTCTACGGCCGGTACCGGAAGCTCGAGCGGGGCATCCCGCAGACGGACTGGCCGTGCCGCGAGTGCGGGGGCTCCGGCCGCCTGGGCGGCGAGCCGTGCGAGCACTGCGGCGGCGCCGGCGCGATGTACGAGGACAGCGTCGAGTCGCTGGTCGCCCCGCCGGTCCGCGAGGCGATGGACGGCATCGAGGCCACCTTCCACGGCGCCGGCCGGGAGGACGTCGACGCCCGGATGCTCGGCACGGGCCGGCCGTTCGTCGTCGAGGTCGCCCACCCGACCGACCGCTTCCCGGACGTCGCTGCGCTCGAGGCGGCCGTCAACGAGCACGCCGCCGGTCGGGTCGAGGTCGAGGGGCTCCGCCTGGCCACCCACCGGATGGTCGAGCGCGTCAAGGAGCTGCCGGCGAGCAAGGCCTACCGCGCCCGGGTCGCGTTCGACGAGCCCGTCGACGGGGCGGCCTTCGAGGACGCCCTCGCGGCGCTCGACGGCGCGACCGTCGAGCAGGACACGCCCGAGCGCGTCTCCCACCGCCGGGCGGAGAGGACCCGGACGCGGACCGTCCACCGCGTCGAGGGCGAGCTCGAGAGCCCCACCGAGGCGACGGTCGAGGTCCGCGGCGAGGGCGGCCTGTACGTCAAGGAGCTGGTCCACGGCGACGACGGCCGCACCCGGCCGAGCCTCGCCGGCCGCCTCGGCGTGCCGGCCGACGTGACGGCGCTCGACGTCCTCGCCGTCGAGGCCGACGAGGGCGCCTTCGAGGACCCCGCGTTCCTCCGCGAGCCGCCGGACGACGGGTAACGGGACGGGCCGAAGCCGTTATCCGCTGCCACGCCATAGCATACCATGGTGGACCCCCATGTGCCATCACCACGACCTCCGCGAGTGGGAGTCGCTCCGCGAGGAGCTCGCCGAATCCGAGCCCGACGAACCGACCGACGAGGTGGCCGAACCGGCTGAGGAGCCCGAGCCGCGGGAGCGGACGGTCTACGTCCCGCCGGCCGACGACTGAGCGCGGGCGCACGCGCGCCCGCCGGCTCGCCACCGCGCCGGGAGGGCAACCCATTTATCGCCTGACGGAGTCGGACGTCCCATGGCCGCCGTCGGCGTCGACGAGGCGGGCCGCGGTCCCGTGCTGGGGTCGATGTTCGCGGCCGCCGTCCGCCTGCCCGCCGGCGTCGCCCTCCCGGACGGCGTCGACGACTCGAAGCGCGTGCGCCCCGAGCGACGGGAGCGGCTCGACGCCGCCATCCGGGCGCTCGACGGCGTCGCGGTGGCCGTCGCCGAGGTCCCCGTCCGGCGAATCGACGACCCCTCGACCGACATGAACCGGCTCACCGTCGCCGCGCAGGCCGAGGCGCTGGCGGGCGTCGCCCGGGACGGCGACGTCGCCCGGCTGGACGCCGGCGAGGTGGACGCCGGCCGGTTCGGGGGACGGGTCGGCGACGCTGTGGACGCCCGGGTCGACGTGCGGGCGGAGCACCGGGCGGACGAGCGCCACGCGCTCGTCGGGGCCGCGAGCATCGTCGCCAAGGTCGCCCGCGACGCCCACGTCGACGCGCTCGCCGAGGCGTACGGCGACCTCGGCAGCGGCTATCCGAGCGACCCCGCCAGCCGCGAGTTCCTCCGGGAGTACGTGCGCGAGCACGGCCGCCTCCCCGAGTGCGCCCGGGCCTCCTGGCGCACCTGCGCCGACGTGCTGTCGGCCGCGCGACAGTCGGCGCTCGAGGAGTTCTGACCGGGAGTCGCCAGCCGGGGGCCACGGCGCTTCGGCCGGTGAACGTCGGGGGCGTGAACCCCCCGGGGCGCCGGGGGCGCTCGCGCCGCGTCTCCGACCCTCACCGCCCGGTCAGCAGCGACCGCAGGATGTCCCCGTACGCCGGCCGGGTGATGAGCACGCCGACGAAGACGCCGAGGATGGTCACGATGGCGAACCCGCGCAGGTCGCCGAGCGCGAGGATGGCCAGCGGGCTCATCGCGATGACCGTCGTGACGGCCGCCGCGCCGATGATCCAGAACGCCTTGCGGAACCGGCTCCTGAACACGCGGCCGGAGGAGACGTCGCCCTCGGCCATCACCTCGTCGGCGATGATGATGAGGTCGTCGACGCCGGTCCCGATGACCGCGATGAAGCCGGCGATGTGCGAGAGGTCGAGCGCGAGCCCGACGCCCGCCGCGAACCCGAGCAGGATGACGACCTCCGAGAGCGCGGTGACGACCATCGGCGCCGCCACCCTCGGGTCGCCGTAGCTCACGAACACCACCCCCGCGACGGCGAACACCGCGATGATGCCCACGATCAGCGAGTAGAGCTTGAAGCTCTCGGCGAGGCTCGGCGCGAGGAAGTACGAGGTGCCCCGGTC
>CAZVOR010000137.1:0-5802 GCA_964628745.1 uncultured Halobacteriales archaeon
ACTGCGACGCGACGGTCGGCGTCGAGCACGCCGAGAAGCTCGCCGAGCTCGCCCTGGTGCAGAACGTCCCCATCATCCTCGACATCTCCGGTTACCTCGAGGAGGACGAGTCGCGGGAGCTGGTCCGGCGGGTCGTCGAGCGGCTGTTCGCGCTCGGCAAGCAGGTCAGAAAGCCCTTCCTCGTCTTCGTCGAGGAGATCCACGAGTTCCTGCCGGAGACCGGCAAGGTCGACGACCTCGCGAACACGCTCATCACCGTCGCCAAGCGCGGCCGCAAGCGCGGCATCGGCCTCTGCGGCATGTCCCAGCGCCCCGCCGCCGTGGACAAGGACTACATCACCCAGTGCGACTGGATCGTCTGGCACCGGCTGACCTGGGAGAACGACCTGCGGGTCGTCTCGCAGATGCTGGGCGGCGAGGCCGCCCGCGACGTCGACGGTCTCGACGACGGCGAGGCGCTGCTGATGACCGACTGGGACGACCAGGTCAACCGCATCCGCTTTCGACGCAAGCGGACGTTCGACGCCGGCGCGACGCCCGGCCTCGACGACTTCGAGTCGGGCTCGTTCACGCCCGTCCGCTCGGAGCTCATCTCCGAGCTCTCGGAGGAGGAGACGGACCTCAACGCCGTGGACTTAGAGGAGCTCGCGGCCGGTCACGGCGTCCCGGAGGCGCCCGAGCCGGCGAGCGGCGGGGACCTCGCGACCGCCGCCGAGGCGGTCGCCGGGGACCGTGACGGCGACGCGCCCGCCGAGGTCCGACCCGCCACGGCCGACAGCGGGGACGACGGCGGCTCGGACGTCGTCACCGTCACGAGCCGGCCCGTCTCGCGGCCGGCGTACGCGCCCCCGGAGCCGACCGAGGAGGAGGCGTTCGACCCGGTCTGGGAGCTCGGCCACCTCACCGTCTACCTCCTCGCCCGACTGGGCGGCGGCGTCGCCGGGCTCGTGAACGGCGTCGTCCTGGCACTCGGCCGGTTCGAGCGGGCCACGCGGCTCGGCGCCGACCGGCTCGGGTGGCTCGTCGGCCGCAAGGTGGTGCGGCCCGCGGTCCGGCGCCTGCAGCGCGTCGCCGCCTACGGACGCTCGGACCGCGCCCTCGTCGCGGCCATCGTCGTGCTGCTCGCCGTGGCGGTGTTCCTCCTGCTGACGGCCTGAGCCCCTCGACCGGCGCGCCGGCGGGGACCGTCGGAGTCTAGTGCGCCGACCGGCCCCGGGCCGGCGGGCCCGGTCACGTCAGCCGGTCGAGCGCGTCGCCCACCGCGGCGACGTACGCCGCGCGGTCGGGAAAGCCCATCCGGGCCCGCCAGACGTTCTCGTACGACGGGTGCAGCAGCGGGAGGACGGTCGTGTCGAGCTCGGGGCAGGCGTGCGGCTCGAGCACGACCTCGAGGAAGCCCTCGAGCGGCCGACCCGCCAGGGCGAACAGCGAGGCGGTCGCGTGCCGGCCCGTCGCGACGACGGCGGCGGGCTCGACCTGCGCCAGCTCCGCCTCGAGGTGCCCCCGGCAGGCGTCGCGTTCCGCCGCAGTGGGCTCGCGGTTCGTGGTCGGGTCGCCCGCGGCCGCCGGGAAGCACTTCACGGCGTTCGTGACGTAGCACTCGTCCGGGCCGTAGCCGAGCTCGGCGAGCATCGCCCGGACCAGCCGGCCGGAGTGCCGCGCGGTGTAGGCCAGGCCCGTCCAGTTGCCGCCGCGCCAGCGCTCGGCGTCGGGGTCGCCCGCGCCCGGCGCCTCGCCGACGACCATCACGTCGGCGTCGAGCGAGCCGTTCCCCCAGGCGATGCGCTCGCGGGACTCGACGAGGCCGGGGCAGCGCGAGCAGCCCGGCTCGAGGACGTTCCGGGCGGCGTGGTCGGGGTACGGCGGGTCGGACATCGGCGGTGGAGCGCTGGCGAGCGGCCGTCGGGCGGTCAGTCCTCGGCGTCCGGCGCCGGGTCCGGGGCGGATTCCCCGTCGCCGCCGGATCCGGACGCGGCGTCCGGCGCGTCGGCCGTCGGCTCGTCGTCCTCGTCCGGGTCGACGACGACGAGGCCGCGGCTGTTGACGGCGTGGGGGTCGAGCCCGAGCTCCCGCATCGCCCCCCGGTACTCCCGCTCGCAGGCGTCGGCGGCCTTCCCGCGCTCGGAGGCGCGCTTGCACAGCGCGTCGAGGTCATCGGGCACCTCGTTCTCGTGGACGATCCAGTGGTTGACCAGGTCGCTCATCCGCCGGATGGGGCTGGTGAAGTGGCCGTAGATCTCGAAGTTCAGCGCGTGGTGGCCGCCGAACGGGTCGGCCATGTAGCTCGCCCGGGGCATCACCCGCATCACGGCCCGCTGGATCTTGCCGAGCTGGCGCTCGGGCGCCGACTCGAGCGTGGCGTTGACGGCCTTGCGCGGGTCGTCCCACGAGCCCCCCGGGATGGAGACGCCCTCCAGCTCCTGGATCTCGCGGAGCGCCTCGTCCCACTCGTCCGGCGTCGGCTGGGGGTGCACCCGGTACATCGCCTCGACCCCGCGACCCCACATCAGCTCGTGGGTCACCGCCTTGTTCGCCTTGAGCATGCACTCCTCGATGATGGTGTGCGCGCGGTCCCGACGGGGGTTGAGCACCAGCGAGCCGTCCGCCTTGCGCTGCTCGTGCATGCGGTCGGCCAGCTCGAACGCGAGCCGGCACGCCTCGCCCAGCGGGGCGTCGGGGTCGTCGAGCCGGCGCTCGGCCTGGGTGTAGGTCAGGCGCTCGTCCGAGCGGACGACCGACTTGTAGATGTCGATGGACTCGTAGCCGAGCGTCTCGGCGTCGAGCGTCATCTCGACGGTGTGGGCGAGCCGGTCCTCGCCGGGCACCAGCGAGCAGACCGTCTCGGCCAGCGGCCGCGGGAGCATGTGGATGGTGTGCCCGGGCAGGTAGACGGAGTTCCCGCGCTCCATCGCCGCGGCCCACGTCTCCGTCCCCGGCGTGACGTAGTGGGTGACGTCCGCGATGTGGACCCAGAGCGTGAACGTCTCCTCGTCGGCCTCGACGGAGAGCGCGTCGTCGAAGTCCTGGGCGTCTACCGGGTCGGTCGTCCAGGTCGGCCGGTCGCGCAGGTCCCGGCGGTCGTCGACCTGCGCGGCGACCTCGCCCGCGACGTCGTCGGTCCACTGCTCGGCCTCCTCGTAGACCGACGGCGGCAGCTCGCCGTGGAGGTCGAACTTCTCGAGGAGGTCGGCGCGCCGGCGTCGGAGCTCGGCGGCGGTCTCCTCGGTCATCTCGACCGGGCCCTGCGCCTCGGCGGTGCCGGCGGCGGCCTGGTCGTCGCGCTCGTCGGCCATGGCCGGGGGTACGCGGCGCCGGCTACTTAGCCCCTGTCGTCGCCGGCTGTCCCGTCGTCGGCGGTCCGTTCGGGCCGTCGCCCGTCGTGTCCCGCCCCGCTTCGACCCGCGCCCCGCCCGCCTCAGCGCCCGTCGGGGCGGCCGGACCGCTCCTCCACCGCGCGGGCGTACCGCCGGAGGAACCGGTCGCGGTCGACGGCCCCCGCGCCGACGTCGCACAGCAGCGCCTCGAGGTCGCCGCGGCGGTAGCCGCACAGCGCGTCGTGGCACGGCCGGCAGAGGTACTCGAACGCCTTCTCGCGGCGGTCCCACCGGTCGCCGTGCTTGTCGTACTCCCGGGCGTCGGCGCGGGGGACCGTCCGGCCGCAGGCGGGGCAGACGACCTGCCGGTCGGCCGCCGCGCGGGGCCGCCACATGCCCGTGGCGTGGGAGTCGCTGCCCTTAGCCGTTCCGGCGGGTCGGGAGTCCAGCGGCCGCGCCCGCCACGCCGGGTCGACGCACCGCCGGTCAGTACCGCCACGACGCCGACGTGCCGACCTCGATGCGGACCGCGGTGTTCTCCATCCAGGCGTCCTCGTCGGTCCCGTACCGGCGGTTGATGCGGCGGACGAGGGCCCGCCCCTCGTCCTCGTCGTCGACGACCGTGGCGGTGCCCTGGACCGTGACGCCCCACTGGGGGTGCCCCTCGTCGGCCTGCTGCACCGAGAGCGCGACCCGCGGGTTCGCCCGGAGGTTGGCCAGCTTCCGCCCGGTCGTCGCGATCTCGATGACGCCGTCGTCGACGTTGTACCAGAGCGGCGCGACGTGGGGCGCGCCGCCCCGGCAGGTCGCCAGGTGGCCGATTCGCGGTTCGCCCGTGAGCAGCGCCTCGGCCTGCTCGGAGAGTCCCGTGGCCATACCGCCCTTCCGTCCGCGAGCCTGGTGAGGCTACCGGCGGGGGGCGCGCCTCCCGGCCGCCCGGTGGGGCCGGCGCCGGGCCCTTTATGCGCCGCCGCGCCCTCGCGCCGGCCATGAACATCACCTCGCGGCACCACCTGCGGAGCGACGCCGTCCGCGAGCTCGAGGCGGCGCTTGCGACGCGCTTCGGCGTCGAGTTCGACGCCGAGCGCTACGAGCGGGTCGAGCTGTCGGACAGCGACGTCGACGTGGTGCTCGTCGACGGCGAGCCGCTGGTGGCCTACTTCGCGGCGGGCGAGCCGTCGCCGACCGTGCGGGGCGCGAACGCCACCGAGCCGACGGGGCACCTCGTGACGGTCGACGCGGGCGCCGTCTCGTTCGTCTCCGACGGCGCGGACGTCATGCGACCCGGCATCGTCGAGGCCACCGACGACGTCGAGGCCGGCGACGTCGTGCTCGTCAGGGAGGAGACCCACGGGAAGGTGCTGGCGGTCGGCCGCTCGCGGGTCGACGCCGACGAGCTGCTCGGCGAGTCGGGCAAGGTCGTCGACTCGCTGCACCACGTCGGCGACGAGCTGTTCGGGTTCGAGCCGTAGCCGCCTACCCGTCCGCCGACGCGGCCGCGCCGTCCTCCGCCAGCTCGTCCTCGTACCGCTCCATGGCGTCCTGCCCGCCCTGCTCCGCCAGCGCGTAGGTCTCGCGGAGGTCGGCGATGGGCGTCTCGGTGGCGTCGACCCGGAGGTCGTCGTAGTACGGCTCGAACTCGCGGTCCTCGGTCGCCCGCACCAGCAGCGCCGCGGACTGCACCGGCAGCTCCTCGCGCTTGTCGCCGCCCTCGGCCTGGCCCGCGGCGAGCGCCTCGACGAGCCGCTCGGCCAGGGGCGCGTCGCCGTCGCGGGCGGCCTCGTACGCCTCGGCGACGGCGTCCACGACGGCCTCGCCGGTCAGGAGGTTCCCGGCGACGGTGTACCGGTCGCCCTCCAGGTGGCCGAACCAGTCGCGGCACTCGGGGCCCGAGAAGGCGAACGTGCCCGTGTCGTCGACGCCGTGGAGCTGGCGCTCGGCGCGGCCCTCGTCGGCGTTGAGCAGCGCCTCGAGGGCGTCACCGACGGCCAGGCCGTCGGCGAGGTAGGCGGCGCCCCGGCGGCCGAGCTCGACGTTGACGCGGCTCTGGGTCGCGACGGCGCCGTGGGCGTTGGCGAACGGGCACAGCGTCCCGACGGCGGGCAGTCGCGTCGTCACGGCGACGCCGTAGCGGGTCTGCTCGACGCCGTCGTCGTCCTCGTAGGGCTCGCGGACGCAGATGCTGAAGGTCATGGCGGGGCGAACGACGCGGCCCGGTAAAAAGCCCGACCCCCGTTCCGTCGGAGGCCGGGCCCCGGCGTCGCGTCTGACGTAAGAACTATGCGCTCGGCTACCCCGCGTAGCTCCATGGGATTCATGGACAAGATCATCGGGGCCGAGCACCGGACCACCGAGGACTACGTCGAGCTCGACCTCGACGGCGTCGCGCCGGCCCAGGAGGCCTCGATGCAGGTCTACGTCGCCGAGATCGGCGGCCAGGAGGACGTCATCGACATCAAGGACGCCGTCTACGACGGCCACCTCGTCA
>CAZVOR010000138.1:0-5771 GCA_964628745.1 uncultured Halobacteriales archaeon
CGGCTCGAGCCGCGACTCGAGCGTCGGGCCGTCGTCGGCGTCCGGGCCGTCGCCGGGGGCGTCGGTCGGCTCGCCCTCGTCGACCGCTCCCAGCCCCGGCCCGGGGGCGTCCCGGCCCAGGTCGGCGGGCGCCCCCTCCACGGCCGTCCCGTCGACGACCCGGTGCCAGAATGCCGGGAACAGCCGCTCGAACGCCTCGAGGTCCTCCCGTCGGCTGACCAGCGCGGCCCGGAGCGCGGCGCGGACCCGCTCGCGGTCGCCGATGCCGACCACGGCGAGCGCCCGCGCGGCCGTCAGGGTGCCGTCCGCCGGGACCGCGACGCCGCGCTCGCGGAGCGCCCGGGCGAAGTTCACGAGGTGCCGGAGCAGCGCCTCGCGGGCGACGGCGACCTCGCCGGCCCGCGCGTCCCCGCCGTCGGCCCCGCGGTCCTCGTCGGCCATCAGTCGTCGCCGGCGCGGGCCGCCCCGGCCGCCGCGAGCACGTCCTCGAGGAGCGCGTCGTCGACCCGTCGGACGTCCTCGACCTCCTTGAGCAGGCAGCCGAGCGTGTTCCGGACCTCCTCGGCCGAGAGGTCGCCGTCGGCGTCGGCCTCGCGCAGCGCCGCGATGGCGTCCGCCCAGTCGAGCGTCTCCGCGACGCCGGGGCGCTTGAGCAGCGGCTCCTCGCGGAGCCGGCCGACGGCCCCGCAGACGGCGTCGGCGACGGCGGCGTCGAGCCCGGGCACCTTCTCGCGGACGATGGCGCGCTCCTTCTCGAACGACGGCGGTTCGATGTGCAGGTACAGGCACCGGCGCTTCAGCGCGTCCGACAGGCCCCGCGTGCGGTTCGAGGTGATGACGACGACCGGCGGTCGCTCGGCCGCGATGGTGCCCAGTTCGGGGACGGAGACCTGGAAGTCGCTCAAGACCTCGAGCAGCAGCGCCTCGAACTCCTCGTCGGCCCGGTCGACCTCGTCGATGAGCAGCACCGGCGGGCGCTCGCCTCCGGCGGTCAGCGCCCGGAGCAGGGGCCGCTCCAGCAGGTACTCCTCGTCGAAGACGGAGGCGTCGGCCGAGACGCCGCGCTCGCCGGCCTGGACCGAGAGCAGCTGCTTGGTGTAGTTCCACTCGTACAGCGTGTTCTCGGCGGTCAGCCCCTCGTAGCACTGCAGCCGGATGAGCTCGGCGTCGAACCCCGCGGCGAGCACCTTCCCCAGCTCGGTCTTGCCGCTGCCGGGCTCGCCCTCGACGAGCAGCGGCTTGCCCAGCTTCAGGGCGAGCAGGACCGTCGTGACGATGTCGTCCTCGGCGACGTAGTCGTTCGCCTCGAAGGCGGCGCGCAGGGCCGCCTCGTCGACGTCGGCGAACGCGTCCGCCCCGGTCCCCCGCTCGGTTCGTGACACGGTCACCCCGGTGTAGCCACCGGACGTATAAAAAGGACCCATTTCGCCGCCGGACGGGCCGACGACGCCGGGGCCGGCCGCCGGCGACGTCCCGGGCGAGACCGACGCCGGCGACGGCCGGGCTACCCGGCCCGCTCGACGGCGGCGGCGACCGCGCGGCCGGCGTAGACCCGCAGCAGGTTCGCGCGGAACTCCGCGGACGCCTGGAGGTCGTCCATCAGCTGCCACTCCTCGACGTCGTCGGTGGCGTGCTCGCCCGCGGCCTCGGCGGCGTCGGCGTCGAGCGGCTCGCCGACCAGCGCCTCCTCGACCGGCTCCAGCCGGCTGGCGTGGTCGAGCGCCCCGTTGGCGGCCACCCGGGCCCCGGTGATCTCGTCGCCGTCGGCCTCGACGACGGCGGCGACGCCGACCATCGCGTAGCCCGAGGAGGGGCTCGCCTTCTTGACGTAGGCGCCGCCCGCGCCGTCGGCGTGGGGCAGCTCGACGCGGGTCACCAGCTCGTCGTCGCCGACGTCCGTGGTGTACATCCCGAGGAAGAAGTCGTCGGCCGGGACCGACCGCTCGCCGTCGCGGCCCTCGACGACCACCGTCGCGTCGGCCGCGAGCGCCGCCGCCGGCAGGTCCGAGGCCGGGTCGGCGTGCGCGAGGTTCCCGCCGATGGTCCCGCGGTTGCGCACCTGGATGTCGCCGACGGCCTGGGCCGCCTCCGAGACGACGCTGCAGTCGTCGCGGAGGGCGTCGTCGCCCGCGATGTCGGCGTAGGGCGTCATGGCCCCCACGCTCGTCGTGCCGTCCCCCCGCTCGATGCCCCGGAGCCCGTCGATGCCCCCGAGGTCGATGAGCACGTCCGGGCTGGCCAGCCCGCTTTTCATCGTCGGGATGAGGCTGTGGCCGCCCGCGAGCAGCTCGGTCTCCGCGTCGTCGTGGTCCGCGAGCAGGTCGAGGGCCTCCTCGACGCTCCCCGCTTCGTAGTAGTCGAACCTGGCTGGGTACATTACCGGTCACCTCCCTCGGCGTCCCGCACGGCCCGCCAGACGGTCTCGTCGGTCAGCGGCATGTCGACGTGGTCGACGCCGAACGGCGAGAGGGCGTCGCAGACGGCGTTGACGACCGCCTGGGGCGCCGCGATGGTGCCGGCCTCGCCGACGCCCTTGACGCCCAGCGGGTTGTGCGGGCACTCGGTCACGGTGGACTCCGTCTCGAGCTCGGGGACGTGGAACGCCTTCGGGACGGCGTAGTCCTGCATCGACCCCGTGAGCAGCTGGCCGTTCTCGTCGTAGACCGCCCCCTCGTACAGCGCCTGGCCGACGCCCTGGGCGACCCCGCCGTGGACCTGGCCCTCGACGATCTTCGGGTTGATCTGGTTGCCGACGTCGTCGACGGCGACGTACCGTTCGACCTCGACCTCCCCGGTGTCGGGGCGAACCTCGACGACCGCGACGTGCGTGCCGAAGGGGAACGTGAAGTTCTCCGGGTCGTAGAACGTCGTCGCCTCGAGGCCCGGCTCCATGCCCGCCGGGATGTCGTGGGCCAGGTAGGCCGCGCCCGCGACCTCCTGGATGCCCATCGACCGGTCCGGGGCGCCGCGGACCGAGAACTCGCCGTCCTCGAACTCGAGGTCCTCCTCGGCCGCCTCGAGCTGGTGCGCCGCGATGGTCCGCGCCTTCTCGACGACCTTCCGCGCGCTCCCCGTGAGCGCGCTCGCCCCGACCGCGGCGCTCCGGGAGCCGTAGGTGCCCATGCCCTGCTGGATCTCGTCGGTGTCGCCCTCGATGACCTCGATGTCCTCGTAGGGCACGCCGAGCTCGTCGGCCAGGACCTGGGCGTAGGTCGTGTCGTGGCCCTGCCCGTGGCCGGAGGTGCCGCAGTACGCGCGCACCGTCCCGGACGGCGTGAACCGGACCGTGCCGCTCTCCCACAGCCCGGCCTGGGCGCCGAGCTGGCCGGCCAGCTCGGAGGGCGCGAGCCCGCAGGCCTCGATGTACGACGAGAGGCCGATGCCGAGGTAGCGGCCCTCCTCGCGCGCGTCGGCCTGGCGCTCGCGGAACGCGTCGTAGTCGACGGCGTCCAGGGCCGCGTCGAGCGTCAGCTCGTAGTCGCCGGAGTCGTAGGCGACGGCGACCTGGGTCTGGTAGGGGAAGTCGTCGGCGTCGACGAAGTTCGCCCGCCGGAACGCCGCCGGGTCCATCCCGAGCTCGTTCGCCCCGAGGTCCATCAGCCGCTCGACGACGTACGCCGCCTCGGGCCGGCCGGCGCCGCGGTAGGCGTCGACGGGTGCGCCGTTGGTGAACGCGCCCGTCACCGAGCAGTGGATGGCCGGGATGTCGTACTGACCCGACAGGAGCGTCCCGTACAGGTACGTCGGGATGGAGGGGGAGAACGTCGACAGGTAGGCGCCGAGCCCCGCGGTCGTGTCCACCCGCAGGCCGAGGACCCGGCCGTCGTCGGCGAGCGCGAGCTCGCCGCGGGTGACGTGGTCCCGGCCGTGGGCGTCCGTGAGGTAGGTCTCCGACCGGGTTGCCTGCCACTTCACCGGCCGGCCGAGGTGCTTGGCGGTCCAGGCGACGATGGCCTCGTCCGGGTAGTGGTGGATCTTCGAGCCGAAGCCGCCGCCGACGTCGGGGGCGCGCACCCGGAGCTTGTGCTCGGGGTGGCCGATGACGCCCGCCATGAGCAGCCGGTGGACGTGCGGGTTCTGCGACGTCATGTGGACCGTGAGCTGGTCCGTCGACGGGTTGTACTCCGCGACGGCCGCCCGCGGCTCGATGGCGTTCGGGATGAGCCGCTGGTTCACCAGGTCGAGCTCGACCGTCCGGTCGGCGTCGGCGAACGCCGCGTCGGTCCTCTCGGCGTCGCCGATCTCCCAGTCGAAGGCGACGTTGTCCGCCGCCTGCTCGTGGACGGTCGGCGCGCCCTCGGCGATGGCGTCGGCGGGGTCGACGACGGCGTCGAGCCGCTCGTACTCGACCTCGACGCGGTCGGCCGCCTCGGCCGCGACGTAGCGGTCCTCCGCGACCACGACCGCGACCGGCTGGCCCTGGTAGCGGACCTTCTCGCGCGCGAGGATGGGGTACTCCACGTCCTCGAGGTCGGGGAGCAGCCACCCGACGGGCAGGAGGAACGGGAGCTCGCCGGGCGTGTCCTCCCGCCCGAGGTCGTCGTGGGTGTAGACCCCGACCACGCCGTCGAGCGCCTCGGCGGCGCTCGTGTCGATGCCCTCGATGCGCGCGTGGGCGTACGTGCTGCGCGCGATGGAGACGTGGGCCATCCGCTGGCGCTGGATATCGTCGGTGTACTCCGCGTCGCCCGACAGCAGCGCCGGGTCCTCCCGGCGCTCGATGGCCGAGCCGAGGAGCTCCGCGACGTCGACCTCCTCGGCCGGGACGGACTTAACGGCCATCGGGCCGCCCCCCGTCGGTCGCCGCGCGGAGGTCGCCGGCGGCGGTCTCGACCGCGTTGACGATGTTCTGGTAGCCGGTGCACCGGCAGAGGTTCCCCTCGAGCGCCTCGCGTATCTCCTCGCGCGAGGGGTCGGGGTGCTCGCGGAGGAACGCGGTCGCGGTCATCATCATGCCCGGCGTGCAGTAGCCGCACTGCAGGCCGTGCTCGGCCTGGAACGCCGACTGGATGGGGTGGAACTCGCCGTCCCCGGCGAGGCCCTCCACCGTCTCGATCTCCGCGCCGTCGACCTGCACGGCGAACGCCGTGCAGGACTTCACGGCGTCGCCGTCGAGGTGGACGGTGCAGGCCCCGCAGAGGCTCGACTCGCAGCCGACGTTGGTGCCGGTGTAGCCCAGCTCGTCCCGTAGGGCGTGGACCAGCAGCGTCCGCGGCTCCACGGACAGTTCGTGTTCGGTTCCGTTGACGGTGAGCGTGATGTCGTGTTCGGTCATGGGTGGCGGATTCGTGACGTCGGCGGTCGGACGGTGACGGCGGGTCCGGCGATTCCGGGCCGACTCGTGGCGGCCGGCGGCCGGCTCATATCAGCCCCCGGATGCGGTCGCGCAGGCCCGAGCTCCCCTCCTCGCCGAGCGGGGCCAGCCGGGACTGGATCTGCTTGAAGAAGCGGTTGACCACCTGGTTGGCGACCGGGTTGAGCACGCGCTGGCCCATCTGCGCGACGCGGCCGAACACGTCGCTTTCGGCCCACCACTCGATGGTCACGCCGTCGTCGGTCTCGGACAGCGTCATCCCCGAGCGCATCTCGAACGACGAGTTCGACGCCGAGCCCTCGCCGCTGGCGATCATCTCGGGGAACTCGGCGGTCTCGATGGTCACCAGCGTCCGGAAGCTCGGCTTGACGCTGCCGACGCCGATCTCCATCAGCGCGGCGTACGTCTCGCCCGCGTCGAACGCGCGCTCGGCGACGTCCTCGGGGTCGGCCTCGGG
>CAZVOR010000139.1:0-5759 GCA_964628745.1 uncultured Halobacteriales archaeon
TCGGCCTGCGCGACTTCGCCGACTCCGTCGGCGGCCGCGAGCAGCTCGCCATCGAGGCGTTCGCGGACGCGCTCGAGGTCATCCCGCGCACGCTCGCCGAGAACGCGGGCCTCGACCCCATCGACAGCCTCGTCGACCTGCGGGCGCAGCACGACGCCGGCGACACCGCCGCCGGCCTCGACGCCTACTCCGGCGAGATCGTCGACATGAAGACCGAGGGCGTCGTGGAGCCGCTGCGGGTGAAGACCCAGGCCATCGAGTCGGCGACCGAGGCCGCCGTCATGATCCTGCGCATCGACGACGTCATCGCGGCCGGCGACCTCGTCGGCGGCAAAGGCGACGACGACGACGAGGACATGCCGGACATGGGCGGCGGCATGGGCGGCGGCATGGGTGGCATGGGCGGCATGGGCGGTATGGGCGGCATGGGCGGCGCGATGTGAAGCGGGCGACCGCCCGATTCACGTAGGCCGCCGGGTCCGCCCGTCCCGCCGACGGCGGCCGTCCGCCGGACGGCCCCTCCCGCCCGGCCACGCCGAATGCACCGCCGACCGAACGCTTCTCTCCGGTCGTCCCGGCCGACGAGGCCCACCGCCGGCCGGTCTCACGGCTGATAACCGTCCCGGCAACTTATCGTCCGGGGCCGCCGTAACCGGCCGGGATGCGCCTCAGGACGAAGTACGCCGTGGTGCTGCTGGTCGCCACGGCCGTCCTGACCGCGAGCGTCTACGGCGGGCTCGAGCTCTACAAGGACCAGCTGGTCCGGCAGACGCAGGCCGAGGTCGACGAGACGGCCGCGCTGACCGCCGAGCAGATAGACACCGTCGTCCGGGACCGCAAGGACTTCGTCGGGTTCGCGGCCTCCCGCCCCGCGGCGGCCCGGTTCGACCGGGGCGAGGCCTACCTCGCCTCCCTCGTCGGGAACTCCCGGTTCTTCGCCGGCCAACTCGTCGCGGCCGACGGCACCATCGTGGCCTTCCACGGCGACGTCACCGGGTCGATACGGGAGGAGGCCATCGGCCGCGACGTCGGCGACCGGCCCTACGTCCGGGCGGCGCTCGCGGGCGAGGTGTACGTCTCGGAGCTCGAGTACGCCAACGCGACCGGAGCCTACGTCGCCGTCATCAGCGCGCCCGTCTTCGCCGAGCGTGAAATCGTCGGGGTCCTCGCCCTCGCCACCTACGTCGACGAGCGGACGTTCTTCCCGATGCTCGGCCCCATCGAGACGAGCGACCAGACCGTCGCGGTCCGCGACGGGGACAAGCCCCTGTACGGCGACGGCGACGTCCCCGAGGAGGCCATCACGGCGACGGCGACCGCCGAGGAGACGGGCTGGACGGTGCGGGTCGCCCGGGACCGCGGCGATCTGACCGCCCAGCTCGAGCTGCTCGCGTTCGGCCAGGGCCTCGGGCTGTCCGCGGTGCTCCTGGCCGTGTTCGGCTTCGCCGTCTGGGAGTACCGGACGACGCTGCGGCAGATCGAGCGCCTGCTCGCCGGGTTCGGCGCGCTGGAGGCGGGCGACTACGACCACCCGCTGTCGCTGGCGGCGGCCGAGGAGTGGCAGCAGATAAGCGACGGCTTCAACGCCCTGGCCGGGGCCCTGGCGGCCCGCGAGCGCGAACTGCGCGAGCGCAAGCAGCGCCTGGAGGTGCTCAACCGGGTGCTGCGGCACAACCTGCGCAACCGAGCGGGCGTCCTGCTGGGCTACGGCGAGCAGGTGCGCGACCAGGCCGACGACCCGCAGCTGGCCAGGGCGGGATCGGTCATGGTCGAGACGGTCCGGGACCTCACGGCCCTCGGCGAGAAGGCCCGGCAGGTCGAGATGGCCCTGGAACGCAGCGAGGACGGCCCGGTCGCGGTCGAGGCCGTCGCCGTCGTCCGCGGCGCCGTCGAGCGGGCCCGAGAGGCCCATCCCGGGGTGACCGTCGAGGCGTCGCTGCCCGCGGCGGCCTGGGTGTACGCGACCCCCGCGCTCGACCTGGTCGTCGAGAACCTCCTGGAGAACGCCTGCGAGCACAACGACGGGCCGGACCCACGCGTCGACGTCGCGGTGTCGACGACCGGGCCCGACGGCGCGCGCGCAGCCATCAGCGTCGCGGACAACGGCCCGGGCATCCCCCAGGAGGAGCGGCAGGTCATCGCCGAGGGGCGAGAGACGCCCCTCGAGCACGGCAGCGGCCTCGGGCTCTGGCTCGCCCACTGGGCGGTCGAGCGGGTCGGCGGCGAGCTCCGGTTCGACGACGCCGACGGGGGCGGGACGGTGGTCGCGGTCGAGCTCGACGCCGTCCCCCCCGGCGACCGCCCGAGCGACGAGGCGGCGCCGCCGGTCGGGTCGGGCGACGCCGCGGACGACGTCCGCCGGGATTCCGTCGACGCGCCGGCCGCCGTCGAGGCGCGACCCGGGGCCCCGTCGCGGGAGCGGTCGGGCGTCGGCGAGGGGACCCACGTCGACGCGGGGACCGGCATCGGTGAGGCGACCCGGCTCGGCGGGGCGTCCCGGGCCGAGGCGCTGGAAACCGGGCTGACGGCCCTCGCGGAGGAGCTGCGAGACCGCACCGGTCGGTGGTATCGAGGGAGCCGCCGGCAGCTCGGGCGCCACGGCGAGACGGCGAGGGCGGCCGGCCGGGAGCGAACGCGGGCGGCCAGGGCGTGGTACGTCGCCGAGGCGTCGCCGGCCCTCCGGTCGGCCAACGAGCGGCTCCGGCAGCTCCGGACTCGCGTCGCGGACGTGCTGTCGACGAATCGGAAGTAGCCACCGTCGCCGACGCCCGGCGTCCGCCGCGTGGGGAGCGCGTATCGGTCGCGAACGGGCCGGGGCACGCGCGCCAGTGTGCGTCGAGCCCGTAGCAACCCCCTCCGGCCGCGAGCGCTCCGCGACCGAGGGAGGGGGGGGGGAGGTCCGCGAGCCGGACGGCGAACTCGTCGGTCGCGCCGTAGCCCTCGAGCGGAGGAAGGGCGAGCGCCGTCCCCGCGCTGGCGCTCTCGCGCCGGCTGGCCCCGTGTTGCCGGTCGGGGCTACCCGACCAGGGTCGCCATGGCGCTCGGGACCGGCCCGATGACTGCGGACCGGCCGTTCCGGTCCGCCCACTCGATGGCGGTCGCGGGGCCGAGGTCGGCCAGCCAGCCGGCCAGCTGGGCCAGGACCGTCGTCCCGCCCTCGGGCTCGTCGGCGGGGGTGACGGTGACGGTGCCCGCCGGGACGCCGTTGACGACGAGCTCGTAGGTGCCCGGCTCGTCGGGCGTCCAGCGGAACGTGGCCTGCCGGGTGCCGCCGGCGGCGACGGTGAGCTGGCTGGTGGCGACGGTCCGGCCGTCGACGACGAGCTCGGCGACGAAGACGCCGTCGGCCGCGCCGACGTTCGTGACGCGGGCCGACGCCGTCACCTCCTCGCCGGCGGCGACCGTCCGGGTGTCGACGGACGCCGACCAGAGGTCGTAGAGGGGGCGGAGCGCGCCGACGGCGAACTCCGAGAGGTAGGGCGAGTCCGCGGAGAAGACGTAGTGCGTGGCGGTCTCGCCGACGGCCTCGGTCTCGAGGGCGACCCACTCGCCGTCGACGCGGGCGTAGAGGCCGATGGACTCGAGGTCGGCGCGCATCGCGTCGAGGCGCTGCTTGCTCACCTCGAAGGTCACCGACACGTCGTCGAGGGACTGGTCGCCGCTCGCCGACGTCAGGCTGAAGCGGCCCACCTCCTCGGCGCCGTCGTCGGTCTCGAACTCGGTCGTCTCGGCGGTCGAGTCGTCCTCCGAGCCGACGGTCAGGGTGACGTCCCCGGACTCCGTGCTCGTCCCCGAGACGGAGTCGACCTTGACGTCGCCGGACTGGGTGTCCGAGACGTCCATGGTGACCGTCTCCCCCGCCTCGACGCCGTCGGCGGTGACGGTCGTCCCGTTCGGCTCGTCGGCCGGCTCGCTCGGTTCCGCGGTGGGGCCGGTCGGGACGTCGGACGCGTCGGCCGGCCCGCGGTCCGGGCCGGTACCGGCCCGGTCGTCCGTCGCCTCCGGGCTCCCTTCGGTGGCGCCCGCCGAGTCGTGGTTCCCGTTGCCGCCCTCGTTCCCGGCGTGTTCCGGCGGCCCGGAGTCGGCGCTGCCGCCGTCGTCGCCGGCAGCGCCGGGCTGCTCCAGGTCGGCCGGACCAGCGCTGTTCGACCCACCGCCCTGCCCCGGTCCGCCGTCCCGTCCCGGCGCGTCGACCGACGGCCCGCCGTCCGGCGGGGCGGCGCCGACCCCGGGGACGAAGAACAGGGAGAGGACGATCATCGTCGCGAGCCAGACGGCCAGGACGGCTCGCCGGCCGGCGCGGGACCCCAGCCAGCCGTCGAGGCGCCGGGCTCCAGGCGGCCGACCGGGCCCGGCGTCCTCGGGACGGCTGGACATGTCGGAAGCCATCCCACGAACCGGTCCCCCCTAAAGGTGGGGTTCCGTTCCCGACCGTTCGCGAGCGCGGGATGGGAGGTGGGTGTGCGGCGGCGAGGACTGCCGGCGCGGATTCCGGGCGGCTAACCCGCCGCCGGCGCCGGCCCGCAGACCTCCTCCCGGCCAGTTCTCGAAAATGATATCCAACGGACGACGGCCGCCCGCTGAACCGTCACCAGGTTTTATATACGAGCAGCGGGCCGGCTACCCGTCGCCGACCTCCAGCTCGAACTGGCGGTACTCGACCGCCGCGTTGAGCACGACGCTGGTGTTGGTCTCCTTGACCTCCGGGTCCGTCAGCAGCGCCTTTATCTGGTCGTTCATCCCGTCGGTGTCCCTGAACTTCCCCACCGCGACGATGTCGTAGTCGCCGGTGACCTCGTAGACGGAGATCATCTGCTTGTGCCCCGCGAGCCGGTCGGTGATGTCCGGCAGCGCGGTGCCGTCGACCTTCAGCTGGATGACCGCCGTGACGTCGTAGCCGACCTTCTCGTAATCGACGACGGGGCCGTAGCCCGTGATGACCCCGGCCTCCTCGAGGTCGGCGAGGTGGTTGGAGACGGTCGTCACCGAGACGTCGAGGTCCTCCGCCAGGCTGCGGAGGCTCGCCCGCCCGTCCCGCAGCAGCGCGTTGACGAGCCTGGCGTCGAGGTGCTCGTAGGTCATACTGGCGTCAACTCGCCCGGGGGATTAGAATCTTACGTATGTCCACCATCTCGGCCAGCGGTATGCGTTGCGCGAAGCAATAAGGCTTTAACGGTTGAAGTGTTCCCGTTTCTTGTCGAGAACCATGACAAAGGACTACGCCACCGACGGCGGCACCGACCTGGCTCCCGAGGAGCGGGCGGTGCTCGAGAGTATCGAATCCGAGAGCGTCGACTTCCTCCGGCTGCAGTTCACGGACATCCTGGGGGTCGTCAAGAACGTCTCCATCCCGGCCTCGCAGGCCGAGAAGGCGTTCACCGAGGGCATCTACTTCGACGGCTCCTCCATCGAGGGGTTCGTCCGCATCCAGGAGTCCGACATGCGGCTCGAGCCGGACCCCTCGACGTTCGCCATCCTCCCGTGGCGGCGCACCGACGACGGCGCAGCGGCCCGGCTCATCTGCGACGTGATGGACACCTCGAGCGGCGAGCCGTTCGCCGGCGACCCCCGCGGCGTCTTGAAGCGCGCCATCGACCGCGCCGCCGAGTTCGGCTACGAGGTCAACGCCGCGCCGGAGCCCGAGTTCTTCCTGTTCGAGGAGGACGAGGAGGGCCGGGCGACGACCCGGACCAACGACGCCGGGGGGTACTTCGACCTCGCGCCGAAGGACCTCGCCTCGGACGTCCGCCGGGACATCA
>CAZVOR010000140.1:0-5747 GCA_964628745.1 uncultured Halobacteriales archaeon
TCGCCGACGTCGAGGTCAAGGACGGCTGGCAGGACGAGCTCGAGGCCTCCGCCGGCTGGCGCTCGGCCGTCACCGTCCTCGAGGACGGCGCGGTCGACGCGGGGCGGTCGGCGACCACGGACGAGTCGTCCCGGGCCAGCGACGCCGGCGGCGGGAGCGGGTCGGGCGCCGACGTCGGCCTCGACGCCTTCGCCGGTGGCGACGCCGCGGCTGCGACCGCGAACGAGCAGTCGGCCGGACCGTCCGACGGCGAGCGCGTCGAGTTCACCGGCGTGGTCGTCCAGGCCGGCGACCCGGTGGTGCTCGACGACGGCGAGCGGACCATGAGCGTGGCCACCGACGCCGACGTCGAGCTCGGCCAGGAGCTGACCGTCGCGGGGCCGCACCGCGAGGGTCGCATCGACGCCGAGGACGTCCAGTAGCCACGTCCCGGGCCGATTGACGGAACAGTTAAGCCGCCAGGTCATCGGAATTCCGGTATGAGCGTCGAGCTGCCGTTCGCGCCGGTGGACACCATCATCCGGCGGAACGCGGGCAGCCTCCGGGTGAGCGCCGAGGCCGCCGGCGAGCTGGCCCGGCGCATCCAGCGCGAGGGGGCCGAGCGGGCCGTCGACGCCGCCGAGCGGGCGACGGCCGACGGCCGGAAGACCATCCAGGCCGGCGACTTCGGCGTCGACTCGGTCCCCGACACCGGGACGCTGGCGCTCCCGATCGCGCCGGTCGACCGCATCGCGCGGCTCGAGGTCGACGACCGGTACCGGGTGGGGATGGACGCCCGGATCGCCCTCGCCGACCAGCTCGAGACGTTCGCCGACGAGGCGGCCCGCGGCGCGGCCCGGCTGGCGCGCCACGCCGGCCGACGGACCATCCAGGCGGAGGACGTCGAGGCGTACTTCGACCTCGTCGGATGAGGTTCGCCTTCAGCGAGGCGTGTCTCGCGCACGACCCCGGCGGGCGGCACCCGGAGTCGCCCGACCGGCTGGCGGCCATCCGGCAGGGGCTCTCCCGGCGGCACGGCGTCGAGTACGTCGAGGCCGAGCCCGCGACGTTCGAGGCCGCTGCGGCGGTCCACGACGCCGACTACCTCGAGTCGATCCGGCGGTTCTGCGAGCGGGGCGGCGGCCGGTGGGACCCGGACACGGTCGCCGTCGAGGCCACCTGGGACGCCGCGCTCGCGTCCGCGGGACAGGCAGTCCACGCGGCCGAGGCCGCGCTCGAGCGGCCCGACCCGCGCCGGACGCCGTTCGCGCTCGGGCGGCCGCCGGGCCACCACGCGACCGCCGACGACGCCATGGGCTTTTGCTTCGTCAACAACGCCGCGGTCGCCGCGCAGGCGGCCCTCGACGGCGGCGCCGACCGCGTCGCCGTCGTCGACTGGGACGTCCACCACGGCAACGGCACGCAGGACCTGTTCTACGACCGCGGGGACGTGCTCTACGCCTCGCTGCACGAGGAGGGGCTGTATCCCGGCACGGGCGCGGTCGAGTCGGTCGGCGAGGGGGCCGGGGCGGGCGCGACGGTGAACGTCCCGCTGCCCGCCGGCGCGGGCGACCCGGCGTTCCGGGCGGCGATGGCGGCCGTCGTCGGGCCGGCCGTCGAGGCGTTCCGTCCCGACCTCGTGCTCGTCAGCGCCGGGTTCGACGCCCACCGCGAGGACCCCATCTCCCGGCTGCGGCTCACGACCGAGGGCTACGGGATGCTCGCGGCGCGGGTCCGCGAGGTCGCCGGGCGGGTCGACGCGGGGCTCGGTTTCGTCCTCGAGGGCGGCTACCACCTCGACAAGCTCGCGGCGGGCGTGGGGATGGTCCACGAGGTGTTCGACGGCCGCGAGCCGGCCGTCGACGAGGCCGCGCCGTCCGACGGCGTCGCCGACCGGCTCGCCGCCTGCCGCGAGCTACACGGCCTCACGAGCGCGTGACGGTCCCCCGGCGCCGGATTCCCGCCGTGACCGGCACCCGGCCCGTCGGGCTACGGCGACGGCTCGAAGTAGGCCGCGAGCTCGACGCCGAACTCGTCGGCGAGCGCCGCGACCTCCTGGCCGACCAGCAGCTCGTAGCCGTCCCCGAGCGCCCGGGCGACCGCCGGGCCGAGCCGGGCGTCGAGCAGCGCGTCGCTTCCGAGGAAGCCCACGGCGGTCGGGTGGGCCCGCTCGCGCTCGACCACGTAGCGGTCGCCGTCGACGAACGGCCCGTAGACGCCGGCGTCGCCGGCGTAGCGCTCGAGGAACCGCTCGGCGTGCTCGCGGACGTGGACCGGCGGGCCGGGGTGTCGCTCGACGGCGGGGCGCTCGGCGACCGCGAGCTCGAAGAGGAGGGCGGCCCGGTCGTCGGCGAACGCCGCGCGGCGGAGGGTCGGAAAGCCCAGCCGGTCGAGCGCGTCGCCGACGCCGGCGAGCGACTTGCGCAGCTGCGGGTAGAGCTCGTCCTCGACGAGGTCCGGCGCCTCGAACGCCAGCGCGACCGGCGTCGTCCCCCGGGCGCGGACGTGCTCGCTGACCGCGGCGGCATCGATAGGCTCGCGGGGCTCCGGGAACCAGGCCTCGACGTCCGGCCCGGACAGCACGGCGCGGGCGTGGTGCTGCAGCCGGGCGACGTTCTCGGCCGAGCAGACCGCGGCGACGTTCCGCGCCGGGTCGGTCGGGTCGACGACGACGAGCGGACCCTCGAACTCGCGGTCGGCGTGGCCGGCCGGGTCCAGCCGGACCGGCGGGTGCCAGTCGGCGGCCGCCTCGAGGGCACCGCGGGCGCCGCCGTACTCGAGGACGAGCAGCTCGACGAGGTAGCCCGAGAAGCCCCGCGTCCGGAGGTCGCTGCCGTAGGCGCCGATGGCCCGCAGCAGCTGCTTTACGACGCGGACGTCGGCGGCCAGCTCGTCGGTCAGGCGGGCCGCGACGTAGTCGGCGTGGAAGGGCGTGCGGTCGACGGCCGAGCGGGCGTCGGCGGCCGCGTCGACGTCGAAGCAGGGGACGACGTCGACGTCGAAGCCGTGGACCGTCCCCGCGACGTACGGGTGCTCGGCGTACTCCTCCCGGCCGTCCGGCAGCACCGCCCGGCCGACGGCCAGGCCCTCGGCCTCGAGCGCCGCGCGGTCGAGGTCGGGCGGGAAGGAGACGAAGACGTCGACGTCCCGCTCGTCGGGCAGCCAGGTGTCCCGCCCCGCGCTGCCGACCAGCCGGACCGTCGCCTCGACGTCCCGCTCGGCGACGGCCTCGCGGGCGCGCTCGAGCACCGCGTCGACGGTCTCGCGCAGGCGCTCGCGCTCCGCCTCGTCGGGCGTCACCCGCCGCCTGACGTCGGCCAGCACGTCGTCGAGCGACCGCGGGGGCATCGGCCCCCGTACTCCCACCGGGCGGGAAAGGGTATCGGTCGGCCCGCCGACGGGTGTCGGCAATCCTGCCGAGGCGTCCCGGTCGGCCCGCCGTCGTGCGGGAAAGCGAAACCCCTATGAGCGAATCCCGGCAACGCCCCACCGCCGGGCCGTCGTAGCTCAGATGGTAGAGCGCCTCGCTGTTAACGAGGCGGTCCCAGGTTCGAGTCCTGGCGACGGCGTCGCTGCCGGCGTCGATTCGGCGAGGCGTCTCGTCGCCGAGCCCTCCCGACGCCGGATCGCACCGACCTCGACGGGCTCGAGCCGACGGGTCGCAGCCCGCACAGGGCGCGGAGCGCCCGAGCAGGACCGTCTCGGCTCGTTCGAGTCCTGGCGACGGCGCTTCCGTCCTCCACGCCGGTATCGGGGGGCCGTCCCGGTGGATTGATGAGTCAGCCTCGGGTAGGAACGGGCGAGGGCCCTTAGCTCAGTGGTGAGAGCGCTCGGCTCATAACCGGGTGGCCATGGGTTCGAATCCCATAGGGCCCATCCCACCGCTCGCACGAAGGGTTATCCGCCGTCCCGGCCTAGTCTCGCCGTGGCCACGATGCCCCTCGCGACGGTCCGGACCAGCCTCCCCGTCGGCGAGACCCGCGTCCACCGGTTCCAGGTCGTCCGCGAGCACCGCGAGGACGGCAGCCACGAGGACTGGATCGTCGTCGGGTTCGCGCCGGCGGGCGTCGAGCTCGCGTCGGTGGGCTTCGACTGGACGCGGACGGCACCCGTCGCGGCGTTCGAGGACGGGACGCACGAACCGCTGACCGCGGGGGACGTGCCGGTCTGGGGCTACTGAGCGCCGCGGGCGGCCGTCCGCCGGCTCGAGCGGGTCATCCGCTCGCCCACCGGCGTCGACCTGGGAACCTGCCGGCGTCGGCCGGGGCACCTTCTTTACCCCCTGGGTGCTCGACCCGGCCATGGAGCACGAGACCGCGCGGGGCGTGACGGTCCCCGCGCTCGGGCTCGGGACCTCGGGGATGACCGGCGACGAGTGCCGGCGGGCCGTCCTCGAGGCGCTCGACCTCGGCTACCGGCACCTCGACACCGCGCAGATGTACGACAACGAGGACGCCGTCGGCGAGGCCGTCGGCGCGTCCGACTGCGACCGAGAGGACGTCTTCCTGACGACGAAGATCCTCCCCGAGAACCTGGCCTACGACGACCTGCTCGACTCGTTCGCCGACAGCCTCGACCGGCTCGACACCGGCTACGTCGACCTCCTGCTCGTCCACGCCCCCAGCGACGACGTGCCGCTCGAGCGGTCGCTGCGCGCGATGAACGAGCTGCAGGACGACGGCGAGGTCCGGCACGTCGGCGTCAGCAACTTCGACGTCGCCGAGACCGAGGCGGCCATCGAGGCCTCGGAGACGCCCGTCGTCACCAACCAGGTCAAGTACCACCCCTACTACCCGCAGGCGGAGCTGCTCGAGTTCTGCCGCGAGGCGGACGTCCTCCTGACGGCCTACACGCCGCTGGCGAAGGGCCGGGTGTTCGAGGACGAGCGGCTGGCCGAGGTCGGCGCCCGGCACGGCAAGACGCCGGCGCAGGTGGCGCTGCGCTGGCTGGTCCAGCAGGACGGGGTCGTCACCATCCCGAAGTCGTCGAACTCCGCGCACCTCGCGGAGAACCTCGACGTCTTCGACTTCGAGCTGACCGGCGTGGAGATGGCGGAGATCTCCCGACCGGCCGGCTAGCCGGCCGGTCCGGCCGAGGCGCTCGGCGTGCTCGGTCGGGGATTCGAACTCGGCCCAGGCGGTCGGTCTCGCTCCGCTCGACCGCTGCGGCTGGTCCGTTCAATCCCTCGTCTCGCCCTCCCTTCGAACGGTGGCGCGGCGACGAGACGCCGCGCTGGGAGGTTCGAAGATGTGCTCGGTCGGGGATTCGAACCCCGGTCATCTGCTCGAAAGGCAGATATGATTGGCCGGACTACACCAACCGAGCGGCGCTCGATAGTTCCCCACAACTCCGGTTAAGGATTCCGCTCTGCGCCGGTCACTGCCCCTCGAACTCCGGCTCGCGGTCGCTCATGAACGCCGTGAGCCCCTCCATCAGGTCCTCGGTGTTCATCAGCGTCCCGAACGCCTGGGCCTCGAGCTCGAGGCCCGCCGCCACGCTCTCCCGGCCCGCGAGCAGCGCCCGCTTGGTGTACCGCTGGGCGACGGGCGGCCCCGCGGCGAGCTGCTCGGCCAGGGCCATCGCCGCGTCATCGAACTCGTCGTTCGGCACGACCTCCGTCAGCAGCCCGTACTCGGCCATCGTCTCGGCGTCGTAGCGGTCGGCGGTGAAGATGATCTCCCGGGCGCGGCTCTCGCCGATGAGCGCCGGGAGCCGCTGGGTGCCGCCCCAGCCGGGCATGATGCCGAGGTTGTGCTCGGTCTGGCCGA
>CAZVOR010000141.1:0-5721 GCA_964628745.1 uncultured Halobacteriales archaeon
CGCTGACGCGCCTGGCGGCCGCGACGGCCGACCTCCGGCTGGGGCCGGGCGTCGCCAACCCGTACGAGGCGCACCCCGTCTCGCTCGCCTCGCGGGCGGCTACGCTGCAAGAGCTGAGCGGGGGCCGCGTGGTGTTCGGCGTCGGCGCCGGCGACCGCTCGACGCTCGCGAACCTGGGCGTGGACCGCCGCCGGCCGCTGGCCCGCGTCGAGGAGACCGTCGCGGTCGCCCGGCGGCTGTGGGCCGGCGAGCGCGTCGACCACGACGGCGAGTTCGTCGCGCGCGACGCCGGGCTGAACTACGCGGTCGACCCGCTGCCCGTCTACGTCGGCGCGCAGGGGCCGTTGATGCTCCGACTGGCCGCCCGGGTCGCCGACGGGGTGCTCGTCAACGCCGCACACCCCCGGGACCTCGCCTGGTCGACCGAGCAGCTCCGGGACGGCCTGGCCGACCGCCCGGCCGACCGCGGGGGGCTCGAGGTGGCCGCCTACGCCGCCGTCAGCGTCGCGCGGGACGCCGGGGCCGCCCGCGAGGCCGCCCGCCCGCCGGTCGCATACATCGCCGCGGGCGCGCCCGAGCCGGTGCTCGAGCGCCACGGCCTCGACGCCGACCTGGCCGCCCGCATCGGCGAGCACGTCAGCGCGGGCGCGTTCGCGGAGGCGTTCGCGGCCGTCTCCGGGCCGATGCTCGACGCGTTCGCCGTCGCCGGGACGCCCGAGACCGTCGCCGACCGGTTCGAGGCGCTGCTCGAGCACGCCGACGCCGTCGTCGCGAGCTCGCCGCTCGGGCCCGAGCCCGACGCCGCCGTCGACCTGCTGGCCCGCGCGTTCGAGCGGGTTGAATCGGGGTAAATATCGGGCTGGAGCGGCGGGTCGCGCCTCCGGCACGCTTACGGCCCGGCCGTCCGAACGGTGGGGCGTGACCGGGAACCGCTCGCTCGACGAGTTCGTGGGCGGGGCCGCGTCGGAGTCGGCCGAGGTCGAGGCCCCCGACGCGGAGCCCGAGGCATCGAGCGACGCGGCGGCTTCGACGCCGGAGTCGACCGACGCGGACGATCCGATCGAGGCGGAGGAGTCGGCTGCGGTCGAAGAGTCGACCGAGGCCGACGGCTCCAACGGAGCGGACGGGCCCGTGGACGTGGACGGACCCGACCTGGCGGACGACGCCGGCGCGTCGGACGCCGTCGAGCCGATGGCCGAGACGGTCGCCTGGTCGCCCGACGGCGGCGAGTGCACGGCCTGCGGCGGCAGCGCCGAGGAGCGGTGGCGCGACGGGGACGAGCTGGTGTGTGGGGGGTGCAAGGAATGGTGAGCGCCGCTCCCCGCTCCGGGCGTCCCCGAGTCCGGATACGGAACATCGACGTCCTCGACGGAAGCAGCAGCTCCGTCGCCAGTATCGCGTCGAGCGGTCCCGGACAACGGCAGCCGGACGGCACGTCGCCGCCCTGGACGGGCGAGGGAGCCGGCTATTGTTCGAACAGGTACGCGGCACCGATTTCGGAACCGGCCGCGCCATCTGTACGCGGCGCGCCGACGACGACCGCGTCGCCCGAGACCGTCACTGAAGCGCCGAACCGGTCCCCGGCTGCGATTCCAGCGGGGGCGAACCTCGTGTGCGTCGAGGACAGCGCGGCCGCGTCGTACGCGTACGCGGCGCCCGAGTCGCCTTCGAACGGCGCGCCGACGACGACCGTCCCGCCGGAGACCGCCACGGAAGCCCCGAACGCGGCGCCGGCGTCGAGCGTGTCCGGGACGAGCTTAGTCGGGGCCGCGGACAGGTCGGTCAGGTCGTACACGTACGCAGCACCCGCGTCGGTCCCGCCTTCGTCGTCGCCCGTCGCCCCGACGACGAGCGTGTCGCCGTCGGCCGCGACCGATGAACCGAACCGGTCCCCGGCAGCCACGTCGGAGGGGACGACCGACGTCGAGGTGAGCGAGCCACTGGACGAGTCGAACAAGAACGCGGCGCCGCCCACGCCGTGGCGGGGCGCGCCGACGACGGCCGAGGCACCGGTGACTCCGACCGACGCCCCGAACTGGTCGCCGTCGGCCAAGCCAGGGGGAGCGAGTTCGGTCGGGGTCGGCGAACTGGCGCCCAGGTCGTAGACGTACGCCGAGCCCGAACCGGAGACCCACGAACCGTCCGGGACCGAACCGACGACGAGCGTATCGCCCGACATCGCCGTCGAGCCGCCGAACCGACTCCACGAGCCCAGCGTTCCGGGAGCGAGCTTGGCCGACGTCGCCGAATCCCCGCCGAGGTCGTACACGTACACCGCCCCCGAGTTCATGGCCACGTCATCGTCGAATATCGATCCGACGACCACCGTGTCGCCCGAGACGGCCACTGAATCGCCAAACTGGTCCCCCGAATCCGGCTCGTCGGAGACGAGCTTCGTGTGGGGGGGCGAATCTCCGCTCGAACCGTAGAGGTACGCCGCACCGGCCATGGTGTCGTCCACGCCGACATCGGTGAAGCTCGCCCCGACGACGAGCGTGTCGCCGGCGGCGGCCACCGCGTTCCCGAACCGATCGAACATGGCGAGCTCCTCGGTGACGAGCCGCTCGCCCGCGCTCCAGGTGACCGGGTCGACGACTTCGACGTCCAGGGCGGCCGTGTCCTCCCGGTCGAAGTCGTCGGTGACGAGAAGCTCCACCGTGCGGGGTCCGGTGGTCGCGTAGCTGGCGGTGACACTCTCGCCGCTCTTCTCGTAGACGCCGTCCCCGTCGAGGTCCCACTCGTACTGGAGCCGGTCGTTCGGCAAGTCATCGTCCCCACTCTGCGAACGGAACGTGACCGGTTCGCCCACGTCGACCTCGATGGCACCGCTTACGGGGCCGGTGTCCTCGGTTTCGGCGGTAATGGAGACCGTCGGCGGGCTGTTGAATCCCTCCGGGAAACAGGCGGGGGTGTTGGATTTGGCGGTCCGTCCGCCGGAATACAGGTCGGCGACGATGTGCACGAGCGGACCCCCCGATCCGGTGAGCTGAATTTTCGTCTTGTCGCTGCCCGAGCTGTGCTCGACGATGATGGGACGGTACTGATGCTGGTCGCCGGTCGTCGGGTCGACCCCGGACCGCAGCTGACGCTTCCCGTCCGCATCGGCGTAGTAGATCGCCAGCGACTCGACCTCGGAGGCCCTCGTCACGGACGCGACGCCGCAGTTGTTGTAGTCGATGTTGACCCCGGAGCCCCCTGCCCACAATTGGCCCGATGGGCTCGCAACCGCGGACGTCGAGAAGGCCGGCGCGCCGAGCGCCCCCATCCCCGCCAGCGACCGGAGGAACGGTCGCCGGGTGATTGATGCCGACCGATCGTCTGACCCCCTGTCGTCGGGCCGCTTGTCGGTAGTCATGAGGGGACTGATGAACAACCGGGGCTAACATAACTATCTAGGATGTTTTAATGTGGCGTTAAACGCCATCGTTGCCAGCGTTTTCGAGTCAGAGGGCGTATCAGTTACTGCCTCCACGAAGCCGGTCTCGATCCGCTCCCGGTGGGCCCTCCCATGGCTCGCTCGAGGGCTCGAGCCCCCCAACTGGGCCCGCTCCACGGGACGACCTCCGTTCTCCGAACGGCGAGACGATGCGACCACGAGAAACTGGTCCCGCCCTGTCTGGGCGACTGTCGCCAATCCCACGACACCGCGGTGCCGCTTCCAACGCGTTTATCGCCGTCCGCCCCTCCGCTGCCGATAGACCTATGCGGCGTGCGACCCCTTGTCAGCCCACGTTGCCGCTCCGGACTCCACGAGGCCCGCCCCACCCCTGCGAGAACCTTCGACAATGACCGACGGCACCACCAACCCGACGACTGCGACGCCCGCGACCGCCGAACCGATGACCGTCGCCGAGGTCGCGGAGGTCGCCGACGACGTCGTCGACAACATCGAGCAGGTCATCGTCGGCCAGCGAGGGGTGGCCGAGCACATCCTCTCGACCGTCTTCGCCCGCGGCCACCTCATGCTCGAGGATGTCCCCGGGGTCGGCAAGACGATGCTCGCCCGGGCGGTGGCGCGGTCGGTCGACTGCACCTTCAAGCGGGTGCAGTTCACCCCGGACCTGCTGCCCTCCGACGTGACCGGGGTCAACGTCTTCAACCAGCAGACCCGGGAGTTCGAGTTCCAGCCGGGGCCCGTGTTCGCCAACATCGTCCTCGGCGACGAGATCAACCGGGCCCCGCCGAAGACCCAGAGCTCGCTGCTCGAGGCGATGGAGGAAGAGCAGGTCACGGTCGACGGCGAGACCCACCCCGTCCCCCAGCCGTTCACCGTCATCGCGACGCAGAACGCCATCGAGCGCAACCGCACCTACGAGCTGCCGGTCGCCCAGCTCGACCGGTTCATGAAGAACCTCCAGCTGGGCTACCCCGACGCGGACGACGAGTCCGAGATCCTCCGGCGCATCGTCGGCATCCACCCCATCGACAGCCTCGAGGCCGTCACCTCCGCCGAGGAGGTCCGCCGAGCGCGGGCCACCGTCGCCGGCGTGACCGTCGAATCGCCGGTCCGCGAGTACGCCACGGCGCTGGCCAACCACACCCGCGCGCACGCGACCCTCGGCGTGAGCCCGCGGGGTACCATCCTCCTGCTCCGGGCGGCCCAGGCGCGCGCCGTGCTCGACGGGCGCGACTACGTCCTCCCCGACGACGTCCAGGCGGAGGCCGTCGCGGTGCTGGCCCACCGCGTCCGGCGCAATCCGGACGACCCGGTGGGCGGGGAGCCCGGGCGCGAGGTCGTCGAGGGGGCGCTCGCGGACACGCCCGTGGAATGATGGCGTCGTCCGCGCGGGGGCTCCGGCCGACGCGCCGGGGCCTTGCGACCCTGGCGGTCGTCGTCCTCGCGGTGGCCTCGGGGGCGCTGTTCGGCGCGCGCGGCCTGAACGCCATCGCGGCGCCCGGCGCCGTGGCCCTGGCCGCTGCCGCGGTGCAGGTCTGGCGGTTCGACGAGCCGGTCGTCGAGCGCAGCCTCCCCCGGTACGGCGCGCAGGGCTCGACCGTGGCCGTCGAGCTCGACGTCCGGGTCGACCGGCCGTTCAGCGCGCGGCTCGCCGAGGCCGTCGGCGAGGGGCTGGCGGGCCGCGGGACCCGCCGGGACGTGACGCTCGGGGCCGGCCCGGTGACCTACGAGCTCTTCCTGCGACGCCGCGGCGACCGGACCGTCGGCCCGGCGACCGTCGAGGCGCGGGACGTCCTGGGGCTGGTCTCGCGCACCTACGAGGTCGAGGGCACGGCGACCATCCTGGTCCGGCCGCCGGTCTATCCGCTGTCCGGGCCGCGCGCCGACGAGCTCGTCTGGGTCTTCGGCGGCGGGAACGACCGCCAGCAGTTCGACTACCTCCGGCGCTACCAGCGCGGGGACCCGCTGCGGGACATCCACTGGCGCTCGAGCGCGAAGGTGCCCGGCGAGGACCTCGTCGTCAAGCAGTTCGGCACGGACGAGGGGGTCACGAGCGTCCGCGTCGCCGCCGAGAGCGAGGCGGGCCACGCCGACGAGATGGCCGCGGCCGCCGCGAGCGTCGCCGACCACCTGCTGGCCGCCGGGCTCCGCGTGGGGCTGGCGACCGCCGACGCCAGGCTCGAGCCGCGGGCCGGCGGCGAGCAGGCCGACCGCGTGCTAGACGCGCTGGCCCGGACGCCCGGGGGCGCGGTGCCGGTGCGGGACCGCGGCGTCGACGACGAGCTCGTCCGCGCCGGGGCCGACGGCGTCGACGTCGAGCTGAG
>CAZVOR010000142.1:0-5628 GCA_964628745.1 uncultured Halobacteriales archaeon
TGGCCGCGTTGACCATCGGCGTCGGCACGATGATCGGCGCCGGCATCTTCGTCCTCCCGGGCGAGGCGGCCGCGGCGGCGGGCCCGGCCGTCGCGCTCTCGTTCGTCGTCGGCGGCGTCATCTCGCTGTTCACGGCGATGTCGGCGAGCGAGCTCGGCACGGCGATGCCGAAAGCGGGCGGGAGCTACTACTACGTCAACCACGCGCTTGGCCCGCTGTTCGGGTCCATCGCCGGCTGGGGAAACTGGATGGGGCTGGCGTTCGCGAGCGCGTTCTACACGCTCGGGTTCGGCGAGTACCTCGCCACGTTCCTGCCGCTCCCCGCCGTTTCGGTGACGCTCGGGGGGCTGGGGACCGTCGGACTCACGGCGTTTCAGGTGGGCGCATTGCTCGCGGGGGCGGCCTTCATCCTGGTGAACTACGTCGGCGCCAAGGAGACCGGTGGCGTCCAGGTAGTCATCGTCGTCACCCTCGTCGGCATCCTCACGGTGTTCTCGGTGCTCGGGGCCCTCCAGGCGGATCTATCGACGCTCCGGCCTTTCTTCCCGGCCGAAACCGGCGGGGTCGGGGCCGTCCTGCCCGCGACGGGGCTGGTCTTCGTCTCCTTCCTCGGGTTCGCGAAGATAACGACGGTCGCCGAGGAGATGAAAGACCCGGGGCGGAACCTGCCGCTGGCCGTCATCGGGAGCGTCGTCATCGTGACGACGATGTACGCGATCATCATGGTCGTCCTGATGGGGGTCGTAAACTGGAAACAGCTGGCGCCCGAGTTCACCACTACCCCGGTCCTCGACGTCGCCGACATCGCCTTCGGGTCGTTCGGAATCGCCGGGTTCGGGGTGGCCCTGCTGACGTTCGCCGGCTTGCTCGCCACCGCCTCGAGCGCCAACGCCTCCATCCTGGCCTCGTCCCGCATCAACTTCGCCATGGGACGGGACAAGCTCGTCAGCCCGGCGCTCAACGAGGTTCACGCCCGGTTCGCCACCCCGTACCGGTCCATCGCGGTGACGGGCGGGTTCATACTCCTGTTCGTCGTCGTGGGGGACGTGAAGACGCTCGCGAAGGCCGGGAGCGTGCTCCACCTCGTCGTCTACGGGCTGCTCAACCTCGCGCTCATCGTGATGCGGCAAGCCGACGTCGAGGAGTACGAGCCGGCCTACCGGGTTCCGTGGTATCCCGCCGTGCCGGCGCTCGGTGCCGTCACGTCGTTCGGGCTCATCGCGTTCATGGAGCCCGTCGAGATCGGGCTGTCGCTCCTGTTCGTCGGCGGTGGCCTCGTCTGGTACTTCGCCTACGCCCGGAAGAAGACCGAGAAGGAGGGAATCCTCTCGGAATACATCCTCAGACGCCGCGAGGCGATGCCCGACGCGGTCGTCTCCGCCGCGGCGGGGGTCCATCCGGACGGCGGGGCCTTCCGGGTGATGGTCCCGCTGGCCAACCCGGCACACGAGAAGGACCTCATCTCCCTCGCCAGCGCCATCGCCAGGCAGCGGAACGGAACCGTCGAGGCGGTCCACATCGTCACGGTCCCCGACCAGACGTCGCTCGGGTACGCCGCCGACCACCTCGAGGAGTTCCGGGGCGGCTACCACGACGTCCTGGATGCCGCCGAGGAGGACGCCGAGACGTTCGGGGTCGCGGTCGAGACCCACACCATCGTCTCACACCGGTCGTTCGAGGAGATCTTCGATGCGGCCCGCACGCACGACGCGGACCTCGTCGTCATGGGGTGGGGGGACGATTCGCACGGCTCGCCCGGCAGGGTCGAAAGCGCCCTGGACGACCTGGTTCGGGACCTTCCCTGCGACTTCCTCGTGCTCAAGGACCGGGGGTTCGAGCCGGAACACATCTTGGTACCGACCGCGGGCGGGATCGACTCGGAGCTCTCCGCGGAGGTAGCGAAGCTGCTGCAGCAGGAGTACGGCTCCCGGGTCACGCTCCTACACGTCAACGACGACCGCGACGGAGGGGCTCGGTTCCTCGAGGACTGGGCCGAAGAACGCGGACTGGATGACGCCGACCAGCTGATCGAGACGGGGCCCGTCGACGACGCCATCGTGCGAGCGACCGAGCGGGCCACGATGGTGATCGCCGGGGCCAGCGAACGGGGGCTGCTTTCCCGCCTCGTCCGCGGGACGCCGGTCCTCGACGTCGTCGACGAGGTCGACTGTTCGGTGCTCCTGGCCGAGCGGCCCTCACAGCGCGGCATCCTCACGAGGCTCCTCGGGCGATAGGCCCCGGCCTACGAGTCTGGCCACCCGCTCGTCACCCGACGCCACCGGCGGCGCTACGCCTCGATGATGTCGTCGCCCGCCATATCCGGGACCCGAAGCTGCCCGTCCAGCGCGACGGCCGCCCGGCCGCCGACCTCGACGGTCTCGCCGACGCGGACGCGTACCCGGCCCGGCCGGTCGACGAAGTGGCCCTGCTCGAACAGGAGCTCGTCGGGCAGCGGCGCGAACGCGCCGACGTGCCGGAGGTAGGCGCCGGCGGCCCCGCTGGCCGTCCCCGTGACGGGGTCCTCGTCGATGCCGAGGGGCGGGGCGAAGAATCGCCCGTGCAGCGTCGCGTCGGCGTCGAGCGTGTCGAACGTGAACGCGTAGACGCCCTCGGCGTCGTGCGCCCCGCACAGCTCGAGGACCGCCTCGCGGTCGGGCTCGGCGCCCCCGAGCGGCCCGAGGAAGTTCACCGGGACGACCAGCGCGGGCACGCCCGTGGAGGCGCGGGCCAGCGGCAGGTCGACCTCGGCGATGGCCGCCGGGTCGACGCCCAGCGCCTCGCCGGCGGTCTCGGCGGAGACGGCCACCTCCCGGACCGTCGGCGCGGGCTGGGTCAGCCAGACCGTCCCGTCCCCGGCGACCCGGACGTCGAGGTCGCCGGCGGCCGTCTCGACGGTGTGCGTCCCGGCGTCGATGGCTCCCTCGGCCGCCAGCAGGGCGTGGCTGGCGACCGTCGCGTGGCCGCACAGTGCCACCTCGGTCGCCGGCGAGAAGAAGCGCAGCCGGCGGTCGGCGGCGTCGGACGGCAGCACGAACGCCGTCTCGCTGGCTCCCAGCTCGCGGGCGACGGCGGCGAGCTGCGGCTCGGTCAGCCCCGCGGCGTCCGGGACCACCCCGGCGGCGTTGCCCGACAGCGGCTCGTCGGTGAAGGCGTCGACGAGCAGCGCGCGCGTCGTCTGCATGGGAGGGCCGCGGGCGCCGGGCACCGTGTAGGTTCCGCCTTCGGGCCGCGGCCCGGCGGCCGGCGCTTCGGGGGCTGGAGGGAGCGGGAGGCGCACGGCTTAATGCACCGGCCCCCGTCCCCCCGCCCGGTGACCGCGTCATGGGAGACCGCCCGGACGACTTCCCCTGCATCGTCACGAACTGGGCGTACATCTACGGGCTCTGCCGCGACGTCGCGGACCAGGTCAAGGCCGCCGAGTTCGAGCCCGACGTGGTCGTCGCACTGGCCAGGGGCGGGTGGTTCCCCGGCCGGTGCTGCTGTGACTTCCTCGGGCTCGACGACCTGACGAGCCTCAAGATGGAGCACTACGTCGGGGCGGGCCAGAGGTCGGAGGAACCCGTCATCCGCTACCCGATGCCGGAGGGGAGCGTCGCGGGCAAGGACGTGCTGGTCGTCGACGACATCGCCGACACCGGCGAGTCGCTGACGCGGGCGGTCGAGTACGTCGACGAACGGGACCCCGCCGACGTCCGGACCGCCACGCTGCAGCTCATGCAGGAAAGCGGGTTCGAGCCGGACTTCGTCGGCGAGCGGCTCGACCGCTGGGCGTGGATCGTCTACCCGTGGAACTTCATCGAGGACCTCGTCGAGCTCGTCGAGGGCGTGCTGCGCCGGACCGACGCCGGGCCGTGCGCGCCGGACGACGTCCGCGCGCTGCTCGACGAGCACCACGACATCGGCCGCATCGAGCTGGAGGTCGCCCAGCCCGACCGGCTCGACGAGGTGCTCGACGAGATGGTCCGGCGCGGGGTCGTCGAACCGGTCGACGGCGGCCGGTTCCGCCTGTCCGAGTGACGGACGGCGCGGCCGTCCGGTGGCGGACGACTGTCGCAACGACTAACTACTAGCGCCCCGCACGGCCGTCGACAGGCCGATGGACGGGGACCCGGCGGAGGGTGGGAGCTTCGTCGACGCGCTGGCCGACCTGAAGCAGCAGGGCTGTGCGCTGCTGGTCAGGGGGCCGTCGGACAGCGGAGAGCTGCTCTGCGAGCAGCTGCTCGGGGCGGACGAGGCGGGCCGGCGCCGGCTGGTGCTGGAGACGGGCGACGACCGCCGGGACGCCCACGGCGAGCCCGACGGGACGTTCGTCCGCATCGACGTCCCCCGGGGCGACCTCCGGGGCGGCGCCGTGGCGACCGCCGCCGGTTCGTCGTCGCCCGACGCGGTCGCCTCGTCGATCGACCTCGACGCCCTGGCCGGGCGGGTCGACGAGGCCGTGTCGGTGCTCGGCGGCGACGGCATCGCGCCCGGCGAGCTGCGGGTCTGCGGGGGCGACCTCGCCCGGCTCGAGGCGGCCGGTGGCCCGGAAGCCACCGGGCGGTTCCTCCGGCGACTGACGGAGCGGGTCCTCGAGGTCGGCGGGCTCGTGCACGTCCACATGCCCGCCGGCGGCTCCGCCGACGCGTCGCTGTCGCCGCTGTTCGACGTCCTCGTCGAGCACCGGGACGGTGGGGAGGACGAGGCGCCCAGGCAGCGCTGGCAGCTCCGCGCGGCGGGCATCGAGACGGACTGGCTGCCGCTCGGGAGCGACTGAGTGCGCGGCGGGGCCGGAGGAGACGGCGGGGCCGACGACCGGGCGGTCGACCTCAGTCGTCGCCGGCGACGCCGCTCTGCCCGGCCGCGGCGTCCGGGGCCGCGAGCCAGAGGTCGCCGAACAGCTCGTCCTGCGAGAGCCCGATGCGGCCGCGGTGAGCGAGAAAGAGCACGGCGAGGTAGGTCTCCACCCGGGAGCCGCCGGCGCCCTGTACCTCGGCGAAGAGCACCTCGGCCCGGCCGGCGTCGAAGTGCGTCGACAGGACCGCCCGGACGTCCGCGATGGTCCCCTCCATGTCCTCGGCGTGGGCGGTCGCGGTGACGTCGTGCTCGGTGGGCTCGTCGTCCATCCGGCCGTCGTCGCCCGCGCGGTAGTCCAGCGTCTGCGTGCCCCGCAGGAAGCCCGAGGGGGAGCCGGAGGTGTCGTAGGTCCGGTGCTCCTTCCACCACGACTCGCGCTCGTGCTCGCGGAGCTCGCGCACCAGCTCGTCGAGCGTCTCGGGGGCGCCACCGCGGACGCGCTTGCGGTCGAGCCGGCGGTCGAGCTCGTGCTCGAGCGCGGCGACCGGGTCCGGCCCGTCGTCGTACGCCATCGCCGGGTCGCCCCGCGGTTCGGCCCAGGCGTCGGCGAACGGGTCGGGCTCCTCGGGCTCGTCCGGGCCCACCAGCACGTCGCTTTTCATCCGCAGCAGCACGGCGGCGTAGAACAGCGCCCGGGCCGACGCGCGGAGGTCGCCGGCGTCGAGCCGCTCTAGGAACTTGTCCGTCACGCGGACGATGTCGATGTTCCACGGGTCGATCTCGCCGTCCTCGGCCAGCTGGACGAGCAGCTCGATGGGCTCCTCGCCGGCGTCGATCCGGTCGACCGGCGAC
>CAZVOR010000143.1:0-5602 GCA_964628745.1 uncultured Halobacteriales archaeon
CGTAGAGCTTGGGGTAGTGGGCCAGGTGGCCGTGCTCCATGAACTCCTCGCCGTGGTCGCCGGCGAGCACGACGGCCGTCTCGTCGCGGATTCCGGCGGCCTCGAGCGCGTCGAGCAGGCGTCCCACGCTCGCGTCGACCTGCCGGAGCGTGGCCCGGTAGAGCGTCCGGAGGCCGGCGAGCGCGCGGTCGCCGACGCCGAGGCCGAGGCCGGTCCGGGCGTGGGCGGCGAGCATCCGGTGGGTGCCGAGCCGCGCGCCCGAGACCTCCCGGAGGTGCCGCGGTGCCGGCACGTACGGCGTGTGGGCGTCCATGTAGTGCACCCAGAGGAAGGATGGCTCGCGGGCGTCGTCGACGAACGCCCGCGCCCGGTCCTCGACGTCGACGAGCCGGGAGACGTCGGCGAACGGGCGGTCGGTCCCCCGGCCGCGCAGGGCCGCGCCGAGGCGCCGGAACGGCGACTTCGCGAGCGCGACCCACGAGGAGACCGTCGGGTGGGCGGCGAGAAAGCGACTGACGGCGCCCGTCGCGTCCTCGACGAACGACTCGAACTCGTCGAACCCCGCGTCGTAGCCCCAGTGGCTCGTCAGGAAGCCGTTGGCGGCGTTGAACCCCGCGGTGTGCACCCCCGCCCCGGAGAGGACCTCCGCGAGGGTCGGCGCGCCGGTGACGCCGATCTCGCCCGTGTCGGCGAAGACGGGGCGGGAGGCCAGCAGCCCCGGGAAGGAAAACGGCGTCCAGTTGCCGTTGGCGAAGGCCCGCTCGAACGTCGTGCCCCGGTCGGCGAGGCGCGACGCGACGGGCATGTGCGGGCCGAGCTCGTCGGCGCGCCACGAGTCGACGGTGACGAGGACGACCTTCGAGATGCCGGCGGTCATGGTGGGACCCGGTTCGCTGGCCGGCAGCGGCGGGAGCCGCGATACCCGGCCCAGGCGCGCTGCCGGATACCGCTGCTACCGTGACCAGCGCTTTCAACCTTTGCCCCACGAGACCGCCGCGGGGCGCCCGCAGCCGGCCGGCGCGCGGTATCTCCCGCGCCCGGGCCGGGCGGCCACCGTCAGTCCGGGACGAACTTGCGCAGCAGGATGTCGAAGTCGTCGGGCAGCAGCTCGGCGTCCAGCGCCTCCAGCTCGTCCCGGACCGCCGATAGCTGGGCCTCGAGTTCGGCGAACTCGGCGCTTTCGTCGAGCTCGGCGGGTCGCTTGTAGCTTCGAAGCGCGGCGTACTTCGCGGCGAGCTCGAAGTGCGAGCGGGCGGCTTCCTGGTAGGAGGCCCGCCGGCGGACCCGTTCGACGACCTCGTGGAGCTCCGCCCGGGAGACGGGTTTGACGACGTAGTCGTCCAGCCCCAGCTCGATGATGTCGACGTCCGGTTCGACCGCCGTCACCATCACGACGCCACAGTCGACCTCCCGGGACCGGATCTCCTCGAGCACGTCGTCCCCGGAGAGGCCGGGCATCCGCCGGTCGAGCAGCGCCACGTCGACGTCGTCGTCGAGCGCCGCAAGCGCCGCGTCGCCGTCGTACGCCGTTCGAACGCGGTAGGCGTCGCGCAGCTGGTCCGCGTACATGTCGGCGACCGACGGCTCGTCGTCCACGACCAGGACCGTCGCGGCGGGCGATGCGCCCATGGAGGTACCCAAATCGCCCGGGCGGCCATGAATCTACCGGAGGGGTAATCAGAGGCGATAATTCGCGCCGGACGTATATATAGGAGGCCCGAGTAGGCCGGGGGTACTCGCCCGAACCGCCGTTCCGGCGGCGTTCGTCGGCGGGGGGACCGACGGCTCGGCGGGGGCCCGCGACGGCCCCGAGCGTGATCAACGATGACCCGCGTCACCTGTCCGTTCTGCCCTCGGCGGTTCGATACGTTCCCCGAATCGTACGACCACCTGGCGGCGTCGCACGAGCCGATGCTGCGAGAGGCCGACGTCCCCCCGCTCGCCATCAACCCCGTCTCCGAACGCGCCGTCGAGACGGCCGAGACGCTGCTCTCCGCCTTCTACCTCCAGGACGAGCGCGAGGCCCACATCATCAGGGAGGACGGCCCGTCGGCGCGGGCGGCGGCGTCGACGGCCCGCGACCGGATGGTCGAGACGTACGAACGGGAGTTCCCCCACGTCGACCGCGAGCGGGTGGAGACCGCCGGCGACGCCTTCATCCGCGCGCTGTTCCTCCACGACGAGATCGAAAACTGGGAGTTCATCGAGCAGCTGCTCGAAAGCGACGACCTCGAGTCCGTCCTGTTGAGCGACACCGCGGCGTCCTACGGGGATAAACCGGCCCTCGACCCTCGCTGGGAGCGCGTCCACGAGCAGCTCTCGGCGGTCTGCCGCCGGGTCGACATCGACCCCGCGTACGCCGACAAGCAGACCCAGTTCTGGCGCCTCCACGGCCAGATCCACGAGTACTGGGAGGAGGTCGCCCACGAGGCCCACGCGATAAAGCTCCGCGCGATGGTCCCGACGGCGCCGGACGACGTCGTGGACGACCTCGCGCAGTACTTCGTGGCCGGGGTGAAGCTCCACGACCGGTGGGGACACCAGCACCGTGACCGTGACCTGAGCCGGGTCGTCGACCTGGTGGCCAGGTACTACCAGAAGGTCTTCGAGCTCCGCGCCGGGGCTCGCCCGGGGCTCGACCACCGCGCGGGACACCATGACTGACCGGTCGGCCGCCGAGGGGGTCGGGTCGTCGTTCTTCGGCGCGGCCGTGTACGAGGAGGCCTTCCGGAGCACCGCGAACCCCGCGCTGCTGACGGACACGAACTTCGTCATCCGGGACATCAACCAGCGCGGGCTCGAGTTCCTGGGGTACGGCTACGACGAGATCGTCGGCCAGTCCGCCACCGTCCTGACGAACGACCGGCCGCTCTACGAGTCCATCGTCGAGAACCTCGTGAACGACGAGCCGTGGGAGGGCGAGTTCAAGGCGCGGACGAAGGACGACGAGGTCGTCATCGGACAGGGGTCGACGGCGCCGGTGTACGTCGACGGGGCCAAGCGGGGCTACATCGCGATATTCATCGACACGACGAAGGAACGCCGGTACGAGTACGCCTCGAAGGTGCTCAGCCGGCTGCTGCGCCACGACCTGCGCAACGACCTCAACGTGATCTACGGCCGGATACAGCAGGCGAAATCCAAGACGGACGACGACGAGGTCATCGAGAACCTGGCCATCTCGGAGGAGATGGTCAGGAAGACGGTCAACAAGTCCGAGAAGGCGCGGGACTTCCGCGAACTGCTGGAGGAATCCCACGAGATCTCCAACCGGCCCGTCCGGCTCGACCTGGTCCTGAACGACCGGGTCGTGAAGCTGGCCGACCGGTTCGAGCGCGCCGACTTCCGGTTCGAGCCGTTCCCGGAGATCCGGGTGGTCGCTGACGAGCTGCTCCCCTACGCCATCGAGTCGGTGCTCGAAAACGCCGTCATCCACAACGACTCGCCGACGCCCGTCGTCGAGCTGGTCGTCGACGAGCGCGACGCCGACGTCGTCCTGGGCGTCCGCGACAACGGGCCGGGCGTCCCGGACGGCGAGGAGGACCTGATATTCGGGCGGGAGGAGCTCGACCCGCTCCACCACGGCCAGGGCATCTCGCTTTTCTTCACCGACCGCGTCATCGACAGCTACGGGGGCGAGATATGGGTCGAGGACAACGACCCCGACGGCTCGGTGTTCCGGATCCGGCTCGACAAGCTGACGGCCTGAGCGCCCTCGCAGGCGCCGGCCGGCGGCGGAGCCGTCCGGCGTCACGGCGATGGCGACCGGCGGCGGGCGTCTCGCCGTGGCCTCGAGTCGGGACGAGGGACGCGCTCGCGCCCTCCCGCCGGCGCGCGGTCGCCCCGGCCGACGAGCGCCGACCGCCCCGCCGCGCACCCGCTCCGACCCCTGGCATCAGAAGTGGAGGCCGTACTCGTCGAGCAGGTGGTGCGCCCCGGTGCCCCACGTGAAGTCCATGCCGGGCCACCACGTCCGGGCGTTGTTGATCCCGCCCACGAGGACGTACTCCTCCGGGTGCTCGGGGTCCTCGTGGTAGCTCACCGAGCCGCTGTCGCCGTCCGCCATGCTCGCCTCGCCGCCCCACTTGAGCTGGCCGGCCTTGCAGACCTCGCCGGTGTAGCAGGTCACCCCGTCGATGCCCTCGATCGCCCCCGCGGTGTGGTTCGAGAACGCCCCGACCTTCTGGAGGGGCTCCTCCCGGGCCATCAGGTCCGCCAGCCCCGCCTTCGTGTACTGGCCGATGACGGTCCCCGGCGTCGCCCTGGCGATCGCCGAGACGGGGCGGTAGCCGCCCTCGGGGGCGACGCGGACCACGTCCGCCTCCGGGTACCCCCGGACGACGCGCCCGATACGACGCGTCTCGTCGTCGCGCAGGATGGAAAGCGGTTCGCCCTCGTGTTCGGTCGCCTTGGTGCCGGCGGCCCCGAACACGTGGTTCGACGTCGCGAAGTGGGCGGCGCCGCTTCCCGCGTCGTACAGCGCCGGGGCGAGCGTGCCGACGACGCCGTCCGTCCCGCAGACGTAGCCGCTCGGCACGCGCCGTTCGTCCAGATCGGAGACCTGGTAGGCCTCCGACAGCGTGGGCTCGTCATCGCCGCCGGACGGGAGGCCCTCGACGATGTTGAGGTCTATCGACAGGCCCCCCGAGAGGTCCTCCAGCGTCTCGCCGATGCCCTCGTCGGTGGCGGCGACGGAGATCGACGCCTCCGGTTCGTCGAAGGTCCCGGGGACGGCGAACGCGCCGACGAGCGACGACGGGACGGCCGCGCGGATGCTCGCCTGGATCTCGAACGCCAGCGTCAGGTTCCGGTGCCACTCCGCTGGGACGGACTTGGTCCGGGGCTGGAAGGGGCCGCTCTCCGGCCGGGTGCGGGCGTTCGCGTAGACGATGCGCGTTCGGTCGGCCAGGGCCCCCTCGTCGGCGGCGAGCCCCAACACGACGCCGGTGCCCACCCCGGCGGCGCCGACCGTGCGGAGGAGCCGGCGGCGGGAGACCAGCGGCCGCCCGCCATCCGCCGTCCGTCGGAGCCCGGAGCCCGACGCGTCCGCCGGCGTCGGTCCGAGCCCGGTCTGGTCCACGTCCGGCTCCCCGGGCGGGGCGTCCTCGCCGGTCGCTTCACCGCCGTCGCACCGTGGCTCGGGAGGGACGTCCGACACGCGGTGGACCGCTACGCGACAATGGCTGCTGGTTATTCGCCCGTTACCGGGCGCGAGTTGCTCACTCCCACAGCTCGACGTACGTCGACCGCAGCGTTACCGGGGTCACGTCCGCCACGTCGGCGGCCTGCTGCTGGGTCAGCGGGTAGCACCGCTCCTCGGCCGCGGCGTACAGGCAGGCGGCCGCCACGCCGCCCGGGTGCCGGCCGGTGCCGATGCCCTCCTCGCGCACCCGCGCGGCGTACTCGCGGGCGCGGCGCTCGACGGCCGGGGGACGTCGAGCTCGCTGGCGAAGCGCGGGAGATGATTCAGATCCGCCAAGGCCCGTCAGGATTGATACAGCCTCCCCTAAGACTGGAAATCCGAACTTCGCCGTGCATTTAGCCGGGCGGAGATTCCGTCATGAACTCCTTGATGATCGCCTCTTCGGCCCGGTGAAGGATT
>CAZVOR010000144.1:0-5535 GCA_964628745.1 uncultured Halobacteriales archaeon
CGGCGCTCGTCGCGCGCTTCGGCCCCATCGTGACCGCCGCCTACGGCATCGGGCTCCGCATGATGTCCGTCTCCTGGACCGTCTCCGGCGCCGTGGGCCAGGCCACCGCCACCGGCGTCGGCCAGAACCTCGGCGCCCGGACCCCGGACCGGGCCAACTCGGTGGCCTGGCGGGGGACCGCCGGGGCGATGGCGATCCTGGCCGCGTTCGGGGCGCTGGCCGTCGCGTTCCCGGACGAGGCCATGCGCGTGTTCATCGCCGACCGGGCGGTCGTCGACGAGGGGGTGACGCTGCTGCGCATCGTCGCCCCGTTCTGGGCGTTCTTCGGCGGGCTGATGGTGCTGCAGGGCGGGTTCCGGGGCGCCGGCCACACCCGCGAGGCGATGGTGCTCTCCTTCCTCTCGCGGTGGCTCCTGCGCATCCCGGTCGCCTGGCTGCTGGCCTACTCGTTGGGGTGGGGGCCGACGGGGTTGTGGTGGGCCCTCTCCGGGTCGAGCGTCGTCGCGTTCGTCGTCGGCGGGCTCTGGTTCCGGCGCCGCGGATGGGAGGCGGGCGTCGTCGAGCCGTCGCCGGCCGACGGCCCCCCGGCGGAGTCGGCCGGGACGGACTAGGCGGGGCGGGCCGCTGCCCTCAGGGGCGATAGCGCGTCCGGACGCGCCAGTCGTCATCGTCGTCGAGCTCGGCGACCGCGTCGAACAGCGCCACGAGCGTGTTGACGGTCCGTTCGTCGTGGGCGGACGGGTCCATGTGGTAGTGGGCGACCCCGTCCGTCGCCCGGACGCGGTTCGTGAGCTCGTGCAGGAACTGGAAGGCGGTCTCCAGGCGGACGTACTGCAGCAGGGTCGTGAGCGTCCGAAAGCAGAGCACGACCGACCGCCCCTCGCGGTCCCACTCGGCCAGGTAGGAGCTCGTCACGATGCCGACGTCCGTGAGGTTCCCCGGGTCCGCGACGGAGTGGACGGAGACCGCGCCGTCGGCGACCGCGTCGTCGACCGAGGTGACGGACGCGGCGGACCGCGTCGACCCGCCGAGCAGGACGAAGGCCGCCCGCTCGGGGCCGTCGCCGACGTGTTCGCGCCACGTCGAGAGCACGGCCTCGGGCGCCCGGCCGGTCCCGACCGACAGCAGCGCGGCGCGCTCGGCGTCCCCGACCGAGAGCAGCAGCCCGCACCCGGTCTCGGCGCTGCCGTGGAGCGCCGGGGCCAGGTAGAGCACGTTCGACCGGGAGCCGGCGTCGAGCCGGGGTGGTGATGCGAGGGCCATGGGGGGATGGCGGGGGTGGGGCGGGTCGGGCGGTTCGCCCGCGGAGGGGTGGTCCACGGGCCGGTTTCGTCGCGGGACGCCCGACCGCCTGGCCGGGCGAGCGCGGCGCCGTCAGGGGGCCGCGGGGCGTCGTATCCGTCCGTCCCCCGACGGCTCCTTAAAACCTCACCACCGAATATCATCGCTTAGAATACGGCCGGGCAGGTCGGGGCCCTCTTCCGATTGGCCCCGCCGAGAACCGACCTGCCGGATACCGAAATCGAGAAGTAGCGCGTCGGTGGCTCCGTCGGGCACCGTCGGCGCGAGGAGGAGCACGTCGGCCGCAGCATCGACGTCGAGCCCCGGAGAGCGGGCGACGGCCGGGTGGTGGGGGGACGGGGCGGGCTTCGGGGGCTTAGCGTTCCTGGTGGGCGAGGAGGATGGCCTGGTAGTAGGGCGTCATCACCCGGATGGCCTCCTCCCAGGTCTCGCTGGTGTGCAGGTCGTGCAGTTCGACGGCCAGGACGTACCGGGTGGCGAGCGGCCCGTACCCCGAGGAGCCCTCCTTCGGCTTGTTCGGGTAGTCCGGCTTGCCGAGGGCCGCCCGCAGCTCCGCCGTCTGCGCCTGGAGGAACGCCGTCCAGTAGTCCTCGGACGTCTTGTGCTTCTTCCACGCCTCGGTCGTCTTCTCGGCGTACTCGACGTCCATGCCGACCACCTCGGCCCGGCGCGCGAGGGGCTGGTAGACCGGGTCGTAGTCGGCGTCGGCGATGGCGACGGGGTCGATGACGCCGTCGACCTGGTGGCTCTTCTCGATGTCGTCCTTCGCCCAGAGAGCGTCGACGAACGCCTCGGCCGCGGCGAGGGCCGACTCGTTGTCGAGGTGCGCGAACTGGTTCCGGTCGACGGCGTAGAACGCTTCGACGGACTCCTCGCGCTGGCGGCGGTCGTGGAGCTGGAAGCCGGAGCAGATGCGCTCGGCGAGGAATCGGGCCTGCCGTTCCTGGCTGTCGTCGAAGAGCACGCGTTTCTGCCGGTCCGTCGTGTCGTTCGCCGGGCTGTTCGCCCTCGTCAGGCCGAGGTACTTCGCGATGACGTTCATTGAATCGGTGGTGTGGTGGTCGGTGGGTGGTGGCGGTGCTCGCCGGTCGCTACGCGCCCGTGTCCGCGCTCCGGGACCGCTGCACGCGGATGTACGGCGGGTAGTCGACGTGCTCGAGGAGTTTCGAGCTGCCGAGCTGGCCGGTCGGCGACTTCTCCAGCTTCAGGTACTGGAGCCCGTTCTCGTGGATCCAGGTCCGGAGCATCTGCTGGGCGTCCAGCACGAAGTTCTCGGACAGGGACTCGTCCATCACCGCCGGATTCTGGACGAACAACACGGTGTCGTTCGGTACGAAGAGGTTCTTTTTCGCCCACTGGTGGAGCTGGCGGACCTCGTTCGGGCTGAACTCCTGGAGCATCGCCTCGGTGAAGACCACCGACAGCGCCGTCTGGCCGCTCCGGCGCTGGTTGATGCGCTTGAAGATGCGCTTCATCTTCCAGGACACCAGCGTGCTGAGGCCCCCGAACATCTGGCGGAGGCCGCGTTCGAAGTCCGAGATGGCGAAGACGTTGTAGCCGTACTCGTCCCAGCTGCCGCCCAGGTCGAGCACGAACAGCCTGTCCGCGGCGAGCAGCTCCCGCACGGACCCGACGCGCTCGGCGACGAGCGCGTCGAGGTGCGACGGCTCGAGGCTGGACGGGGGCAGCAGGACGATGGCCTGGCCCCGCCGGATTGATTCGATGAGGATGTTGGCCACCACGGGATAGACGCTCGCCCGGCCGTCGTGGTCGAGCAGTGCCGTGCCGCCCGCGATGAGGCCGCCGCCGCACAGGCGGTCGAGCCCGTTGATGCCCGTGCTCAGCGTCTCGTTCGGGACGAGGGTGGACGAGGGCGTTCGGCTCTCGGGGACCACGTGGACCCCCTCGTAGTGGAACTCCAGCTCGAACGCCTGGGTGGCGTGGTCGACGCCACGCATCTTCTGGACCTGGATGAACCGGTGGAAGTCGCCGTCGACCTGCTCGCGACTGAGCTCGATGACGCCGTGGGTGTTGAACTGGAGCATCCCGCCCGACCCGACGAAATCGTCCCGGCCGTCGGCGGGTTCCTCGGCCGTGAACAGCGTCGTGGCGCCGAACCCGTCGGTGAAAAGCCGGATGATGTCGAGGACGCTCCGGCGGTAGACTCGGGGGTCGTCGGCCATGACCTCCAGGCCGGAGATGCTGTCGAAGACGACCCGGTCGCAGGGGCCGTGCTCGAGGAGCGCGTCCTGGATGCCCTCGCCGGTAAACGGCGTCCGGTACCGGCCGAAGGCCGCGGCGGAGTGGTCTTCCGGGAACTCGTCGGCCTCGTCGTACCTCTCCTCGTCGACCAGCGATCCGAGCACCATTCTGGGCTCCTCTGCCTCCTGCTCGATCGTCCGACCCGACGTCGCGTGAATCGTCTTTATCGTCAGCAGTTCGTGGTCGAGATCGAAGTTGTACGGGGCGAACGAGTCGCGAAGCTCCGAGGGCGTCTGTTCGGTGCTGACGAACAGACAGCGCTCCCCGCGCTCGAGACCCTCTATCAGGTACTGCATCGCCAGCGTGGTCTTGCCGCTTCCGGGCCCGCCGATGAGCAGCGTGACCCGGTTGTCGGGAAGCCCACCGTTCAGCATCCCGTCGAGGACGGAGACGCCGGTGGGGGCAGGCATGGGTACCCGCTTTCCCCCGACCGGAGGTATAAAATTACGCCGCCGAATATCAGGGGGTATAATTCGAATGAAATCCTCCCGTTTTCGGCTGAAATGGCCGACGTTGACGGAATCGGATGGTATCGAAATCGAGTCTAACCGGTCGCAGGCCGACCAGCGTCGTCGGACTCGCGGCGGCCCCGGCCCGACCGGTCTCCGCCCCGGCCGGGAGGGTCGTCACCAGCCGAGGCGGCCGTTCGTCGGTCCGGTCACTCCTCGAGCCGGGAGCGCAGCGCCCGGTTGACCGCGCCCGGGTCGGCCCGGCCGCCGGTCGCCTGCATGACCTGCCCGACGAGGTAGTTGAGTGCGCCGTCCTCGCCGGCCTCGTAGTCGGCGACCGCCTCGGGATTGGCCGCGATGGCGTCCTCGACGGCCGCGGCGACTGTGTCGTCATCGGTCCGGCCGAGCCCCTCGGCCTCGATGACCGCGTCGGGCTCGGCGCCCTCGTCGAGCATCGCCCGGAGGACGACCTCGCGGGCGTTCTTGGCCGTGATCTCGCCGGCGTCGACGAGCTCGACCAGCCGCTGGAACTCCTCGAGGCGGTCCGCGACGTCGGCGACCGCCATGTCGCGGTAGTTGAGCTCGCCGAGCAGCGTGTCGGCGACCCACGTCGCCGCCAGGTCCGGGTCGAACGCCTCCGCGAGGGCCTCGTAGAAGTCGGCGACCTGCTTGGTCGAGGTGAGCTTCGAGGCTGCCTCCGCGGAGAGGCCGTAGCCCTCGCGGAAGCGCTCGCGGCGGGCCTCGGGCAGCTCCGGGATGGCGAGCGACTCGCGCCAGTCGGCGACGCGCAGCGGCGGCAGGTCGGCCTCGCGGAAGTAGCGGTAGTCCTTCTCGGCCTCCTTGGCGCGCATCGACAGCGTGATGCCCTTGTCCTCGTCCCAGTGGCGGGTCTCCCGGGCGACGGCGCGGCCGTGCTCTATGGCGTTCTTCTGCCGGGTGATCTCGTAGGCCAGCGCCTTCTCGGCGCCCTTGTGGCTCGAGATGTTCTTGACCTCGGTCCGGTCGGCCGCCGCCAGGTCGGCCTCGGCGACGGCGCCGTCGTCGTCGACCCGCTCGTCCGGCACCAGCGAGATGTTCGCGTCGACGCGGAGGCTGCCATCGCGGGTGCTGTCGAACACCCCGAGGTACTCGAGCACCTCCTCGAGCTTCGCGAGGAACGCCCGGACCTCCTCGGGCCCGCGGAGGTCGGGCTCGGTGACGATCTCCATGAGCGGCGTGCCGGCCCGGTTGTAGTCGACGAGCACGTAGTCGGCGGTGTCGATGCTCCCGCCGACGTGCTGGAGGCTGCCGGGGTCCTCCTCGAGGTGCGCGCGCTCGATGCCGACCTCCCGACGCTCGCCGTCGACGCGGACCTCGAGCCGCCCCGACCGGCAGATGGGCGCGTCGTACTGGGTCAGCTGGAACCCCTTGGGGAGGTCCGGGTAGAAGTAGTTCTTCCGGTGGAAGGTCGTCTCGGCCGGGACGTCGGCCTCGAGGGCCTTGCCGACGCGGACGGCGGCCTCGACGGCGGCCTCGTTGAGCA
>CAZVOR010000145.1:0-5523 GCA_964628745.1 uncultured Halobacteriales archaeon
AGGACCGTCCGTCGGCATAACCCTTTCGGGAGCCGCGCCGGGGCGAGCCGTGCGGCTCGGCGGCGGGGGCGACCACGCTGGCCATCAGACCCGGACCTCCTCCCGCTCCCGTTCGAGGCCCGCCTCGCGGGCGAACTCCACCAGCTTCTCGCGGGTCACCACGTTCTTCGCCGCGCCGTAGTCCTTGACGCGCCGGGTGACCGCGCGCACCTCGTCGTCGTCGGGGGCGAAGCCCGCCTCCTCGAGGTGCTTTCTGACGTTGTGCGTCCCGGTGTGCTTGCCGAGCACGAACTCCCGGGTCGCGCCGACCATCTCCGGGGTCATCACGCCCGGCTCGAACGTGTCGGCGTTCGTCATGACGCCGGCCGCGTGGATGCCGCTCTCGTGGCTGAACGCGTTGGCGCCGACCACCGGCTTGTTCGGCGGGTTGTCGATGCCGCTTATGGCCTCGACCGTCCGCGACAGCTCCATGATCTGCGTCGTGTCGACGCCGGTGTCGATGCCGTTGAGGCACTCCGCGATCATGACGACCTCCTCGTAGGCGGCGTTGCCGGCGCGCTCGCCGATGCCGTTGACCGAGACCTGCGCCTGGTGGGCGCCGGCCTCGAAGCCGGCGACGACGTTCGCCGTCGCCAGCCCGAAGTCGTCGTGGGTGTGGACGTCGACGCGCGCGTCGGTGCGCTCGCGGACGAACCGGACGAGGCCCGCCATCCGCGTCGGCGTGGCGACCCCGCACGTGTCCGGGATGTTGATCCAGTCCGCGCCCGCCTCGGACGTCGCCTCGACCACCTCGCCGAGGTAGTCGAGCTCGGTCCGGGTGGCGTCCATCGGGGAGAACATGCACTCGACGCCGGCCTCCTTGACGCGCTCGACGCACGCCACGGAGCGCTCGACGACCTCCTCGCGGGTGGAGTGCATGGAGTCCTCGATCTGGACGTCGGAGGTGCTCGCGAACACGTGCACCATCTCGACGCCGGCGTCGAGCGCGGCCTCGACGTCCCTGTCCACGACGCGCGCCAGCCCCGCCACCGTGGTCTCGGTGCCCTCCGCGATGTCGCGGACGGCCTCGAACTCGGCGTCGGAGTTGACGGGGAACCCGGCCTCGATGACGTGGGTCCCCATCCGGTCCAGCCGCTCGGCGATCTCGCGTTTGTCCTCGTAGGAGAACGAGACGCGTGGCGCCTGCTCGCCATCGCGGAGCGTCGTGTCGAAAATCCGTACAGCCTCGTACTCGGGTTCAGCGGCTAACGTGCCCTGGAAGAACTCGACCCCCCTGCGTTGTCGCAGGAGTGCCCTCGTCGGATGACATGGCAAGTACGTCAAGCAGTCGTCCGCTACATAAACGTGTCGGTCGGGGCCCGCCGCCGGTCGGTCGGCGCGGAGCCGGGCGGGCTCCCGACGGGCTGGACGGGCGCGACGGGAGCGAGACCGGCGCGACGGGGCTCGGCGGGGCAGGGACGGTCGCGCGGGGCCCCGCGCACTCGCCCGACGGGTGTCTTTTTACCGACGGCCCTCCGAGGGCGGGCATGGGCGAGTTCGACCTCGATCTCGGGACCATCGAGCAGGAGATCGACGACGATGGGGACCGGCGGGTGGTGCTCGGCGTGCTCGACGGCTCGACCCCGGGCGAGCGCTGGATCGAGGAGGTGGCGGCGGGCAACGTCCTCGTGCTGTACGTCGACGGGAACCTCACCGAGCTCGCCGCGGACTTCGCCGCGCCCGTCCGGGACGGCGGCGGTTCGGTGGTGCACTTCCGGAACTTCCTCGTCGTCTCGCCGCCCGACGTCGAGGTCGACACCGACCGGCTCTGAGCTCGGGCGGGGCCGTCGCCCGAGGGACCGGTCCGTCAGCGAGGTCCTCGCCCCGGCAGCCATGCGACGTCGTCGGACATCGCCGTGCCGGATGCTGGGAATCCGCCGGGGACCGCCCGAACCCGGAACACCGAGCACGGGACCGCCGGGACGCGGAACCGCCGAGGGTACGTTTATTGGAGTCGACGGGCGAACGGGTGCCATGGCCGAAACCCGGCTGACGCCGGACGTCGACCTGGACGGGCTGGCTCCGGACGAGGCCTTCGCCATCCTTGGGAACGAGCTCCGGCTGGACATCGTCCGGGCACTGTGGCGAGCCGGCGCCGCCCGCGAGTACGACGACATCTCCGACGCCGCCCGGACCATCCCGTTCTCGGAGCTGCGTCGGCGGGTCGACGTCGACGACAACGGGAAGTTCAACTACCACCTCTCGCGGCTCGCCCCCCACTTCGTCAAGCGCACCGACGAGGGCTACCGGTTGAGCGGCGCCGGCAAGCAGATCGCCAGGACCGTCATCGCCATCTCGGGGGCGGAGGACGTCGACCTCGGCGCGGAGCTCGGCTGGGACTGTCCGCTGTGCGACGCCCCCGTGACCGCTGCGTACGAGGACCAGTGGCTCCGCGTGCAGTGTACCGAGTGCGACGGGCTGTTCGGCGACGGCGCGCCGACGGGGATGGTCTTCCTCTCGAGCTACCCGGGCGCGGCGCTGCGGGAACGTCGCCTCGACGAGGCGGTCGCGACGGGCTTCTACCGTTGCATGTTGGACATCGCCTACATGATGCGCGACGTCTGTCGGGAGTGCGCGGGCCCGATCTCGGCGTCGGTCTCGGTCTGTGACGGGCACGAGTCGGGGTCGAACGAGGCGTGTCCTCGCTGCGGGACGCGCTTTCCGGTCTGGGCGGAGCTGCGATGCGACGCCTGCCGGTTCGCCAAGCGGCTGCCGGTCGAACCGTTCGTGCTGGGGCTGACCCCCGTCATCGGGCTCCTCGACGAGTTGGGCATCGACGCGCTCGCCCCCTCCTTCGAGGAGATCATCGACCTGCTGCACCACCGCCTAGAGACGACGGTCGCGGAGTCGCCGTTCCGCGTGTCGGTCACCGTCGAGGGCGACGGGCGCACGCTCGAGGTCACGCTGGACGCCGACCTGGACGTCGTCGCCGTCGACCGGCGCCGGTCGGACTGACGCCGGGCGGCGCGAACCGAGCCGGAGCGGTGTGACCGGACCCCCGCCTGCGTGAACGGCGTTTCGCTAGCCTCGACTAGAGAAATTTCGTTCTCCTAGCGGCTAAGTGCGGGCTCGCCGTTGCCCCGTCCGACCATGGGCGGCACGAGACCTGACCGACCCTGGCGGTTGGCGTGGGACGGACCGCGACCTCGCGGCCGAGAGGGCGTAGCGGGCCGCCCCCGGGACCTCCCGGGGAGCTGTCGAGGAGCGACGCGACGAGGGCATCGAGGAACACGTCGACCGCGCCGGGCTCGCCGTGGGAGACGTCCCGCGTCCGAACGGTACCGCACGCCCGAGCGGACCGCTACCGACCGGCGAGGCCCGCTGCGGCGTGAGATGCGCGGGTTGGCGGCGTTCGACCAATGACGAAGCCGCTCAAGGCCTCGGGCTTCCTCGGCCTGGCGACGATGATGACCGTCGGCCTCTACCAGTTCGTCCTGCTGTCCGGCGGCCAGGGCGTCCCCGGATGGATGATCGGAGGCCACGCCCATCTCGGCGTCATCTCCATCCTCGCGATCGTAGTGGGCTTCGCCGTGCCGGCGCTCGGCGTGACGGGAACGCTCCGGACGGCGGTCACCGTGCTGTTCATCGCCGGACAGTGGGGCATCCCGGGGGTCATCTGGTTGGGCGAAGGGGCCGGCATCACCGTCCTCCTGCCGACCGTCTTCCTGTGGGGCGGGGCGCTGATCGTCGCGATGCTCGTCCTGTTCTACAAGACCGTGACGCACCCCGCCGACGTCGCCGGCCGTGGCCCCTCGGGGGCGTCGCCCGCCGACGACTGACGGGCCACGGCCGGCCGCGCGTCCGGGGCGCCCCGGGGGGCGGCCCGCCCGACTCGCGCGAAACGACGATGGCTTGGCGGTCCGGCCGGGATACCCGCTTCGTCCCGGACCGCCACCCCCCGAAACGACCCGTTAGGCGGCCTGTAGTGGCCGATTAAGGCAGGGACCGCCCGGCGGCGCGACCGCCGGTGACGGCGCCCGGGAACCCGTAGCGGGCGGGGGGCCGGCGCCGATAATTATTTATGTCGTAGGCTGGACCTACTACGTCCCTACGGCCGCGAGCGCGGGCGGGGGTCCACGCGATGCTACTGTCGTTCGAACGGCTGCGGGACGGGCCGGGGCTCGAGATCCTGGACCACGTCGAGCGCCGGCAGTGCACCATCCGGACCCCGACGCCCGTCCAGCCCGCGGACGCGCCCCTCGATGAGTTCCACTTCCCCGTCGACCGCGGCGCGACCATCACCACCGAGGCGCTGACGCTCCCCCACGCGATGGCCGTCCTCGTCCGGAACTCCGCGGGCTTCCTCGTCGAGGAGCTCACGAAGGGCGAGTCGCGGTCGCTGCCCGCCGACCGGTACAACATCGAGCTGTCGGCGCCGGTGAAGCTCTACCTCGTCGTCGACGGCGAGCTCTCCGTCGACGTCACCGCCGACGAGGTCCGCTTCGCGTTCGACGGCCCGACCCGGGTGCTGCTGGGCGCGCGCTCGTACCACAAGCACCCGGCGGCGACCATCACCACGACCGAGGACCCCGAGGACATGATGGCCGCCGTCTCCTGCCTCGGCTCGGCGCTGAAGACGACCTCGCCCGAGCGCTCGTACCCGACCCTCCGCGGGCACCCCCCGACCGTCGAGCTCGGCGACGAGCTGCACGTCCCCGACGCGCTCGAACGGCCGGACACGGGCGTGACCATCGAGGTCCCGCGCGAGCTCCGGCACGTGTTCGTCGTCGCGCCGCTCGCCTACTACCTGGGTGCCGAGGTGGTCCCCGGACCCGTCCCGAAGCTGGTCACCGAGGCCGGCTTCGAGCACGAGCTCGACGACCCCGCCCGCGGCTTCGAGGGCGAGGTCGAGCGGGTGCTCAAGCAGGTGTTCTTCCTCGACTGCATCACCCGGACCGAGGGCTACTACCCGGTCAACCTCCACGAGCGAAACGCGGTCGAGCCCGAGCTCGACCTCGACCTCGCGGCGCTGTACGACGCCCCGCTGGACGAGCGGCTCGAGGCCTACCTGCAGGTCCCGTTCGCGCTCGTCGAGCCCGAGCTCCCGGAGTGGAAGCTCACCGCGCACGTCACGCTGGTGCCGGAGAACATCGAGGTGCTCCCGTTCGTCATCAACGACCTCGCCGTGGTCCGCTCGCCGAACGGCCAGCAGGTCGACGGCACCCAGGCGCAGTCGGCGGCCCTCGACCAGTTCATGCGCAGCAGCGGCGACTTCACGCGCAGCACGACCGACGCCGGGCGGGCGGCGGCCGAGACGGCGACCGTGCCGTCGCTGATCCGGCCCGAGGAGACCGACTCGCTGGAGCAGGCGTGGATCGGCGACGACGCCCCGCTGGGCGCCAGCAAGGCGATGATCGAGGCGTTCCGGAACCGCCTCGACCGCGCGCCGACGGACGGCGACATCGACATCACCGTCGTCTGCAACGACACGGCGATGAACGACGAGCGGGACATCGTCGACGACATCTACGGCTCCCGCGAGGA
>CAZVOR010000146.1:0-5498 GCA_964628745.1 uncultured Halobacteriales archaeon
GGGCGGCCGACGCGGAGACCGACGGCCGACAGCGGGACGTCCCGCCGCCAGCAGACGGCGAGCCCGGCGGCCATCGGGGAGAACATGTAGGCCGGCGCGAGGGCGACCGGGCTCGCGTCGGCGAGCCGGGCGCCGACGAGGAGGGCCGTCGCCGAGGCCACGAGCACGCCGCCGAACAGCGCGAGTCGGCCGCGGTCGGGGCTAGCCACGGGCGACACCCGGGCGCGCGAGGCGGGCAGCGGCCGGGAGGCGGTGCGCGGGGGCAGGGCCGGGCCGGCGACGGGCGTGGCGGTTCACACGCGACGGCCAGGACGCCATCGGCCAAGAAACCTTCCTCGTGCCGGCCGGTGGCCCGTCGTCCGGTCCGGCCCCGGAGTGGGGGCTCGGTCCGGCCCCCGCGGGGTGCCGGTGACCCGGTCCGACCGGGCTCAGACGTCGAAGTCGGTGGTGTCCCAGACCGGCGACACCCCGGACGACAGGCACACCGGGCACGACGCCCGTTCGGACTCCTCGGCCCACTCGAACGTCGCGTCGCACGTCGAACACCGGTAGAACTCGGCGTCGTCACCGGCGTCCCGGCCCAGCAGCCGGCTCACCAGGTCGCCGATGGCCATGGTGGACACGTCGGGCCCGACGGACATACCTCGGTCGGCGGACTTCAGTTCCCGAAGTCGCCCCCGACCGTTTTGCCCGTGGGCGTCGTAGGCCACGCACATGGGCGAGAAGGAGTGGACCCCGTCGGACGTCTTCGACGTGTTCGGCGACGCCCTGGCCCGTCGGATCCTGGTGCTGGCCAGCGACCGGCCCCGCTCCGCCGACGACCTCGCCGAGCGGCTGTCCGTCTCCCGGCCGACGGTCTACCGGCGGGTCAACGCGCTGGTCGACTACGACCTCCTCCGGGTCCGACCGCGAATCGACGGCAGGGGCAACCACTACCAGTCGTACGAGACGACGCTCCGGCGGGTCACGTTCGAGATCGACGACGGCGGGTACAACATCGACATCGCGATGCGACGGCGGCTCGCCGACCAGTTCGAATCGTTCTGGAGCGACCTGGAGGGCGCCCGCCCCGACCGCGGCCCCGAGCCGGACGACCGACCCGACCGCGACCCGACGGAGCCCTGACCGACGCATGGCCGGACCGCCCGAGCTCTGGACGTTCGTGCTCGCCAACCTGTTCGTCTTCGGCTTCGGGGCGACGCTGACCACGCTGAGCTACTACGCCTACCGCGTCAACGGCCGGGAGCAGTCGTTCCGGACCTCGACGCTCGGGTTCGGGGTCCTCACCGTGGGCGGGGTCGTCGAGCCGGTCTACCAGCTGGGGCTGCGGGGCGACTACCTCATCACCGGGCGCGAGCTGCTGGTGCTGCAGACCATCGAGGGCGTGTTCCTCGCGGTCGGGCTGGGACTGTTGTTCTACTCGATATACATCCACAACGACCGCACGCGGGTCGACCGCCTCGAGCGCCTGGACCAGTCCACGGAGCCGCGGTAGGCGGGTCCCGGCGACGGCGCCCTCCGCCGGTTCCGCGCCGCCGTCGAGCCGGGTGACCGCCCCCCGGCCGTCAGCCTCGCCCGGCGGCCGTCAGTGAGCCTCGGTGGTCGTACGCGTCCGCTCGGCCGAGCCCAGCTCGTACGCGAAGTACACCACGTACAGGCCGGCGAGGCCGACGAGCACGTAGACGACCGCCTCCAGGCGGGGCGAGAACCCCAGCAGGAGGTCGACGAGGTTCCAGTTGGCGTCCAGGAGCATCCCGACGCCGACCAGGCCCCAGTTCAGCGCGCCCACGACGACGAGGGCGAGCGCCGCCCAGTCGAGTCCGCTCAGCCGGAGGTCGCTGACTGTCTCCACCATGGCGTCGACGGTTGCGGCCCGACGGCCGTAGTTAGAAGGCCCCCCAGCGGTGCCAACCGACGGTTACCGGTTCGGCGGCCGGCGTCTACCGCGCGTGGCCGCCCGGACGCCGGGAGCGAGGGCGCGCGGCTCCACGGCTAATCGTCACGTACGCGAGGGGGGTCCGGCCGTCGAGCGCCGCGGCGCCGGTCGCTACCGGGAGGTCCCGAGCGTCCGGCGGCCGCCCCGCGCTTCCTTCGGCTGGCCGCCGGCCTGCTCCTCGAACACGGCCTCGACGTCGGCGAAGGCGTCGACCTCCCGGACGGGGAGGACGTCGACGGCGGGGATCTCGGTCGGGTCGGGCCGGTAGTCCGGCGTGTAGACCTTCACCTTGGGGTCCTCGCGGTAGGTGATCTCGTAGACCCCATCGTCGCGCTTCTCGAGGCGCCAGTCCCCGTCGCGACGCACAACGCCCATGCCACGCCCCCACACGGCTCGATTACAAATAATTTGTTTTATATTTCCGAGGTGATGGCGGCGTCCAGATGGCGGGCCCGAGGTCCCTCGGGCGCTGACGCCCCGATTCGGCCCGCACCCGCCGGCCGCCGCGACCGTCCGCGGGCTCGCTCGAACGACCGCTCGTCCTTCCGGTGGACTTTACCGCCCCGGCCTGCCAGCCCCTCGCCATGGACCGACGGCGCCGGGGGACGGGGCCTTGAGGGGGCGGCGAGCGGTGCCGCTGCTGGTCGCGGTCGTCCTCGCCGGCTGCCTCGGCGCGACCGGCGGCGGACCCGCCGCCACCGCCGGGCCGCCCGAGGCCGCGTGGGCCGACGGGCAGGGCGTCGACGAGACCGCGCTCGCCGAGCGCCACTTCGAGGCGCTCCGCGCCGCGGGGAGCTTCACGCTCGAGCGCAACGCGACGGTCGCCATCGACGGCGACGTCCGGCCCGAGGAGGCCCGCCCCGACTGGTACCGGCCGCCGAGCCGCACGCGCGTGGCGGTCCACCTCGACGCGCGCCGGTTCCACCACGCGTCGGTCGACGCCGCGGGCAGCCGCGGGGAGACGTTCGGCTCGCCCGAGGAGGAGGCGAGCCGGCGCAAGCCGTGTCCGTCCGCCGCCTGCGGGTGGGAGTACCGCCACCTCGAGCGGGCCGACCCCGACGCGCTCATCCGTGGGGTCGACCGGTACCGCCGCGACCGGCCCGCCGAGATGCTGGCCGCGGTCATGGACGACTGGGCGTTCGCGTACGCCGGCACGACCGAGCTCGACGGCGAGCCCGTCCACCGGTACACGGCCAACTGGACGTTCGACGGGGCGGTCCATCCCTTCGCGGAGCGGCCCGACGGGACCGGCACGCTCCTCGTGACGGCCGACGGCGTGGTCCGCCGCTGGGAGACCCGCTTCGTCGGCCCGGCGCGGGTGACGGTCGACGGCGAGCCGCGGACGGTCACCGTGACCCGGCGGAACGTCGTGCGGTACGACGCCGTCGGCGAGACGACCGTCGAGCGCCCCGACTGGGTCGACCGCGCGGCGGCCGCGGACCGCCCGCCCGAGACCGCGTCGGCCGGGGGCTGAATCGCCGCCCGGTGCCGGAGGCGTCGACGGAGGCCCCGGCCGACGGGGCGACCGCCGCGAGGACCGCGGAAGCTCGCGAGCGACGGGTCGTCGCCGCCGCGTCCGACGGGCCGTACCTACCGAATGGTGACCGGTTAGCTCCCAATCGCTTCCGTGTCGGTCATGAAACCACCTAATAGCACCGACGACGTAATCGAGATATGGGGGCGGAGCGGAGTCCTGACGGGGAATCGGGCCAACCGGACGCCGAGGGCGACGCGGAATCCGGCGCCCGCCGGCTCACGCGGCGGCGGGCGCTGGAGGGCGCGGCGCTCGGGGGCGCCGGGGCCCTCGCCCTGCCGATCATCGCGTCGCGGTCGAGCTCGGGACCGGACGACGGGACGCTCGAGGACCGGAGCGAGGACGCCGGAACGGTCGAGGGGCAGGGCGGGGACGCCGCAACGGTCGAGGGCCACGGCAACCACCCCGCGCGAACCCCGCCGGTCGACGAGATCCCCGAGGGCGGCCTCGCCCGGAACTTCGAGCTGGTGGGCCACGCCCCGCTCCTCGACGACCACCAGTTCGGCGACCACGAGTCCCTCGGCATCCCGCGGGGCTCGAACGCGGACATCACCATCGCGGGCGACTGCGTCTACGTCGGCTCGTTCGTCGGCCACCAGCCCCCGCTGGTCGTCGACGTCTCGGATCCGCGCGACCCGGAGGTGGTCGGGCCCGTCCCGGGCGCGGTCCCGGGGGTCGGCAACGGCATCGAGGGCATCGAGGCGTCGGGGGACCTCCTGGTGATCGACCAGCGCGAGGCGCTGGGCGGGCTCGGCTTCGACCCCCCGCCCGACCTCCCGTCGCGGGGGCTGGCCGTCTACGACGTCTCGAACCCGCGAGCGCCGGAGCTGGTCGCCCGGCACGACTTCGGCGACCGGAAGACCCACACCGTCTCCCTCTGGCGCGACCCGGTCGACCCCGACCGGGTGCTGGCGCTCGAAGCGTTCACCGGGGGGACCGATCTGATGGTCGTGGACCTGACCGGCTGTCCCGACGGCGACTGCGACCCCGAGGTGGTCGCGACGTGGGACCTCAGGGCGCGGACGCCGGATCGCCCGGACGTGACCGACGGCACCCACGAGGCGATCTTCTCGACCGACGGCCGGCGCATCTACGTCTCGCAGCTGGAGTCCGGGGTGTTCCTCCTCGACAGCTCCCGGCTGATCCGCGCCCTCCGCGAGGACGGCGTGGACTGCGAGCCGGCCGCGCCGCAGGGCGCCGAGGAGGCGGCGAGCGGCGACCACTGCCTGACCCTCCTGAACCCGGACATCACCGCCCGCGAGGACACCGCGCCGCCGCTCGGCGACGCCATCCAGCACACGCCCGTCAAGGTCCCGGACCGGCCGTACCTCCTCGCGCTCGCCGAACGGACGGGGCCGAGCTGGGACGACGAGAACCAGGAGGTGCTGACGGCGAACTGTCCGGGCGCGTTCACCCGCGTGGTCTACGTCGGCGAGGACGAGTACCACCACCACCCGGAGGACGGCAGCCGACTCATGCGGGGGGACCTCCACCCGGAGACGGTCGGCGTCTTCGGGCTGCCCGAACAGCAGCTCGAGAACTGCGGTCCGGACGGCTGGAAGCCCGGGACGGCCGCCCTGCCGGCGTGGTTCAGCCCCCACGAGGCGGTCGTCTTCCCCAGCATCGCGTTCGCGACGTACTACGGGGCGGGACTGCGGGCGATCGACATCTCGAACCCGTTCGGCCCCGAGGAGGCCGGCTACTTCTTCAACGACCCCGTCGACGAGGTCCGGTGGGCCTCCTACGGCATCCGGGGGGACAGGGAGCGGCGCGAGGACGGCCACGTCGTCCGCCGGCCGGCGCCCGGGCCGAACCACATGTTCGCCTTCAGCTATCCCGTCGTCCACGACGGGCACGTCATCTACGCCGACGTCCACAGCGGGCTCTACGTCCTCCGGTACACCGGCCCGCACGCCGGGGAGGTACCCGAGGCGGGCAACGCCGTGAGCGGCAACCCCGGCGCCGTCGAGCCGGGATACGAGCCGTGCCCGCCGTACGGGCAGACGGAGTGGGGGACGCCGGGGCGGT
>CAZVOR010000147.1:0-5444 GCA_964628745.1 uncultured Halobacteriales archaeon
TGACGGCGATCGAGCTGCGCGGCGTCACCAAGCGCTTCGGGGACGTGACGGCCGTGGACGGCCTGGACCTCGCGGTCGAGCGGGGCGAGATATTCGGCTTCCTCGGCCCCAACGGCGCCGGGAAGTCCACGACGATCAACCTCCTGCTCGACTTCGTCCGGCCGACGGCGGGCGACGTCCGGGTGCTGGGCCTCGACGCCCGCGAGGAGAGCGTGGTGGTCCGGCGGCGAACCGGCGTGCTCCCCGAGGGGTTCGACGTCTACGAGCGGCTGACCGGCCGACAGCACGTCGAGTTCGCGGTCGAGTCGAAGGAGGCGGCCGACGACCCCGACGCGGTCCTCGAGCGGGTCGGCATCGCCGACGCCGCCGACCGCCGGGCGGGGGGCTACTCGACGGGGATGCGCCAGCGGCTCGCGCTCGGGATGGCGCTGGTCGGCGAGCCGGACCTGCTCATCCTCGACGAGCCGTCGACCGGGCTGGACCCCAACGGCGCCCGCGAGATGCGCGAGATCGTCCGCGAGGAGAACGCGCGCGGCGCGACGGTCTTCTTCTCCTCGCACATCCTCGGACAGGTCGAGGCCGTCTGCGACCGCGTGGGCATCCTCCGCGACGGGCGGCTCGTCGCGGAGGACTCCGTCGAGGGGCTCCGGGCGGCCGTGGGAACCGACGCCCGCCTGCGGGTCACGGTCGACGCCGTCCCGGACGGCGCGCTCGGGGACGTCCGGGCGGTCGAGGGCGTCTCGACCGCCCGCGCGGAGGACGGCGTGGTCGTCGTCGAGTGCGCGGACGCCGCCAAGACCGGCGTCCTCGCGGCGCTCGAGGAGGCGGGCGCGACCGTCTCGGACTTCGAGACCGAGGAGGCGTCGCTCGAGGACCTGTTCATGGCGTACACGGCGGACGAGGGCGCCGAGCGGCGGGAGGTGGCGGAACCGTGACCTGGGCGGTGGTCGCCCGCAAGGACTTCCAGGACGCCGTCCGGTCGCACTGGCTCTGGGTCCTGTCCGCGCTGTTCGTCGTCGTCCTCGCGCTCCCGCCGGCGCTCATCATCGCCGACGTCGTGCAGCTCGGCGCCGCGGGCGACGAACTGACCACCAACGTCTTCGTCTCCCTCATGCGCGACACGATGACGCTGCTCGTGCCCATCATCGCCGTCGTGCTGGCCTACGCCTCGGTCACCGGCGAGCGCGACTCGGGCACCCTGAAGCTGCTGCTCGCCCTGCCGCACTCCCGGCGCGACGTGGTGGCCGGCAAGGCCCTCGGGCGGGGCGCCGTGCTGGTGCTGCCCGTCCTGGCCGGGTTCGTGGTCGCGGCGGTCGTCTACCTCGCGACGCCCGTCTCGGTGGACGCGTGGCCCTTCGTCGCCTTCGCCGTCCTGACCGCCCTGCTCGGCCTGGTCTTCGTCGCCATCTCGGTGGGCGTCTCGGCCGGCTCGCGGTCCAGCCGCGCGTCCATGATCGGCGCGGTCGGCGTCTACGTGCTGTTCACGCTGTTCTGGAACCAGTTCGCCAACGGGCTCGTCCGGCTGGCCAACGACCACGCCGGCGTCGAGGGCGCCGCCCGGGTGAAGCTGCACCTCGTCGTGAAGGTCCTCAACCCGACCCAGGCGTACAAGACGCTGGTCGACTCGGTCACCATCTCGCTGCCGGCCGACGCCGCCATCTCCCGCGAGGTCGCCGCGCGGGCCCGGATGGTCGGCGGGAGTAGCCTCCAGGGTCAGATCAACCGGCAGGCGTACGTCCAGTCGCTCGGTGAGTCCGTCCCCCTCTACCTCAGCGACGCCTTCGTCCTCGTCGTGCTGCTGGCGTGGCTCGTGCTCCCGGCGCTGCTCGGCTACCTCGTCTTCCGCGAGGCCGACCTGTAGCGAGGGGGTCGACCGCCGGTCACACCCCCCGCTCCGCGAGCAGCGCCTCGAACCCCGCCTCGTCGAGGACGGCTACCCCGTGCTCGTCGGCGTCCCGGCGCTTCGACTGCCCCGGACTCGCCCCCGCCACGAGGTAGTCCGTCGCGCTCGAGACGCTCCCCGTCGCGCGGCCGCCGTGGCGCTCGACCAGCTCCCGCGCCTCCTCGCGGGTGTACCCGTCGAGCGAGCCGGTGAAGACGAACGTCAGGCCGTCGAGCGCCCCGTCGTCGGCCGCGGACGACCCGTCGGCCCGCGGCTCGACGCCCCGCTCGCGGAGCCGCTCGATGATGCGACGGTTGGCGTCCGCCTCGAAGAACGTCGCCACCCGGTCGGCCGTCTCCGGGCCGACGCCGTCGACGGCGGTGAGCGCCTCGCGGTCCGCCGCCACGACGGCGTCGAGCGTCCCGAAGGCGCGGGCGAGGTCCCGGGCGACGGTCGGGCCCACGTCGGGGATGCCCAGCGCGGCGAGGAAGTCGGCGAGCCGCGGCCGCTTGGCCGCCTCGAGCTCCGCCAGCAGGTTCCGCGCGCTGCGCTCGCCCCACCCCTCAAGGGCGACGAGCTCCTCGACGGTCAGGTCGTACAGGTCGGCGATGCCGTCCTCGAGCAGCTCCGCGTCGACCAGCTGCTCGACGCGCTCCGGGCCGAGCCCCTCGATGTCGAGGCCCGTCCGGCTGGCGTAGTGCTCCACGGAGCGCACGAGCTGCGCCCGGCACGCCAGGCCGCCGGTACAGAACGCGAGCGGGCCCTCGCGCTCGGCGGGGCTGCCGCAGACCGGGCAGGCGTCGGGCAGCTCGTAGTGGCCCTCGCTTCGCTTGGCCGTCACCTCGGCGACCTCCGGGATGACGTCGCCGGCGCGCCGGACCCTGACGCGGTCGCCGACGTTCGCCCCCAGCGACTCGACGATCTCCGGGTTGTGCAGGCTGGCCCGCGAGACCGTCACGCCGCCGACGTCCACGGGGTCGAGCAGCGCCACGGGGGTCAGGCGGCCCGTCCGGCCGACCTGCACGACGACGTCGCGGATGGTCGTCTCCTCGGCCCGGGGCGGGAACTTGTAGGCGTAGGCCCACCGGTAGGCGCGGCTGGTGCTCCCGAGCCGCTCGGCCGCCTCGGCGTCGTCGACCTTAATCACGACGCCGTCGACCTCGTAGTCGAGCTCGTCGCGCGCCGCCAGCAGCGCGTCCCGGTAGGCGATGGCCGCCTCGACGTCGTCGACGCGCTCGGCGTTGTCCGGGACGCGCAGCCCCCACTCCGGCAGCGCCCGGTGCTGCTCCCAGACGGTGTCGAACTCGCGCCCCTCGTCCGACGGACCACTCGCGCCCCTCCGGGCCGCGAGGACGTCGAAGAACGTGCACTCGAGCGGGCGCCCGGCGACCACCGACGGGTCGAGCTGGCGGAGCGTGCCGGCCGCCGCGTTCCGCGGGTTCGCGAACGGGTCCTCGCCGGCCTCGACCCGCTCGCGGTTGAACGCCTGGAAGGCGTCCCGGGGCATGTACACCTCGCCGCGGACGGCGAGCCGGTCGGGGTGGTCCCCGCGCAGCCGCATCGGTACGCTCGGGATGGTGCGGACGTTCTCGGTGACGTCCTCGCCGACCACGCCGTCGCCGCGGGTGGCGGCCCGGACGAACCGGCCGTCCTCGTAGACGACCTCGACGGAGAGGCCGTCGAACTTCGGCTCGCAGACGTAGCGGACGTCGCCGACGGCCCGCCGGACGCGGTCGTCGAAGGCGCGGACGTCCTCGGCCTCGGCGCTCGAGTCCAGCGAGAGCATCGGGACGACGTGTTCGACCTGGTCGAGCTCGTCGAGCGGCTCGCCGCCGACGCGCCGGGTCGGACTGTCATCGGTCGCGAGGTCGAAGGCGTCCTCGAGCGCCCGCAGCCGGTCGAACAGCCGGTCGTACGTCCGGTCGGCGATGAGGGGGTCGGCCCGCACGTAGTAGCGGTGGTCGTGGTAGCGGATCGCCTCGCGGAGCGCCGCGGCCTGTTCGGCGGCCTCGTCGGCCGCGAGCGACTCGACCGGCTCGAACTCGGTGGGCGGGTCGCGGACGTAGGGATTGTCCTCGACCGTCGGCGACGCCATCGCCGCCCCCTTGGCCGTCATCCCACATAAGGTCCGGCGACTCCCGAGGCAAGCCGTGGGGCTTAACCCCCACACCGGGTAATGGCGGGTCGATGACCGACGAGTTCCTCCTCCTGAACCCCGGACCCGTCCCCGTCCACCCGACGGTCCGGGAGGCGATGGCCGAGCCCATGGTGTCCCACCGCTCCGCGACGTTCGGCGACACCTACGCCCGCGCGAAGGCGGGCCTCGACTACGTCTTCGCCCACGGCGCGCCGGACGGCTCGCGCACCGCCGCCGACGGCACCAGCCTGCTGCTCACCGGCACGGCCACGATGGGTATGGAGGCCGCCGTCGCGAACCTGGTCGAACCGGACGACGAGGTCGTCGCGCTGGTCAACGGGAAGTTCGGCCGCCGGTTCGCCCGCATCGCCGACCGGTACGCCCGGGTCGAGCCGGTCGAGGCCGACTGGGGCGCGCCGTTCGACCTGGCCGACGTCGAGGCCGCCGTCTCCGACGAGACCGCCCTCGTGACGCTCGTCCACTCCGAGACCAGCACCGGCCTGCTGAACCCCGTCGCCGAGGTCGGCGAGGTCGCCGCCGAGCACGACGCCCGCTTCGTGGTCGACGGCGTCTCCTCCATCGGCGGCCACGAGTTCCGCGTCGACGACTGGCACGTCGACGTCGCCGTCACGGACGCCCAGAAGGCGCTGGCCGCCCCGCCGGGCGTCAGCGCCCTGTACGCCACGCAGCGCGCCGTCGACGCGTTCGACGGCGAGGCCGGCCCGTTCTACGCGGACCTCGACTGGCACGTCCGCAAGGCCGCGATGGACCAGACCCCCTTCACGAGCGCCGTCCCGCTGGTCCGGGCGCTCGCGGTGGCCGTCGAGCGCATCGAGGCCGAGGGCATGGCCGCCCGCATCGAACGGCACCGCACCCGGGCGGAGGCAGTGCGGGGCGCGACGCGGGCGCTCGGGCTGGCGCTGTTCGGCGAGCCGACGGGCCCGACCGCCCGCTCGAACACGGTGACGGCGGTCGAGCTGCCGGCGGCGGTCCGCGAGGACCCCGACGCGTTCTTCGACGGGCTGGCGGCCCGGCGCGTGGGCGTCGCCGGCGGGCAGGCACACCTGGACGGGCGGCTCTTCCGGATGAGCAACATGGGCCACCTCGCCCCGGCCGACCTCGCCCGGGGCGTCCGCGCCGTCGGCGAGTCGCTCGCCGAGGCGGGCCACGAGGCCGACGTCGACGCGGCCGTCGAGGGTCTCGAGGCCGCGTTGGCCGGCGAATCGGACCAGCCAGCGACCGGGGCGCGGACGGACTGACGACCGCGCCGCCGGCGCCGGGAGCGCCGGGCGGAAACGGGCGCCACCGGCGGGGCCGGGACCGGTTGCCGTATCGATACGTTTTATGGTCACTTCGCGTGTGGTGGACGGCTGTTATGCGCGAACTGGTCACGATGTGGCGCGACACGCGGATGATCATGCTCGT
>CAZVOR010000148.1:0-5432 GCA_964628745.1 uncultured Halobacteriales archaeon
CGTCGGGTCGCGTCATGGTTCGGTGTGGAGGTCGCCGTCGGGTCGGGCCGGTCGGCCCGTTTGCGGTTCCGCGGGGTGGACGAACGTCAGCCCGTCGACGAGGTCGCGGGCGCGGTCCAGCAGCGCGTCGGGGCCCTCGCCGGCCGTCGGTTCGACGGTGACGTGCCCCATCTTCCGCAGCGGGCGGACCTCGCGCTTGCCGTACCAGTGCAGGTGCGCGCCGGGCGTCTCGAGCACGCGCCCGGCGCCGTCGAGCGCGGCGGGCCGCGGCGCCTCCACGTCGCCGAGGACGTTCGCCATCGCGGTCGGCCCGCGGAGGCCGGTCGAGCCGAGCGGCAGGCCCGCGACGGCGCGGAGGTGGTTCTCGAACTGCGAGGCGTGCGCGCCCTCGATGGTGAAGTGTCCGGAGTTGTGCGGCCGCGGGGCGACCTCGTTGACGAGCACGTCGCCGCCGACGGCGAACAGCTCGACGCCGATGGTCCCCCGGCCGGAGAGCAGCGCGAGGACGTCGCTGGCGACCGCCTGGGCGCGCTCGCGGACGGCCGCCGGGACGCGCGCCGGCGCGACGGTCTCGCGGAGGATCTCCTCGGCGTGGACGTTCTCGCCGGCGGGGTAGGTCGCGACCTCGTCTTCGCCGCGGACGCCGATGACGGAGCACTCGCAGTCGAACTCGACGAACCGCTCGACGAGCGCCGGCCCCGCGACGGTCTCGAGCGCCGGCTCGACGTCCCCGGGCCCCTCGACGAGGACGTTCCCCCGGCCGTCGTAGCCGCCGTGGCGGGCCTTCAGCATCACGGGGAAGCCCCAGTCGGCGGCGGCCCTCCGGAGCTCGTCGGCGCCGCCGACGGGGCGGAAGTCGGCGACCGGGACGCCGGCCGACTCGAGCCGGCGCTTCTCGGCGAGCTTGTCCTGGGTCAGCCGCAGCGTCTCGGGGGCCGGGTGCACCGGCGTCCCGGTGGCCTCCCCGGCGGCTGCCAGCGCGTCGGGGTCGACGAGCTCGATCTCGTAGGTCAGGTAGTCGACCCGCTCGGCGAGGGACCGGATGGTCGCCGCGTCCTCGAACCCGCCGACGAGCTGCTCGCGGGCGACGGGCGCGGCGGGGCAGGCCGGAGTCGGGTCGGCGACGACGAGCTCGATGCCCAGCGGCGCGGCGGCCTCGCCGAGCATCCGGCCGAGCTGGCCCCCGCCCACGACGCCGACGGTCGGGGAGCCCGCGCCAACGGTCATGCCACGGGATTCACGAAGGGCCCGCATAAGGGTTGGCCCCCGGGTCCGCGTGGGCACGGAGGCCGGCGTCCGCGAGGGTGCCGGCGACCGGCGTCGTTCCGGGGCGGCCGGCGTCCCGAGCAGCCGGCGGGCCTCGTCGAACCCGGCGTCAGTGACTCGCTCACCGCGGGTCTGCGGACGGCGCCTCGCCGGCGTCGCCGGCGTACGCGCCGTCGACGTAGATGACGAACTCGAGGTCGAACTGCCGACCCTCGCCGCGGAACTCGCGGTAGCCGTCCAGCTCGCCGGCGATGGCGGCGGTCTCGCTCTCCCGCGTGATGACCACGGGCGGACGCTGCTCGGCCACCAGCCGCGCGAGTGCGCCGGAGTCGTTCGTGCTGTTCACCGTCGCCCCGTGCATCTCGAGGTACCACGGCAGCGGCAGCCGGTTGTACCACTCGCCGTCGCCGATGGGCAGCCGGTCGGCGTTGGACTCCTCCTCGACGAGGAAGTAGTCGCCGTACCAGACGACGTCCAGGCCCTCGTTGTCCCTGGCGGCCGCGCCGGCCAGCGCCATCGGCTCGCGGAGGTCGCCCTCCGGCTGGGCGTACTGGATGAGGACGTTACCCTCCTCCTGCGGGTTCAGGTACGACGTCGCGACGGCCGTCCCGGCGACCTGGCCGCCGACGAGCAGCAGGACGACCGCCGCGAGGCCGACGCCGACGCGGTCGTCCGCCTCGTAGGCGTCCCGGCCCCAGCCGAAGATGAGCGCGGCGCCGACCGCGGCGGGGACCGCCAGCGGGACGATGGCGTGGACGACCGACCACGCCGCGCGGATGTCCACCGCGACGGGGTAGCCCAGCACCGAGACGAAGCCCCAGTACGACGCGAGCGCGACGAGGTCCCGGGGACGGTCCCCGGCGTAGCGGTCGTGGACGAAACCGATGACCGCCAGCAGCACCAGCGGGCCGGACGCCGAGCCGAGCACCCGGAGGTAGTCGCCGAGGAACGGCAGGTAGGCGTGGTCCTGGTGCGGGCCGCCGAACCAGAGCTCGGCGAGCTTCTCGGCCGAGCCGACCGTCGCCTCCTCGAGCACCGCCGGGAACATGGACGGCTGGGCGAACGCCGCCCACAGGCCGACGCCGCCGACGGCCGCCTCCCGCGGCGCGTAGAAGAACACGACGATGACGGCGAACTCGACCATCGCGACGGCCAGCGGCAGCCGCCACGCCCACAGCCCGCGCCCCGTCCGGCCGAGGCGGCGGCGGGCGGCGTCGGTCCAGGCGACGTCGCCGTCGTCGACGCCGTCGCGCGCGAGGAACAGGCGGTGGTCGAGCAGCAGCACGGTCGCGCCGAGCACGGCGACGACGTAGACGACGGCGTTCTCCTTGGTCGTGAAACCGAGCGCGAGCAGCGCCGTGCCGGCGTACAGGTACCGGGGTCGACGGGTGTCGACGGCGCGGACGTAGAAGCCCAGCGCGGCGAACGCGAACGCGGCCAGCAGGACGTCGTTGCGCATGAACCGCGAGTAGTACAGCAGCACGGGGTCGAAGGCGAGAAAGAGCGCGAGCGCGACCAGCTCGACGTCGCGGAGGTGCTCGCGGTAGAGCCAGGCCGAAAGCGGCAGCAGCGCCCCGACGACGGCGACGACCAGCCGGGCCGAGAAGTCCGAGGGCCCGAGCGCCTCGAAGACCACGCGGTTGACGTGCGGGATGAACGGCCCGTGGACGATGGCCCGGTACTCCCAGGCGCCGGTGGCCGCGTACCGGAGGATGTCGTAGCCGACGCGACCCTCGTCCCAGTGGGCGGTGCGGTCGCCGAGGAAGAGCAGCCTGGCGAGCAGGCCCAGGGCCGTGACGGCGAGGAGCGCGAGGAGGGTCCGGTCGGTCCGGCGCAGGCGGGCCGAGAGGCTCATTGCTGACGAGGACGGACCCCCCTCGTAACAACTCTTGTTATCCCGCACGAGCGCCTTGCCCCTCCCGGCCCCGCTCGGCGTGCGAGCGGGGCGAGCGGTAGACCTTTTAGCCGCCCTGGCATCGCGCCCGACATGGTTTCGCTCGGACTGGTGGTCGCGTCGTTCAACCGGCCGATCACCGAGCGGATGGAGCAGGCGGCGCGGGAGGCCGCCGCGGCGCGCGGCGCGACGGTCGCCGAGACCGTCCGCGTGCCGGGGGTCTACGACACCCCCCTGGCCGCCGACCGGCTGGCGCGCCGCGGGGACGTCGACGCGGTGGCCGTGCTCGGCGCCATCGTCACCGGCGAGACGGACCACGACCAGCTCATCGGCGCGGCCGCGGCGGGCGGGCTGACCGACGTGAGCGTGGCGCGGGACACGCCGGTCGCGCTGGGCGTCTCCGGGCCGGGGCAGACCGCCGAGCAGGCGGCCGACCGGGTCGACAAGGGGGCCGAGGCCGTCGACAGCGCCTGCGAGCTCGCGGAGGCGTTGCCGTGAGATTCGCCGACCGCGTGACCCGCGTCGAGCCCAGCGCGACCATCGCCATCAGCAACCGGACCGCGGAGCTGGTTGACGCCGGCGTCGACGTCGTGAACGTGAGCGTCGGCGAGCCGGACTTCGAGACCCCGGAGAACGTCGTCCGCGCGGCCCGCGAGTCGCTCGAGGGCGGCGACCACGGCTACACCCCGGCGAACGGCATCCCGGCGCTGCGCGAGGCGATCAGCGACACCCTCGCCGGGGGCGGCCTCGAGTACGCCCCCTCGCAGGTGGTCGTCACGCCGGGCGCCAAGCAGGGACTGTTCGAGGTCGTCATGGCCACGGTCGACGCGGGCGACGAGGTCGTCCTGTTCGACCCGGCGTGGGTGTCGTACGCGGCCATCGTGGAGATCGCCGGCGGCGAGCCGGTCCGGGTCGACCTCGAGCCCCACGGCTTCGCGCTCGAGCCCGCGCTCGACGAGCTCGCCGGGGTCATGTCGGACGACACGGCGCTGGTCGTCCTGAACTCGCCGTCCAACCCGACCGGCGCGGTGTACTCCCGGGCCGCCCTCGAGGGCGTCCGCGACCTGGCCGTCGAGCACGACGCGCTCGTGGTGTCGGACGAGATCTACCGGGCCATCAACTACACCGACGGCTACGCGAGCGTCGGCGCGCTCGACGGGATGGCGGGCCGCACGGTGACGGTCGACGGCTTCTCGAAGGCCTACGCGATGACGGGCTGGCGGCTCGGCTACTACGCCGGCCCGGCCGAGGTCGTCGAGCAGGCGGGGAAGCTGCACTCGCACTCGGTGACCTGCGCGACGAACTTCGTCCAGCACGCCGGCGTCGAGGCGCTCCGGAACACCGAGGCGGCCGTCGTCGAGATGGTCGAGGCGTTCGAGGCCCGCCGCGACCTGCTGGTCGACCTGCTCGCCGACCGCGGCGTCGACGTGCCGCCCCCGGACGGGGCGTTCTACCTGCTGCTGCCGGTGGCCGACGACGACGCGAGCTGGTGCGAGCGTGCGCTCGACGAGGCCCACGTGGCGACCGTGCCCGGCCGCGCCTTCGGCGCGCCGGGCTACGCGCGGCTGTCGTACGCCACCAACCAGCAGCGGCTCCGCGAGGCGGTCGAGCGCCTGGCCGAGACCGGGTTGCTGTAACCGGGGACCCGACGGGGGCGCACCCGGGGGGAAACGGTTATCGTCGGGGCGGTCGTGTCAGCCGGCCTATGACTACCGTCGCGTCGCAACGGGTCCTGCTGCTCGCGCTCGCCGGCTCGGCGGCCGGCCACGTCGTCCACAACCTCGCCGAGTTCCCGCCCGCCGTCCTGCTGGGCCCGGAGACCCTGCTCCCGCTCGGGGTGACGGTCGCGGTCGGAGCGGCGCTGTGGTTCCGCCCCGGCCGGTCGAGCTACGCCCTGGCGGGCGCCTGGGCCCTGCTCGTACTCGTCGGGGGCGGGGGTTCGGTGCTCCCGCTGTCCGTCCTGCCGTTCGTCCCGGAACAGTCGGCGTCCCACTACGCGGCGCACCTGGTGTACGCGCTGGCCCAGCTACCCCTGCTGTGGGTCGCCGTCCGCGGGCTCCGCGGGACGCCCCGTTCGGCCGCGACCGGGGTGGTGAGCTGAGCCGATGTCGACCCGAGACCCGACCACGCGCCGGCTCGCCCTCGCCGGCGTCGTCGGTACCGCCGTGTGGTGGCTGCTCGTGGTCGTCAACGGCGCCCTCACGCCGGGCTACAGCCACGTCGGCGACTTCATCAGCACCCTCGGCGCCGTCGGCGCGCCCTACGCCGTCGT
>CAZVOR010000149.1:0-5397 GCA_964628745.1 uncultured Halobacteriales archaeon
CACGTCAAGGACGGCTACGTCGACTTCCACGGCCGTGGCGAGGACGACGACCACCCGCTCACGGTCCGGGGCTGCCGCCTCGCGCTCGCCGGCGCGAGCGCCGGGTTCGCGGGCTGCCTCGTCGGCCTCTGGCTCGTGGCCGGCCCCGTGGCCGTGGCCCTCACGGCGCCCTGCTGGGTCATCGGCTACCTCCACGCGCCGCACCTCGACATGGCGCCGGTGACGGCGACGGCCGGCTACCCGGCGGGCATCGCGCTCTCGCTGCTCGGCGGCGTCGCCGTGCAGGGGGGCGCGCTCGGTCCGACCCCGCTCGGCATCGCGGCCGTCGTCCTCGTGCTGCTGGCCGGGGTCAAGGTCATCGACGACGCCACCGACCTCGCCTACGACCGGTCCATCGGCAAGCGGACCGTCGCCGTCGCGCTCGGGCCGAGGCGGTCCCGGCGGCTCGCCGGCGGCCTGCTGGCGGCCGCGCTCGTCGCCACCGTCGGGCTCGCGGGCGCGGGCGTCTTCCCGACGAGCGGCGCGGTGGCCCCGGTCGCGTTCGCCGCGGTCGCCGCGCGGTCCCGCCGGGCCGACCCGGAGCTCGCGACGATGCTGCTGGTCCGGGGTTGCTACGTCTTCCTCGCCCTGCTGGTCGCGGCGGTCTGGTTCCGGCCGCTCGCGGGGGCGTCGCTCCCGGACATCACCGTGCTGGGGCCGTACACCTACCTCGCCACCGAGCTGCTTGTCGGGTCGGTCGCCGCGGCGCTGCTGTGGCGGGCGGACGCGTGGCGCTCGGCCGCCCGGACCATCGTCGCCGTCTACCCGGTCGCGTACGTCTGGGACTGGTACTCGCTCGAGGTCGGCGTGTTCTCCATCCCGCTCCGGACGGGCGTCGAGCTGCTCGGCATCCCGTTCGAGGAGCACCTGTTCATGCTGGTCGTCCCCGCGTTCGTCATCGGCGTCCACGAGAACCTGCGGGACCGGTCCGAGGAGTGACGCGGTCGTCCCGGGCGGGCCCGCGCCCGTGCGGCTCGCCGTCGAGCCCTCTCCCCGTCAGCTCGCCGTCGAGACGACCTTGACGACGTCGCCCTCCTCGAGCTCGCGGTCCTCGCCGACGCGCCGGCCGGTCCGGGCGTCCACGGCGTGGAGGTAGCCCTCGCCGATGTCGGTGTGGACGGCGTAGGCGAGGTCGCGGGGGGTCGAGCCCCGCGGCAGCAGGAAGGCGTCCGGGAGCACGCTGCCCCCGCCGTCGGTCCAGCGCGTCTCGTTCTCGACGGGGAAGACCGTGACGTGGTCGAGCAGGTCGTAGACGGCGGCGTCGAGCGCGGCCTGCACGCCGGTGCCGTCGTAGGCCGCCATCACCTCGCGGATGCGCTCGAGCCCGGCGCGCTGGCTCTCGCTGACGTCGCCGACGACCTCGAAGTCCGGGTCGCCCGGGTCGTACCGGAGGACGCCGGCCTCCGCGCCCCGCCTGAGCGCGAGCTCGCCGTCGGCCGTCGCGGGCACGGCCGGCCGGTCGAGCGCCAGCAGCCGCTCGACGCTCCCGGGGGGTGCGGCGTCGACCTTGTTGGCCACGAGCAGCAGCGGCTTGGTGCGCTCCCGGACCGCGACGGCGAGCGCCTCGCGGTCCTCGCCGGTCCACTGGATGGGGTCCTCGGGATAGTCGAGCGACCGGAGGCAGGCGACGACGTCGGCCTCGCCGACGCCGAGCCCCGAGAGGACGTCGACGAGCGTCGCCTCGAGGTCGAACTCCGGCGACCGGGACCGGCGCTCGACCGGCTCCCAGTTCCGGTCGACGACGCCGGCGAGCCACCGGTCGAGCTCGGTCTCCACGAAGTCGGCCTCCTCGACGGGGTCGTACGTCCCCGGCTCGACCGGCTCGCCCTCGGCGTCGGTGGCGCCCGAGGCGTCGAGCACGTTGAGGATGGCGTCGGCGTCCATCAGCGCGTCGAGGAACTGGTTGCCGAGGCCGCGGCCCTCGGCCGCGCCGGGGACCAGTCCCGCGACGTCGAGCAGCTCGACCGGGACGTATCGCTTGCCGTCCCGGCAGCGCTCGCTGTCGCAGCGCTCCGCCCGGTCGAGGCAGGGGCACTCGGTCCGGACGTGCGTGACCCCCCGGTTCGGGTCGATGGTGGTGAAGGGGTAGTCGGCGACGTCGACGTCGGCCAGCGTGGCGGCCGTAAAGAACGTGGACTTCCCGGCGTTCGGCTTGCCCGCCAGCGCGAGCCGGAGCATGTCGGTCCTACCCCGGACGGCGGCTACTGCCTTTCGGTTCCGCGAGGGTCGGGTGGAGCTACGTCCCGTCGGTCTGGCCGCCGCCACCGACGTCGCCGGCGTCCGCCGCCGCTCCGGACCCGTCGGCGACCGGGTCGGCTCCCGCCTCGACGGGGCGCTCGCCGCCGGCGCCGTTCCCGCCCACGGCCGCGTCGTCGACCGCCTCGACGGACGCGACGTCTCCGTTCGTCGGCGCCTCGGCCGCGTCCTCGGCGACCTCGTCGTGGGCCACGTTCTCGTCGACCGCGTCCTCGTCGGCGTCGTCCTCGTCCGCCTCTCCCGGGAGGGCCGAGACCAGCTCCAGCTCCCCGCGGGCGCGGATGAGGCCGTCTATCTCGGCGCCCCGGTGGATCACGGCGTCGTCGCAGGCGACGTCGCCCAGCACGCGGACGCCGTCGGCGATGGTCACCGTCCCGCCCCGCGTGGTGGCGTCGCCGTGGATGGTCGACCCCTCGCCGACGACGACGTCGCCGCGGGCCCGGAGGCTGCCGAACAGCTCCGTGCCCGCGCCCACCTCGACGCGCTGCGCCCGGAGGTTCCCGTGCAGCCGGCAGCCCGACCCCACCCTGGCGGGGGTCGATACCCGCCAGGCGTCGTCGCCCACCTGGCTGCCGCGGGGGATAACCAGCGGCTCGCGCTCGGCCGGCTCGGCGTCGAAGAGCTCGCCGGCCAGCTGCTCGGCGGCCTCCTCCTCGCCGAGCCGGAGCAGCTGCGAGAGGTAGATGATGAGGAAGACGATGGTCGGCATCGGGTTCCGGATGACGATCCAGCCGTTGGCCTCGAACCCCTCGTCGATGGCGACGTCGTCGCCGATGTCGAGGTCGCCGGCGACGACCAGCTGGCCGCGGACGTGGACGCGCGCGCCGAGGTAGGCGTCCTCGCCGACGAGGACGCTCCCGTCGACCGAACACCACATGTCCAGCCGGCAGTCGCCGGCGGCCTCGATGCCGCCGCCGAAGCTCACGCGCTCGCCGCCGAGGACGTTCCGGCCGCGGACGCCGAACTCCACGCTGCTCTGTCCGCCGACGAGCACGTCCCCCGCCGTCACGAGGTCGCGCTCCTCGACGGTCGCGCCGTCGGGGATGACGAGCTCGTCGAGCGGGTCCTGGCGAAGGGGCACGGTCCCCCTCACTGGCCTCGCGATAATAAAGCCGAGCGAGGACGTCCGACGGCCGTCCGACGCGAGGGGCCGGAAACCGGTCGGGTGACCGACGCCTCGCGCGGGGTGACAGGCTTCACGCGGGGCGGCAGATTTCCCAGCCCGCGCGGGTGGAAGGCTTTTCTCGCCCCGGGGCCTCCACCCGGCCATGACCGTGCTCTCCTTCGACGAGGACGGCGTCGACGTCGAGTACGAGGGGACGACCTTCCGGATGGACCGGTCGCTCATCGAGGCGGCGACCGAGAAGTCCTACTTCGACGTCACCGACCACGAGGTCCTGCGGCTGGTCGAGAAGGACCCGTCGCCCACGGGCGAGGCGCGCCGGATCAGCGACATCCTGGCGTGAGCCGGGGGCGACCGTCCGGCGCGGGCGGTGTCTTTTTCTCCGTGCCGGTCGACCGGCCGGCATGGACGTGCTCGCGCAGCCGCCGTGGACGACCGGTCTGGCGACCGTGGGCGGCTACCTCGTCCTCCTCGCCCTGATGACGGTCCTCCTGTTCGTCGTCCCCTACCTCGTCTTCGTCGCCCTGTGACCGGGCCGTCCGGGTTTAAGCGCCCGCCGCGGGAAGGGCCGCTCGATGCGACGACCCGATATCTCCGCTCGGACGCGACTCCCCTCGGCCCCGACGCCCGTCCCCTGCCGGTCCATCGATGACCCGTGACCTCTCGCTCCCGGTGGCGGCCCGGCCCGACCTCGACGGGCGCTGCGAGCTGGCCCGGCGGGCGGAGGCGGCGGGCTACGACCGGGTGTGGCTTCCCGAGACCTGGGGCCGCGACGCCGTCACCGTGCTCGCGGCCGTCGCCGAGCGGACCGACGCCATCGGGCTCGGGACGAGCGTCCTCCCGGTCTACTCGCGCTCGCCGGCGCTGCTCGGGCAGACGGCCGCCACGCTCCAGGAGCTCTCCGGCGGCCGATTCCGGCTCGGGCTCGGCGCGAGCGGCCCCGCCGTCGTCGAGGGGTGGCACGGCGTTCCGTTCGAGCGGCCCCTCCGGCGGACCCGCGAGACACTCGAGATCGTGCGGGCCGTCGTCCGGGGCGAGGACGTGACGTACCGCGGGGAGCTGTTCGACCTGGCGGGTTTTCACCTGCGCTGTCCGGCGCTGGCGCCCCCGCCGAAGGTCGACGCCGCCGGCATGGGTCCGAAGGCCGCCGAGCTGGCCGGACGCTTCGCCGACGGCTGGCACGCGATCATGTTCACCCGCGACGGGCTCCGCGACCGGCTGGAGGACTACCGGCGCGGCGTCGAGCTGGGGGGCCGGGACCGCGCGGCCCAGCGGGTGACGCTGTCGGTTCCCTGTTGCGCGCTCGACGACGGCGAGCGGGCCCGGCGGCTCGCGAGACGGTCCCTGGCCTTCTACCTGGGCGCCATGGGTACGTACTACCGCGACTCGCTCGCGCGGCAGGGCCACGTGGAACTGGCCCGCGAGGTCGCGGCCCGGTGGAGCTCGGGGGACCGCGAGGCCGCGGCGGCCGCCATCCCGGACGCCCTGCTGGACGACCTCGCGGCCGCCGGCACGCCCGAACGGGCCCGCGAGCGGCTCGAGCGGTTCGCGGCCGTCGACGGCGTCGACGCCGTCTCGGTGTCGTTCCCCCGGGGCGCCGGGCCCGACGATATGAAGGCGACGCTGGCGGCGCTGGCGCCGTGACCGACCGTCGACCGTTCAGGCGAACGTCTTCGAGACCTCGTCGTCCTCGTCGACGGCCGAGAGCTTCTCCCTCGCCTCGCGGAAGTCGGCCATCGTCACCAGCGACCGTTCGTCGCGGATGGCGACCATGCCGGCCTCGGTGCAGACCGCCTTGATGTCCGCGCCGGAGGCGTCCTCGCTGGCCTCGGCCAGCCGGTCGAAGTCGATGTCGCCGGCCAGGTTCATCCCGCCGGTGTGGATCTCGAAGATGCGCCGGCGGCCCGTCTCGTCGGGCTTTGGCACCTCGATGAGGCGGTCGAACCGGCCGGGCCGGAGGATGGCCTCGTCGAGCATGT
>CAZVOR010000150.1:0-5354 GCA_964628745.1 uncultured Halobacteriales archaeon
CCGTCCGACCCCGCGTCGGCGTTCGACCGTCCGCTGCCGTTCGACGAGCCCGCGCCCGCGGGGCCCCCGGAGCCGTCCCCGCCGCCCGCCCGTCCGTCGCCCTCCCACGACCCGAGGTCGGCCTGCGCCTGGTCCGCGAAGGAGAGGTTGGCGACGCGCACGCCGAGCTTCCGCACGGCATCGTCCTCGAACTCGCCGAGCAGGTCGAGCGCGACCGACTCCACCAGCTCGGGATCGTCGACGGGGCCGGGCAGCGTCCGCGCCCGCGTGTGGACCTCGTACGGCGGTTCGATGACCTTGATGCCGATAGTGCGGTACAGCGCCCCCTTCCGGCGCGCGCGGTCGGCGACGGCCGCCGCGAGCGACCGGACGCGTTCCCGCGCGACGGCGGGGTCGTCGGTCGGGTCGGCGAGCGAGGACTCCCGCGAGAGGCTCTTGGGCTCGCCGACGGGCTCGACCGCGCGGTCGTCCTCGCCGCGGGCCCGCCGACACAGGTCGCGTCCGCGCTCGCCGTAGCGCTCGACGACCCGTTCGGGGTCCGCCTCGGCCAGGTCGCCGACGGTCTCGATCCCCGCCTCGCGGAGCTCGCCGGCGGTGACCGGGCCGACGCCGTGCAGCTCCTCGACGGGCAGCGGCGAGAGGAACTCCCGGACCTCGCCGGGACGGACGACGACGAGCCCGTCGGGCTTCTCCCGGTCGCTCGCGACCTTCGCCGCGCTCATGCTCGGCGCGACCCCGACGCTGGCCGTGACGCCGACCTCGCGGGCGATGCGATCCTTGACGTGCCGGCCGAACCCCTCGGCGACGTCCCAGGCGGTGCGGTCGGTGACGTCGAGATAGGCCTCGTCGATGCTCACCTCGCGGACGATGTCGGCGACCTCGCCGAGGATGGCCCGGACGTCCTCGCTGACCGAGCGATAGAACGCCATGTCGACCGGCCGGTAGCGGCCGGCGCGGCCGGGGTCGAGGTCCGGGTCCTCGCGAGCGTCCTCGATGCGGGGCAGCCGCTCCAGCGCCTGCGAGATGGGCATCGCGCTCTCGACGCCGAACTCGCGGGCCTCGTAGGAGGCCGTCGCGACCGCGCCGTGGGGTTCCCCCCCGTCGTAGCCCATCCCGACGACGACGGGCTCGCCGACGAGCTCGGGCTCGCGCAGGCGCTCGCAGGCCGCGTAGAAGCAGTCCATGTCGACGTGCAGGACGATCCGCTCCGGGCGCTCGGCCGGAGCGCCCGGCAGGCGCTCGCCAGCGGGAGGATCGGACGACTGCGCCCCCGCGTCGTCCGGCTCGCCCCCTTCGACCATGGGCGGCCTTGGCGGCCCGGGAGGAAAGCGTTCGGGGTCGACGGTCGACCGAGTCGCGGCTCCCGCGCGTTCGGCGCTCAGTCCGCGCCCGCGACGGGCAGCTCGCCCTCGACGCGGGTGCCCTCGTGCCGGCACTCCTCGAGGGCGTGCTTGGCGGCCATGCCCGCCGCCTGCGCGGAGGCGCCGTGGCCGACGCCGACCTTCAGGTCGACGCCCGCGGTCGCCTCGACGTGGTCGATGGTCGCCTCGAACTCCGCCCGGGACAGCGAGGCGGTCGCGGCGATGACGTTGTCGCCGCCGACGAAGAACGCGAGCGACTCGTGGCGCTCGTGGAGGTAGCGCATGAGCTCGAGGTAGCCAGCCTCGATGTGGATGAACGAATCGAAGGCGTGCAGCTCGTCGGTGTACCGCCCGGTGGCGTCGTTGACGTCGAAGTGGGCGATCTGCAGGTCGTCGTCGCGGCGGTCGGCCTCCGGCAGCGGCTCGCCGCGGAGGATCTCCGTACGGCCGGCGTCCTGGGCGCTGCCGGCGTCCTGCAGCTGCGTCGTCGCCCGCGAGAGCGCCGCGGCGGGCGTCGGGCCGGTCGCGACGGACAGCGAGAGCGTGACCGGGTAGCGGTTACGGATGGACTCCTGGACGTGCGCGTGGGCCTCGAGGTCCAGGCCGTTCGACACCGCGATCATGTTGTCGAACCGCGCGAAGAAGACGTAGCCGCCGCGGTCGCCGAACAGCTGGGCGAGGTCGGCGAAGAGGCGCGACTGCAGCGTCTGGAGGTCGGCCTCCCGGCGGGGCTGTGGCGTCACCGTCCACGGCCCGTAGTTGTCGATCTGGACGAGGGTGACCTGTGGGTTCGCCACGGTGCCGGCGGGTTGGACGGGGGCCCTTATGGTTCCGTTGGTCGACCGGGCGGCATACGGGCAACGGCGGCCGGTCGGGGCCCCGGCCCGTCGTCCTCAGCGCTCCGCCCGTCCCTCATCGAGGGCGCGAGCCGCGGCCGCCACGCCCGCCTCGGCGTCGACGTCGGCCCCCTCGTCCGCGAGCACCGCGCCGAACGCGCCGAGGAAGGCCAGCGCCTTGCCCGGCCGGGCCGAGTGCCCCATGCAGCCGACGCGGAACACCTCGCCGGCGAGGTCGCCCAGCCCGCCGACGATCTCGACGCCGTGCTCGTCGAGCAGCCGGGCCGTGACGACGGCGTCGTCGACGCCGTCGGGCACCCGGACGGCGTTGAGCGTCGGCAGCCAGTACCGGTCCTCGGCGGCGAGCCCGAGCCCCATCGCCTCGACGCCGGCCCGGATGGCGCCGGCGACGCGGCGGTGCCGGGCCCAGACGGCCTCGAGCCCCTCCTCGGCGACCAGCCGGCAGGCCTCCCGGAGCGCGTAGGTGTTGGCGACGGGGCCCGTGTGGTGGTACGACGGGTCGTCGCCCCAGTACTCGTAGACGTCGAGCAGGTCGAGGTACCACGACCGGACCGGCGCGTCGCGGGCCCGCACCTTCTCGACCGCGCGCTCGGCGAACGTGATTGGGCTCGCGCCGGGGGGCGCCGACAGGCACTTCTGGGCCCCGGAGTACGCGACGTCGAGCCCCCAGTCGTCCGTCCGGAACTCGACGCCTCCGAGCGAGGCGACGGCGTCCGCGACGACGTAGGCGTCGTGGTCGTGGGCGACGGCCACGAGCTCGGCCACGTCGGGCTGGCGGACGCCGGTGCTCGTCTCGCCGTGGACGAACCCGAAGACGGTCGGGTCGTGGGCCGCGAACGCCGCCGCGACGTCGTCGGGCTCGAGCGGCGTCCCCCAGGGGGCGTCGACGGTGACGACCTCGCCGCCGTGGCGGGCCGCCATCGCGCCCATCCGCGCGCCGAAGTAGCCGTTGCCGGGCACCAGCACCGTCTCGCCCGGCTCGACGAGGTTGGCGAACGCCATCTCCATGGCCGCCGAGCCCGTCCCGGTGACGGCGAAGGTGTGCTGGTTGTCGGTCCGGAAGACGTACCGCAACAGGTCCGCCAGCTCGTCCATGACCTGCAGGTACGCGGGGTCGAGGTAGCCGGTCAGCGGCGTCGCCATCGCGCGGAGCACGCGGGGGTGGACGTCGCTGGGGCCGGGGCCGAGGAGGGTCCGGTCAGGCGGGCGGAGCTCGCCCACGTCGGGGACGTCGTGCATGGCGGCCCGAACAGGCCGGTCCCGCTTAAGCCTGCGGACGGCGGGGCGGGGCTACTCCAGGCCGAGGTCGGCCAGCGAGTGGGTGTGCTGCCACGCGCCCGTGACCTCCTCGACGTCGAACGTGAGGATGCCGTCGGTCAGCTGCAGCCGCACCTGCTCGTCGCCGATGTCGGCGTCGTGGAGGTGCAGTTCGAGCGGCTGGTCGAACTCGGTGACCTTGACCATGAGCTCGCCGTTCTCCTCGAGCATCGAGCGGAGATCGTTCGCATCCATAGCATCCCTCGATACGGTTGGGAGTCTTATAAATTCAGCCGTCCGCGTCCCTCGATGGCCGGTCGGCCCCGGGTCGCCGGTCGCGATGGGGGCCGCGAGCGGGGCGATTTTTCGGCAAGCCTAAAACCCTGGGCTTCCATGGGACCAGTAGGGAGGACGTCCCCGGGACGGACCCCAGCACCACGCCCATGTACGTCGAACCATACCAGACCTGCCAGGACTGCGGTCAGTCCCTGGATAGCACGACGATGTACCGCCGGCACGCCTACTGCGGCGAGTGCAACCGGCCCTCGCCGGCCTGACCGCCGCCGGGAGCCGACGGATACCGCGCTCGTCTGTCCTCGATTTCTCCTGCCTCCTCGGTTTGCGCGCCCTCGTTCGAGGGCCGTTCCGCTCGTCGAGCGCCTCGAATGGACGTCGAACCGGCCGGACTAGCAGTAGACGATCGTCACGTACGCCCGCCCGGTGACGATGGTCACGCCGATGCCGAGATGGCTGGCGTTCTCGAGCAGCAGGGTTTCCGCGGTTTCGGGGTCTTCCAGCCAGCCGTCGACCAGCCGCTCGGCCGCTTGCTCGGGAGTGACGCCGCGCGTCGAAACGGAGCCGACGACCTCGTAGTCCTCGTAGTGGTACAGATAGGTCCCGTCGTTGTCGCGGAACCGGCAGTCGAGGTCGAACTCCTCGTACCGGTCGGAGGTGCTCTCCCCGTCGATCTCCTGGGCGACCGTCCGCTCTCGGGCCATCCGGTCGCTGTGGTAGCTCGCCATCTCGCTGAGCGAGTCGGAGAGCGACCCCTCGTGCGTGATCGACGCGCCGCGGGCGGCAGCAATGGCGTCGACGATGGCGGCCTTGAGAACTGGCTCGTCGATCTGCCCGATGGAGGGCGTCGCCGTCGCCGTCGGGGTCGGGTCGGGGGTCGGCGTCTCCGTCCGGGTGGCGGTGGGCGTGCTCCGGACCGGCACCGGCGAGGGGGTCGAGGCGGGGCCGCTCCCGAGGCACCCGCTTAAGCCCCCGACCAGCGCTAACGAGGCGAGGTAGTCGCGACGCCGCATTGCGCCGGCAATCAGGTCAGCCGCTAATAAGCGTTGACGCCCAGTTACCGGAATTGAGAAACAAGCGGCCGCATCGCCTGCGCTCGTTCCGGCCAGTAGGCGGCCGTTCCGCGTCCGAAGGCCCCTCCCGCTGGGACCGAGCAACCCCTCCCACCGGACCGTTTGCGATACCGGCGGCTTCCCGGCTCCGAGCCGCGAGAAGTGGGGTCGGAGGGATTTGAACCCCCGATCGACTGATATCTCCGGTGTCGCCTCGGTTCTCCAGAGGGTCGTCAACGCGGCCGGCGATCACCCGGCCGCTCGGTATATCAGTCTGGAGCTTCGTCACCGGGCGGTGGCCTCTGGAGTCAGTCGCCATCCCTGGCTTGGCCACGACCCCTCGAACGCCGTAGGGCGAATCGCCGTAAAGTGGTTTCGGTTGTCCCCGTCGCGGGGCGGCCGTGACGCCGCTCCCGCGCGGCGTCCGCAGAACCGTCACGCGGAAGCGACCACTACCGGGAGGCGGACCGTCAGTCCGCCTCGACGTCGTGCCAGGGGCACTCCTGGCACTTGTAGCCCGTGACGAACGCGGT
>CAZVOR010000151.1:0-5314 GCA_964628745.1 uncultured Halobacteriales archaeon
CGCCGTTCCCGTTCGCCTCGCTGGTGCTCGCGTTCGCGTTCGTCGTCCCGATGAACTTCGTCGTGCAGGCGTTCGCGAGCAGCGTCCTGCACGACCGGGGCAACCGGCGGGGCGTCCCGCTGCTCGTCGCCCCGGTCTCGCGGTGGAGCCTCGTCGCCGGGAAGGCGCTGCCGTACTTCCTCGCGATGGTCGCGGTCGCCGCGGCGACGGCGTGGCTCGTCGGCGGCGGGCTCCTGTCGGTCTACGCGGTCGTCCCCGTCGCGATGGTCTTCCTCGCGGCGGCGCTGCTCGCCGGGCTGCTCGCGCGCTCGCACAAGGAGCTGACGTTCGTGCTCGTCGCGGTCTCCGTGACGGTCACGACGTACGTCTTCGTGCCGGCCATCTTCGCGGACGTCCACCCCGTCGCGGCCATCTCGCCGCTCTCGCTGGTCGTCTACGACCTCGAGGGGACGGTCGTCCCGCCGGCCACGGTGGCCTTCGCGACCCTCCCGGCGTTCCTGGCGGCGGGGGTGCTGTTCGGGGTCGGCGCGGGGCTCTACCGGGAGGAGACCCTCTTCACGCAGCGCCCGCTGCCGGCGAAGCTGCTCGACGCCCTGGCGACCGTCGTCACGAGCCCGCGCCGGGTGGGCCTGGCGAGCCTGCTCTCCATCCCCTTCGTCTTCCTGGCGGAGCTGCTCGTCGTCGCGCTGCTGTTCGTGCTCCCGCTCGGGCTGGCCCTGCCCGCGCTGTTCGCCGCCGTCGCCGTCGTCGAGGAGGTGGCCAAGAGCCTGCCGGGCTACGCTGGCTTCGCCCGGGGGCGGTACGACCGGTCGCCGCGGACGGCGGCGCTGGTCGGGGCGTGGAGCGGGCTCGGCTTCTTCCTCGGGGAGAAGGTCGCCGCGGTCGCCCAGGTGGTCGGCCTGTTCGAGCTGGACCTCGGCCGCGTGGCGTTCGAGCTCGGCGCGGGCGTGGGGGGCGCGACCGCGCCGGTCGCGCTGGGCGCGCTGCTGCTCGCGCCGCTGGTCCTGCACGCGGCGACGGCGACGGTGACCGCCTTCGGCGCCAGCCGGGACGGCGGCTGGTACGTCGCCTCCCTGGCCGTCGCCGTGACGGTCCACGTGGCGTACAACCTGCTGGTGGTGGTCGCCGTTGCGTGACCGGTCCCGGCGCGCCGGCCGCTTTCGCTCCCTCGCCGGCCGCTGGTCCGCCCTGGCCCGACGCTTGCCCCCGTCGCCGGACCGGTGGCGCTCGCTCCGGGGGCGATGGCTCGTCGCCGGCCGGGAGTTCGCCACGCTCCGGCGCGAGAAGACCATCGTGCTCGCAGTGCTCATCCAGCTGTTCATCGCGGCGTTCTCGTCGTTCCTGCTCGTCGGGCTCGTCTCGCTTTACGACCCCGGCGCCGTCGGGGGCGCCGGCGTCGCCATCGGCGTCGCCGGGAACGCCTCGGGGACCGTCTCGGCCACGCTCGACGGCGAGGGCCCGTGGCGGCTCGTCGAGTTCGACGACCCGGCCGACGCGGAGGCCGCGTTCGCCGACGGCCGCCTCGACGCCGTCCTCCTCGCCGACGAGGAGCCTTCGGGTCGCCTGGCGCTCGAGGCGCTCGTCCCCGACGAGAGCGTCCGCTCGACGGTCGTGGTCGTGGAGCTCCGCGCGGCGCTCGAGGCGCTCGAGCGCGAGCGTCGGGTGGCGCTGGCCGACCGGCTGGACCGCCGGCCGGTGCCCGTGCCGTCCGCGCCGTCGGTCCCGCCGACGCTCGCGTTCAGCTACACGGTGCTCCTGCCGCTTCTGGTCTTCCTGCCGGCGTTCATCTCGGGGTCGGTCGCCGCGGACGCCATCACCGAGGAGGCCGACGCCGGCACGCTCGAGCTGCTCCGCGTGACGCCGCTTTCGACCGTCGAGATCGTCGAGGGGAAGCTGCTCGCGATGGTCGCGCTGGCGGTCTCACAGGCCGCGGCGTGGCTCGTGCTGCTCGGACTCAACGGCGTGCCGGTCGCCAGCCCGTTCGCCCTCATCGTGCTGGTCGCCGCCGCGGCCACGGTCGTCGTCGCCGTCGGCAGCGGTCTCGCACTGCTGCTGGGCGACCGGCAGTCGGCCCAGCTGGTGTACTCGCTGGCCGTCATCGCGCTGTTCGCGGCGGCGAGCACGCTGCCCGAGGCGCCGGCGAACGCCGTCGCGAAGCTGGCCGTCGGGAGCCACGGGCCCGCGACGCTGGCCATGGTCGGGGGCTACGTCCTCGTGGCCGCCCTCGCCCTGCTGTGCGTCCGGCGGTCGGCGCCGGCGTACGGCGGCTGAGGCGAGTGGCCCCCCGGCTCACTCCACGGCCGTGAGGTAGACCGCCAGGGTCGCAAAGCCGATGCCCGCGGCCTTCCGGGCCGTCAGCGACTCCGAGAAGAGGAGGATGCCGACGACCGACGAGCCCACGAGGAACATCCCGAAGACGGGGACGACGACGCTGACCGGGCCGAGGCCGAGCGCCCGGTAGTAGGCGATGATGCCGACCGTCAGGAACGCGCCGGCGGCGTACATCGCCAGCGCCCGGTCGCCGGTGTCGAGGTACTGGAGCACCGATTCGCCGTTGGCGACGACGAGGGCGCCGATGCCCACGACGAGCAGGCCGTTGGTCACCAGCGCGACGACGTCGCTCGGCACCTCCTGGATGGAGTAGCTCACCAGCGGCGGGACCATCGAGTAGGTGACGAGCGCGACCAGCGCCCAGACGAGGTAGTTCATCGGCGGGCGGGCCCTCCGGCCCGCGGGGTGCCCGACGGCACGGCGGTGGCCCGCACCCTCGTCGATGCGGTCATTCGCGCCACTTGATGGAGCAGCCCCGGGAGGGGACGGCCTCGACCGAGACCGGCTCGCCTGCCAGGACGTCCTCGATGGCCGCCCGCATCTCGAAGCCCGGCTCGCCCGAGGGCTCCTCCTCGGGGCTCATCGCGTCGTCGAGCCGGCCGTGGTGGGCGAGGACGAACCGGCCGTCCTCCCGGGCGAACAGGAAGGGGTCGGGCGTGCAGGTGGCGCCGTAGGCCCGCGCGACGGACTGGGACTCGTCGCGGAGGTAGGCGTCGTACCCGATGGTGCCGTCGTCGACGAGCTCCCGCATCCGCTCCGCCGAATCCTCCGGCTTTTGCTCCTCGTCGTTCGGATTGATGCCGACGACGGCCACCGCGTCGTACTCCGCCGCGATGGCGTTCAGCGCGTCGAACTTCGCCTTCGCGTACGGGCAGTGGTTGCAGGTGAACACGACGAGCAGCGCCTCGTTGCCCTCGAAGTCCGAGAGCCGGTACGTCTCGCCGTCGGTGCCCGGGAGCTCGAAGTCGGGTGCCGGGTCGCCGACCTCGAGCGCGTCGGCCGATTCTGCGACGACCATGCCCCGTGGTTCGACCCGGACGGGCGAAAAGGCTTCGCGTCCCGGCCGTCGACGCCCGTGCCACCGCCTCGCGCGAGCCGGCACGCTTACGCGCCCGTTCCACGTACGGCGGCCATGGCCGACCGGGACGCGCCGACCGACCGCGGCCGCGGTACGACCGACCGCGACGGTGCCACGCCCGACCGCGACCGGGGTGCCACCGGCGGCGAGCGGAGCACCGTCGTGAACGCCCTCGTCGGCGCGGCGGTCACGGTCGTGCTGGCGTTCGTCCCGTTCACGCCCGTCCTCGGGGGCGCCGTCGCGGGCTACCTGCAGGGCGGCGACGCCGCCGACGGCCTCCGCGTCGGGGCGCTGTCCGGCTTCATCGCGACGCTACCGCTCGTCCTCGTGTTCGTGCTCGTCGGGACCGTGTTCGCCTTCGTCGGAGCGGCCGTCGCCGTCGGTTCGGTGCTCCCCCTGGGCACGCTCGGCGTCGACGCCGGCGGGCTGGTGGCCGTCGTCGTCGCGCTCGTGCTGCTCGCCTTCCTGGTCTCGATGGGCTACCTCGTGGCGCTGTCGGCGCTCGGCGGCGCCGTCGGCGCGTACGTCCGGGGCGACCCCGGGCTCGACCCGACCGCCGAGTGAGCGCCGTTTCACCGCACGAAGTACGGGTCGCCGTCGGCGAGGAACCGCCCGAGGTCGACCAGCTGGTGGTAGTCGGTGGCCAGCAGACCCTCGACGGCCTCGACCATCGCCTCGTCGTCGCCGTCGTCCCACTCGGCGGGGTCGCGCATCGGCAGCACGAGGAAGCCCCGGCCGCGGACCTGCCGGCCGTGGAGGTCGCCCATCGCGTCGGCCAGCCGGTGGGCCTGCGCGGTGTACGTCTCGATGACGTGACGGGTCGCGCCCTCCCCGACGGGGACGAGCACGTCGGCGGAGATGGCGCGTAGCTCCGCGTCGAGGAAGCGCTCGAACTCGCGGTACTGCGCCGGCGTCGGCGTCTCGCCCGGCGGGACGCAGCAGAGGTAGCGGTAGGAGCAGTAGCAGTTCTCGAGGGTCAGGTTCGCGCCGTCCCGGTCGACGAGGAAGCCCGTCTCGGCGAGGACGTCGAGCACCCGCTCGCCGGCGGGGTGGTCGGTGAAGGGGACCCCCGTCGCGGCGCCGCCGTGGACGCCGCTGTGCTCGCCGATGACGTGGAAGTCCGCGTTGGCGTCGCCGTAACCGAAGACGGCCCGTCGGCCGTCGCCGCCCTCGCAGGGGTGCGGGCACGGCGGCCGCATCCCGAAGGGGTTGCTGACCACGTCCGTGACGTTCTCCACGCCCGCCGGGAGGCCGGCCCACCTAAAAACGGGTGCGGTTCGCGGGCGCCGCCTACGAGAATATCCGCGGCGCCAGCAGCAGGAAGCCCAGGCCGCCGACGAACGAGACGGCCGCGATGGACGGGAACGCGACGGTCATCCCGAAGTCCGTCGCGACCACGCCGAAGACGACGGGCCCGGCCGCGCTGCCGAGCGCCGACGCCGTCTGCGCGATGCCGAACAGGCTGCCGCTGAACTCGCGCTTCGAGTACTGCGAGATGAGCGTGTTGATGACCGGCAGGCTCGCGTACACCGCCCCGCCGACGACGAAGAACCAGCCGAGGAGCACGAGCGCGTTCGGCGGGAGCGCCACCGTCGCGGCGATGAGTACCCCCGCGCCGAGCAGCGACCCGGCCAGCAGGCGACCGCGGTCGAACCGGTCGGCGAGGTTCCCGAACCAGACGGCCGTCACGCCGCCGCCGGCCAGCAGGACGAAGAAGACGGCGTTCGAGAGGAACTCGGCCTCGTCGGTGACCGCGAAGACGTACGAGGTGGTGAACGTCCGGACGGCGCCGAACTGCAGCGCGAAGACGAACTTCGCGACCACGAGCCCGACGACCCACAGCGCCAGCGGGACCCGCAGCGAGCGGAACGCCGCGCGACGGAGCTCCGCCACGAGGCCGGCGGG
>CAZVOR010000152.1:0-5305 GCA_964628745.1 uncultured Halobacteriales archaeon
AGCCGATGTACGAGAGCGGCTCGGTCGACTGCCAGAACGGCGCGAGGAAGTCCCGCGGGTTCCCGGCGTCGTGGGTGATGATGGCGTCCTCGGCGTCGACGACCCGGGTCAGCTCGCGGACCACCCGGTAGGGGTTGATGGGCACCTCGTCGGACTCGAGCTTCGGCCGCCACTCCTCGAGCCACGCCTCGCGCACGGACGCGATCTCGTCGGCCACCGCCTCGCGACGGCCGCGAGGCTCGCCGTCGAGGCGGTCGGCCACCGCGTCGACGAGCGCCTCGAGGACCAGCTTCGCGTCGCCGACGAGCGCGTGGGCCGAGTCGACGTCCTTGTCGACGTCCGTCGGGTCGAGCGTGGAGTGCACGACGGTCTTGCCCGACGGGACGGTGATGCCGTAGGCCGTGCTGGTGAAGCTGCAGCCGACGCCGAAGACCACGTCGGCCTCCGCGAGGAAGTGGTGGAGCTGGCCGGGCTCGCTCTTGGCCCCGGCGCCCAGCGAGAGCGGGTGGTCCTCCGGGAACGCGCTCTTGCCGTTGAGGCTGGTGCCCACCGGCGCCTCCAGCAGCTCGGCGAGCTCGCGCAGCGGCGCCCAGCCCCGCGCGTAGTGGACGCCCTGGCCGGCGAAGATGACCGGGCGGTCGGCGTCGCACAGCATGTCGGCGACCGCCGGGACCGCGTCCGGGTCGGGGGCGACGCGGTTCGAGCTCGTCGGGCGGTAGTCCAGCTCGCCGGCCTCCAGGCCGAACACGTCCTTGGGGACCTCCACGAGGGCCGGCCGGGGCCGGCCGTTCCGCGCCGCGCTGAACGCGCGTCGCATGGTCTCGCCGACCGCGTCGGGGTCGGTCAGCTGCTCGCACGACTTCGTCACGTGCTGGTAGTTGACCAGCGAGTTGAACTTGGGGTCGACGTCCGTCTTCGCGCGGTCGTAGCCCGCCGGGATGGCGACGAGCGGGGCCGACTCTCCGTACGCCTGCGCGACGCCGCCGAACGAGTTCTCCGTGCCCGGGCCGTGCTGGCAGCAGAACGCGGCGACCTGCTCGCCGGACGTCATCCGCCCGACCGCGTCGGCCATGTGGGCCGCGGTCCGCTCCTGCCGGGTCACGATGGTGCGGATGCCCGCCGCCTCCGCGGCGCCCGTGTCGAGCAGCGGGTTGCTCGGGAAGCCGAACAGGTACTCGACGCCCTCCTCGCGCAGGATCTCGGCGATGGCGTGGGTTACGTCCATGGGGAGTCAGCGTTGGTCTAACACCCCGGGTGCCGGCCATAAAGATTTGCGCTCCGCCCGTCCGCCTCGCGGTCGACCGGCCGGCCCGCGGGCTCCGAAAGACTCAACCCCGGCTGCCCCGGGCCCGACTGGTATGTCCGACCGTCCCGACGTCGAGCGCCTGGTCGTCCACGAGTCGGTCGAGAACGTCATCCCCCCGGCCGACTTCGTGGCCGCCCTCGAGGACCTCGACGTCCCGGTCGCGCTCGTCGGCGACGGCGAGCCCTGCGCGGCGACCGACGCGGTCGTCACGTACGTCCCGCGTCCCCGGTTCCTCGAGGCCGCCTGGGTGCACTGCGCCCGGGCCGGCCACGAGGCGTTCGACGAGGCGGCGTACGCGGCCGCGGGCGTCCCGCTTTCGAACAGCACGGGCATCCACGGCGCCACCGTCGGCGAGCTCGCGGTCGGCTCGATGCTCTCCCTGGCGCGGCTGCTCCACGTCTATCGCGACCACCAGCGCGAGGGCGAGTGGCACGAGCCCGACTACGCCCGGCCGTTCACCGTCGAGGGCGAGCGGTGCTGCGTGGTCGGCCTCGGGACCATCGGCCGGGCCATCGCCCGGCGGGCCGACGCGCTGGGGATGGACGTGGTCGGCGTCCGCCGGTCCGGCGAGCCCGTGCCGGGCGTCGAGCGGTGCTACGACCCGTCGGGCCTCCACGAGGCCATCGACGGCGCCCGGTTCGTCGCGCTGGCCGTCCCGCACACGCCCGAGACCGAGGGGCTGCTCGGCGACGCGGAGTTCGAGCGGATGCGCGAGGACGCCTACGTCGTCAACGTGGGGCGCGGCCCGGTCGTCGACGAGCCGGCCCTCGTGCGGGCCATCGAGTCCGGGGCCATCGCCGGGGCCGCGCTCGACGTGTTCGAGACGGAGCCGCTGCCCGCCGGGTCGCCGCTCTGGGACATGGAGGACGTCATCGTCACGCCCCACAAGGGCTCGGCGACCAATCGGTACCACCTCGACATCGCGGCGCTGGTGCGGGAGAACCTCCGCCGGTTCCGCGCGGGCGAACCGCTCGAGAACCGCGTCGCGTGACGGAAACTGGCCGCGAGCGGCTCGAGGCTCGCGGACGGCTCCCGGTCGTCCGCGGTTCCGGCCGGGCAGCGTCGAGAGGGAAACGGTGAAAGCCCTCCACCCGATAGCCCCCTCAATGGCCTCCACCGAGCGTGGCCCGGCCCCCCACGAGGACGGGCCCGCCGAGGACTCCCGCGCGAACTACGACCACGCCGGCGCGGGCGCCGCCCGCCCCGAGCTGGTCGAGGAGCTCGAGGCGCGCATCGCTGGCGACGTCCGCTTCGACGAGTACTCGCGGGAGCTGTACGCGACGGACGCCAGCGCCTACGAGGCCACGCCCATCGGCGTCGTCTTCCCGCGGACGACCGCCGACGTGGCGGCCGTCGTCGGGTACTGCGCCGACCGCGAACTGCCCGTGCTGCCCCGCGGCGGCGGCACGAGCCTCGCCGGGCAGGCGGTCAACGAGGCGGTCGTCCTCGACTTCACCCGGCACATGGACGCCATCCTCGACGTCGACCCGGACGCCCGGCTGGCGCGGGTCCAGCCCGGGACCGTCCTCGGGAACCTCAACCACGAGCTGGCCGACCACGGGCTGAAGTTCGCGCCCGACCCGTCGACGGCCGACCGCAGCGCCATCGGCGGCGCCATCGGGAACAACACCACCGGCGCGCACTCGCTTCAGTACGGCAAGACCGACGCGTACGTCGAGGAGCTCGAGGTCGTGCTCGCCGACGGCTCGGTGACGACGCTCGGGGAGGTCTCGCTCGATGAGCTGGCGGCGGGCGCCGACCCCGACGGCACGCTCGAGGAGCGGCTGTACGCCGAGGCGCTGCGTATCGTCGAGGAGGAGGCCGACGCCGTCCGCGACGCCTACCCGTCCATCAAGCGGAACGTCTCCGGCTACAACCTCGACGTGCTCGTCGAGGAGGCCGAGGCGGGCGCCGTCAACCTCGCGCGGCTGATGGTCGGCTCGGAGGGCACGCTGTGCCTCGTCACCGAGGCGACGGTCTCCCTGGAGCCCGTGCCGGCCACGACGTCCATCGGCCTGCTCACCTACGACGGCCTCCTCGAGGCGATGGAGGACGTCGCGGCCGTCCTCGAGCACGACCCGGCGGCCGTCGAGGTGCTGGACGAACCCCTGCTCGAGCTGGCGCGCGACCTCCCCGACTTCGCGGAGACGCTCTCCGTGCTGCCGGAGCGGACGAAGGTGTTCCTGCTCGTGGAGTTCTACGCGGACGACGAGGCCGAGGCCCGGCGGAAGGTCGCCGACCTGCTCGCCGACCGGGTGGGCGACGTCGCGTTCGACGGCCTCGAGGCCCACGACGAGGCCGAACAGCGGCGGTTCTGGAAGATGCGGAAGGCCTCGACGCCCATCCTGCTGTCGCAGACGACCGACGCCAAGCACATCGCGTTCATCGAGGACATCGCGGTCCCGCCCGAGCACCTCCCCGAGTACATCGCGGAGTTCCAGGCGGTGTTCGAGGAGACCGGCACGTACGGCTCGTTCTACGCCCACGCCGGCCCGGGCTGCATCCACGTCCGGCCGCTCATCAACACGAAGACGACCGCCGGCCTCGAGCAGATGTACGCCATCTCCGACGCCGCCACCGACCTGGCGGTGAAGTACGGCGGCTCGGTCTCCGGCGAGCACGGCGACGGCCGGGCGCGGACCCAGTGGAACAGGAAGCTCTACGGCGAGCACCTCTGGGGCGTCTTCCGCGACCTGAAGACCGCCGTCGACCCCGACTGGCTGCTGAACCCCGGCTCGGTCTGCGGCGACTTCTCGATGACCGAGCACCTGCGATTCGACCCGGAGTACGAGTTCGACGCCGGCCTGGAGCCGGCGCTGGAGTGGCGCAACGAGAACGGGTTCCAGGGGATGGTCGAGCTCTGCCACGGCTGCGGGGGCTGCCGCGGCGACCAGCACACCATGGGCGGCGTGATGTGCCCGACCTACCGCGCGTCCCACGAGGAGATCACCAGCACGCGGGGCCGCGCGAACCTCCTCCGGCAGGCCATGAGCGGCGACCTGCCCGCCGAGGAGCAGCTCGACGTCGAGTTCATGCACGAGGTCATGGACCTCTGCATCGGCTGCAAGGGCTGCGCCCGGGACTGCCCGAGCGAGGTGGACATGGCGAAGCTGAAGGTCGAGGTCGAGCACGCCCACCACGCGCGCCACGGCGCCTCGCTGCGCGACCGGCTGTTCGCGAACATCGACGCGCTGGCCCGGGTCGGCTCGGCGCTCGCGCCGGTCTCGAACTGGGCGACGGCCGTCCCCGGCGCGCGGTGGCTGACCGAGAAGACGGTCGGCATCGCCCGGGAGCGCTCGCTGCCCACGTTCCACCGCGAGTCGCTGGTCGACTGGTTCGAGGCTCGGGGCGGCCCGGCCGTCCCCGAGGCCGACGCCGAGCGTCGGGTCCTGCTGTTCCCCGACACGTACACCACCTACAACCACCCGGCGGCCGGCCGGGCCGCCGTCCGGGTGCTCGAGGCGGCCGGCGTCCACGTGCGCATCCCCGACGACGTCGCGGCCAGCGGCCGGCCGGCGTACTCGAAGGGGTTCGTCGACAGGGCGCGCTCGCAGGCCCGCCGCAACGTCGAGGCGCTGGCGCCGCGGGTCGCCGACGGGTGGGACGTCGTCGTGGTCGAGCCCTCGGACGCCGTGATGCTCCAGCACGACTACCTCGACCTGCTGGCCGGCGACGACGTCGCGACGCTGGCCGGCGGCACCTACGGCGTCGCGGAGTACCTCGTCGCGGCCGGGCTGCTCGACGCGCCGGCGTTCGACGCGCCCGACGAGCGCCTGGTCTACCACGGCCACTGCCACCAGAAGGCCACGAAGAAGGCGGCGTTCGCCGCCGAGGCGCTCCGCGGCGCCGGCTACGCGGTCGAGCTGCTCGACTCCGGCTGCTGCGGGATGGCCGGCTCGTTCGGCTACGAGGCCGAGCACTACTCGATGAGCCAGGCCGTCGGTCGGCTGCTGTTCGAGCAGGTCGACGCCGCCGACGGCGACGCCGTCGTCGCCCCGG
>CAZVOR010000153.1:0-5199 GCA_964628745.1 uncultured Halobacteriales archaeon
CTCCGGCTGCGTGCCCACGCCCTCGACCCAGCCCGGTGGCGTGGCGGCGCTCGGTTCGGCGTGCTCCCGTTTCAGCACCATCGGCGTCCGCGTCAGCGAGAGCACCTGCTCGCCGTCCTGGTTGAACGCGCGCAGCTCCGTGGTCACGATGCCGACGTGGGGCCGGGACTCGCTCTCGCGCTTCGCGAGCACCTCGCTTTCGGCGTAGAGCGTGTCGCCGTGGAACACGGGCGCGTGGTGCCGGACGTCGTCGTAGCCGAGGTTCGCCGTGGCGTTCATCGAGACGTCGATGACGCTCATCCCGACCGCCATCGCGATGACCACGAGGCCGTTGACCAGCCGCTCGCCGAACTCCGTCCCCGCGGCGTACGCCTCGTTGAAGTGCATCGGGTTGAGGTTCATCGTCACGTTGGTGAGCCAGACGTCGTCGGTCTCCGTGACGGTGCGCCCGAACGGGTGCTTGTAGACGTCGCCGACCGCGAAGTCCTCGAAGTACCGGCCCTGCCACCCCGCGACCAGCCGCCGGTCGCCCGGTTCGTCGGTGCCCGCGTCCTCGTTGGCCATGTCCGTGGCTCGCCGGGGGAGCGACCTAAAGGTTCGCCGGGTCGGGACCACAGCTCGCGCGGCGGCGGGTCACCCGACCACGCCGGGGTTCGCCAGCGTGGCCTCGCCGGGGCCGTCGCCGGCGAGCCACGAGACGACGCCCTCGGCCGCGGTCCGGAGCATCCCCACCCGGGCGGCCTCCGTCGCCCCGGCGAGGTGGGGTGTCGCCAGCACGTCGTCGCGGTCGAGCAGCGGGTGGTCCGGCGACGGCGGCTCCTCGGCGAAGACGTCGAGCGCCGCGCCCGCGACGGTCCCCCGGTCGAGCGCCGCCAGCAGGGCGGCCTCGTCGACGACGGCGCCACGGGCCGTGTTCACGAGGTAGCCGTCCGGGCCGAGCGCCGCCAGCTCGGCCTCGCCCACCAGGCCGCGGGTCTCCTCGGTCAGCCGGACGTGCAGCGAGACGATCCGCGAGCGCTCGAACAGCGCCCGGCGGTCGACGAGTTCGACGCCCAGTTCGTCGGCCCTATCGGCGTCGACGTACGGGTCGTGGCCGAGCAGGTCGAGGTCCCAGCCCGCGAGCCGCCGGGCCGTCTCCCCGCCGGCCGCGCCGAGCCCCACCAGGCCGACGGTCTCGCCGCGGAGCTCCTTGCCCCACCAGTCCGGCGAGCGCCAGCCGCCGGCCGCCAGGTGGTCGGCGGCGGGCCGGATTCGACGCGCCGCCGCGACGATGGCTCCCACGGCGAACTCCGCGACGGCGACGGCGTTCATCCCGGGGGTGTGGAGCACCGCGACGCCGCGGTCGGTGGCCGCCTCGAGGTCGACGTTGTCCAGCCCGGAGCCCGGCTTGGCGAGGACCGCGAGGTCGGGGGCGGCGTCGAAGACGGCTGCGGTGTAGTCGTTCTCGGAGTGGACGAACAGCGCGTCGGCGCCCTCGACGTGCTCGGCGAGTTCGGCCTCGGAGTAGCGTCCCTTCGGGACCTCGCGGACGTCGAGGTCGGCGAACGTCCCGGCGACGCGGTCGATGGCGCGGAGCGCGACGAGGGTGTGGGCCATGCTCCCGCGAGGGCCACGAGGGTCAAATAGCTGGCCGCCCCGGATGGGCCACGCTTTAGGCGGCGCTCGCCGTCGGGTCCGACGAGATGCACGTCAGCGTACTCGGCGCGGGCACCATGGGCCACGGCATCGCCCAGGTCAGCGCCACGGCGGGCCACGACGTGACCCTCCGGGACGTCGAGCCGGAGCTCGTCGAGGACGGCGTCGAGGGGATCCGACGGAACCTCGAGGGCGGCGTCGAGCGCGGGAAGGTCGCGCCCGAGGAGCGCGACGCGGCGCTCGAGCGCATCGAGACGACCACCGACCTCGCGTCGGCGGTCGGCGACGCGGACCTCGTCGTCGAGGCGGTCCCGGAGGAGCTCGGGCTGAAGCGCGAGGTGTTCGCCGAGGTCGAGGCCCACGCGCCGGACGACGCGCTGCTGGCCACGAACACCTCGGCGCTGTCGGTGACGGCCATCGCGTCGGCGCTCGAGGCGCCCGGGCGCTTCCTCGGGCTGCACTTCTTCAACCCCGTCCACCTGATGGCGCTGGTCGAGGTCGTCGTCGGCGAGCGCACCGACGACGCGACCCGCGAGGCCGCCGAGGCGTTCGTCGACGGCCTCGGCAAGACGGCCGTCGTCGTCGCCGACTCGCCGGGATTCGCCACCTCCCGGCTCGGCGTCGCGCTGGGCGTCGAGGCGATGCGGATGGTCCAGGAGGGGGTCGCGAGCCCCCGCGACATCGACCGGGCGATGGAGCTCGGGTACAACCATCCCATGGGGCCCATCGAGCTCGGCGACGTGGTCGGCCTCGACGTCCGGCTCGACGTCCTCGAGCACCTCACGGACGAGCTGGGCGAGCGGTTCCGGCCGCCGCCCGTGCTCCGGCGGAAGGTCCGCGCGGGCAAGCTCGGCCGGAAGGCCGGCGAGGGGTTCTACGTCTGGGAGGACGGCGAGGTCGTCGACGAGACCGGGGGCGCGGACGGATGAGCGTCGGCGTGCCGGACGGTGAGGGCGCGTGACCGGCGACGACTCGCCCCGGGACCTGGCGGCCGTCGCCGCCGAAAGCGAGCTCGTCGACGTCCGGGTGGACGACCGCGTGGCGGGGGTCACGACGGTCGTCATCGACCGACCGGAAAAGCGCAACGCGCTGTCCGAGCAGGTCCGCCGGGAGCTCGTCGCGGTGCTGGGGGCCGTCGAGGCCTCGGACGCCCGGGTCGTGGTGCTCACCGGCTCGGACGAGGCCCGCGCGTTCGTCGCCGGGGCGGACGTCGACGAGCTGCGCGAGCGGGACGCCGGGACCCAGCGGTCGCACATGCGGCCGCCGCGTGTGTACGAGACCGTGGCCGAGCTCCGCCAGCCGGTCATCGCTCGACTGAACGGGCACGCGCTCGGGGGCGGCTGCGAGCTGGCGCTCGCCTGCGACGTGCGCGTGGCCCGGGCGGACGCGAAGTTCGGCCAGCCGGAGATCTCCCTGGGGTTGCTGCCCGGCGGCGGCGCGACCCAGCGGCTGCCCCGGCTGGTCGGCGAGGACCGGGCCATGGAGCTGGTGCTGTCGGGCGAGCTGGTCGACGGGGCCGAGGCCGCCCGGCTGGGGCTGGTCACCGACGCCGTCCCCGCCGACGAGCTCGACGACCGGGTCTACGGCCTCGCCGGGTCGATGGCCGCCCACAGCCCGGTCGCGCTGGCGTACGCCAAGCGGGCGGTCCGCCTCGCCGCGGAGCGGCCGCTGTCCGCCGGGCTCGACCGCGAGCGCGAGCTGTTCGTCGAGCTGTTCGCGACGGGGGAGAAGGACGAGGGCATCGACGCGTTCCTCGAGGACCGCGTGCCCGAGTGGCGGCTCGAGTGAGCCGACGGGGCCGCACGGCCCCCGACGCGTCCCGGGCTCAGCTGCCCCCGAACCGACTGAATCCCCGGTGGCGCTCGTGTATCGACACCGTTCCCGTCCCCAGCTCCGACGCCTTCGCCCGGAGCCGGTCGACGAGCTCCTCGTTCGGACGACCGTACACCTCGATGGCCTCGAGCTCGATGAGCTCCCCGAACCGGGGGAACTCCGGGCCCGCGACCCGCATGTGCTCCGCCAGCGACGCCGAATCGGCGTGCACGTGCATCACGGTCATCCGCCCGCCATCGGGGCTGAAGTAGACGTCGTAGGCGAGCATCCGCGGCACGTTGGCCTCGATGAACTCCACCAGCTCGCCGATCGCCGTCTCGAGCTCGTCCTGCTTGCCCTCCCGCACCGTCGAACGGTCCACGTAGACGATAGTGTCGGACATCCCAGCTTCTCCTTTCGATGTCGAGCGTGCCTCGCGGCGAGCGCAGCGTCGACACCGCCGGTACCACGTCGGCCCGACCGATAGCTGTACCGACGAGCGACGCCGCGTCGGTCGCGCCGGCTGGGCGGTATCGGCCGCCCGCCGTCGGCCACCGAGCGAACCGTTTAGTGCCCGCCCACCCAGGTCCGCCCATGGCGGACGCCTACGTCGTCGGGGCGGGCCAGTCGCCGTTCGGCTCGTTCCCCGGGGAGACCTACCTCTCGCTGTTCGAGACGGCGTTCGAGCGCGCGCTCGACAGCGTCGACGGCGAGCTCGACCCGGGTCGCATCGGGTCGGCCCACCTCGGGACGCTCGGCGTCGGCGGCCGGCAGATCGGCCTGTCGGGGCCGGCCGTCACGGAGCACGTGGGCCTGTCCGGCGTGCCGACGACCCGGGTCGAGAACGCCTGCGCCAGCGGCGGCTACGCGTTCCGGGACGCGGTACGAGCCGTCCGGTCCGGGGAGGTCGACGTCGCGCTGGCCGGCGGCTACGAGCAGATGACCGACACGGGCGCCGACCGGACCCGGTGGTGGCTCGGCGTCAGCGGCGAGACGGCGTGGGAGCGGCTCGCCGGCACGACGTTCGCCGGCGTCTACGCGCAGATGGCCAGCGCCCACATGGCCACGTACGGGACGACCGCGGAGGACCTCGCGCGCGTGGCGGTGAAGAACCACGCCAACGGCGCGGAGAACCCCGACGCGCACCTCGGCTTCGCCTGCACGCTCGAGGAGGCGATGGACGCGCCGGTCGTCGCGGACCCCCTGAACCTCTATCACTGCTGCCCGACGACGGACGGCGCCGCGGCCGTGCTCGTCGCCGGGGAGGGCGTCGTCGACGAGCTGGCCGACGTTCGCGTCCGCGTGGCCGGCTCGGGCGCGGCCAGTGACCGCGTCGGGCTGTTCCAGCGCGACTCGCTTGCGAGCATCCCGGCGAGCGAGCGCGCCGCCGAGCGAGCCTACACCGAGGCGGGCGTCGGCCCCGACGACCTCGACTTCGCCGAGGTCCACGACTGCTTCGCCGTCGCGGAGCTGCTCGCCTACGAGGACCTCGGCTTCTGCGAGCCGGGCGAGTCCGGTCGGCTGCTCCGCGACGGCGTCACCGAACCGGACGGCGAGCTGCCGGTCAACGCCAGCGGCGGGCTGAAGTCGAAGGGCCACCCCATCGGCGCGACCGGCGCGGGCCAGGTCGTCGAGGCGGTCCGCCAGCTGCGGGGCGAGGCCCACGTCCAGGTCGACGCGCCCCGGTACGGGCTGGTGCACAACGTCGGCGGCAGCGGCGGCGGCGTGGCCGTCCACGTCCTCGAGCGGGAG
>CAZVOR010000154.1:0-5194 GCA_964628745.1 uncultured Halobacteriales archaeon
TTCTTCTGGGAGCTGGTGACGCTCATCGACGTCATGCTGCTGGGTCACTGGATCGAGATGCGGAGCGTCCGCCGCGCGTCGAGCGCGCTCGACGAGCTCGCGAAGCTCGTCCCGGACACGGCCGAGCGCGTCGCGGACGACGGCGACGTCGAGGAGGTGCGGGTGAGCGAGCTCGAGGCGGGCGACCTCGTCCTGGTCCGGCCCGGCGCGAACGTCCCCGCCGACGGCGTCGTCGAGGCCGGCGACTCCGACGTCGACGAGGCGATGATCACCGGCGAGTCGAAGCCGGTCGCCAAGGCGCCCGGCGACGAGGTCATCGCCGGCACGGTCAACGGCGACGGCAGCCTCCGGGTGCGGATCGCCGCGACGGGCGAGGAGACGACGCTGGCGGGCATCATGCGGCTGGTCGAGGAGGCCCAGCGGAGCCAGTCGCGCACGCAGGTGCTCGCCGACCGGGCGGCGGGCTGGCTGTTCTACGTGGCGGTCGCCTCGGCCGCCGTCACCGCCGTCGCGTGGACGGTCGCGACGTCGTTCGACGCAGCGGTCGTCGAGCGCGTCGTCACGGTGCTGGTCATCGCCTGCCCGCACGCGCTGGGGCTCGCGGTCCCGCTCGTCGTCGCCATCAACACGTCGCTGGCGGCCAGAAACGGCATGCTCGTCCGCGACCGCATCGCGATGGAGCGGGCCCGCGAGCTCGACGTCGTCGTCTTCGACAAGACGGGCACGCTCACCGAGGGCGAGCAGGGGGTGGTCGACGTCGCGACCGTCGAGGGCGTCTCCGAGGCGGAGGCGCTCGCGCTCGCCGCGGCGGCCGAGGCCGACTCCGAGCACATGATCGCCGAGGCCATCCGCGAGGCGGCCGACGAGCGCGGCGTCGCGCGGCGCGAGGCGACCGGCTTCGAGGCGATGAAGGGCCGCGGCGTCCGGGCGACCGTCGACGGGCGGACCGTCCACGTCGGCGGGCCGAACCTGCTCGGGGCCCTCGAGCGCGCGGTCCCGGCCGAGCTTGAGTCGTTCGCCGAGCGGGCCGGCGAGAACGCGCGGACGGTCGTCTACCTCGTTCGCGACGGCGAGCTGCTGGCCGCGTTCGCGCTGGCCGACGTGGTCCGCGAGGAGAGCTACCGGGTCGTCGACGCGCTGCACGAGCTCGGCGTCGAGGTGGCGATGCTGACCGGCGACTCCGGGGACGTCGCCCGCGCCGTCGCCGACGAGCTCGGCATCGACACGGTGTTCGCCGAGGTGCTGCCCGAGGACAAGGACGGGAAGGTGCGGGAGCTGCAGGACCAGGGGAAGCTCGTGGCGATGGTCGGCGACGGCGTCAACGACGCCCCGGCGCTGGCGCGGGCGGACATCGGCATCGCCATCGGCTCGGGGACGGACGTCGCCGTCCAGTCGGCGGACATCGTCCTGGTCCGGAACAACCCGCTCGACGTCGTCCGGCTCGTCACGCTCAGCCGGGCGAGCTACCGCAAGATGCAGGAGAACCTGGTGTGGGCCGCCGGCTACAACGTCTTCGCCATCCCGCTGGCCGCCGGGGTGCTGGCCCCGGTCGGCGTCCTGCTGTCGCCGGCGGTGGGGGCGCTGCTGATGTCGCTTTCGACGGTCATCGTCGCGGTCAACGCGCAGTTCCTCCGCCGGGTGGACCTCGACCTCCCGTCGCTGCCGGGCGTCTCGCCGCCCGGGCGCCCGCGCCCGGCGGACTGACGGGCCGGCGCGCCGCGGATGGACGGCACGGCCCGGCACCGCGCGTCGACGCCCGCGGCCGCTCGCCCGCCGGTCAGCCGAGGACGTACTCGAGCAGCGGGTAGCGCTCGACGAGGGGCCGGCCGTCGACCTCGTACCGCTCGACGTAGGCGTCGAGCCCGAGGATGCGGCCCGCGCCGAACGCGGCGACCGAGAGGAACACCAGCAGGTAGGTGAAGTCGCTGTTGATGGGCCCGTGGGCCATGTCCCAGTTGCCGAAGTAGAACAGCAGCATCATCAGGGCGCCGAAGAACGCCGCCAGGCGGGTCAGCAGGCCGACCATGATGCCGAGGCCGATGGCGAGCTCGCCCCAGGGCACGGCGACGTTGACGAGGTCGACGAACCACGGCGTCTGCCCCATCCACAGGAACAGCCCCTCGAGGGGGTTGCCGTTGGTCGCGGCGACGTTCAGGAGGTAGCCCCGGGCGTCGAAGCCGCCGATGACCTTCTCGGCGCCGGAGTAGAGGAACGCGAAGCCGATGACCAGCCGGAGCGCGAGGACGAACCACGCGCTGAGCGGGTGGGCGCGGCCGTGAACGGTCACTCCCGCGAGCGTCGACCGGAACTCGTTGTAGTGGGACCGGGCGTCGGGCATCGGGCTCGCCTCCGCTGGCCGGCTACTGTCGGAGACAGGGTATAACCTTCGGGACGCCGGGCGACGAAGCCGGCCGCAGGACGGGTCGAGGCGGTGCGCCGGTGGGGTTCCGGGAGCGGACGGCTGGAGCCGGTCCGCGACGGCCGCCTACGCGTCCGCCGGACCGCCCCCGACGGCCGACTCCCCCGCCAGCTCCAGGAACGGTCCGGCGGCGAACGCGCCCGACGTCGCGGCGATGAGGCCGTCGTCCTCGTCCAGCTCGACGAGGTCCGAGGCGTCGAGCTTCGGCAGGTGGTTGTGCTTGAGGCTCAGCCGGACCTCGTCCCGGTGGACGTCGGGCGGGACGTGACCGTTCGCCTCCGTCGCGACGACGCTGTCGACCAGCTCCTCGACCGGTACCGGGGACCGCTGCTCCAGCAGCTGTGCGAGGATGATGCGACGACGCTCGTCGGAGAGCGCCCTGAACAGTGCGTCTACGTCCGTCCCGTTCGCGGGTGGCGTCGCATCGATCATCGTCACCTGTAACGAGGACGGCCAGGGTCTAAGTTTGACGTCCTAATGGCTTTAGCGCCGGCGCCTCGGCCGGTCGCTCGGCGCTCGACGGCCATATCTGGGCGCTGAGACCGTCTCCGGGGGGAAATCCGGCGGTTCGGCGTTCGGGGCCGCGCGCGACCGCGACGGGGCTCGCCCGGACCCGTCGCCGCGTCCGGCGCCCGCTCGGACGGCGACCACCTACACACGTTGAACGCGGGGTACGCGCGGCGACGCTGCCGTCGCCGGGCGGGACGGCACGACCCGAATCGAGGACCGGCCGTTCGGCGCCGGGAGCCGGCCCACGTCCGCGCGACGACCGCCAGGCAGCGACCGCGAGGGCCGCTAACGGCCGCATCGGGCCCCAGCGAGGGGGACGTGGTCGGTCGGGTGCGGGGAGCGACGGCGGTCAGACGTGGGGATGACGTCGCGTCGATTTGGTACGGCGACGGCGCCGAATCGTCCACGTTGGGCCCCGCGGCGAGCGCCCAAATCGTTTGGACGCGGACGCCGAATCCCCGGTCGGCGGCCCGCCGGCCGTCGCCCGACGGGGGGCGACGGGGCGGGCTACGCGACCTGGACCTCCTCGACCAGCGTCTTCACGAGCTTCTGCTCGCCAGCGCGGAGGTGCTGGTGGAACGTCGCCGGCGAGACGGCGAGCGAATCGGCCACGTCCTCCCCGGAGCTGTCGCGCGGCCACTCGAAGAAGCCGGCGTAGTACGCGGCCGTCAGGGTGGACCGCTGGCGGTCCGTGAGCGCCTCCTCGAGCGCCGCCTGGAACTCCCGGCGGGTCTGCAGCGACCGCTCGCGCTTGCGCTTGCTGACGAGCTCGGAGTCGGCGAACGTCGATTTGATCGCGTCGACGGCGGTCCGGATGTCGGTCGTCTGCGGCATGTCCGCGGTGATGGTGCCGCTGCCGTCGGCGAACGAGGCCGTCCGCACGGAGGCCCCGTACTCGGCGAGCGTGGAGGCCAGCGAGGAGCTGGTGACGACCAGCTCGGCGAGGAACGCGTCCTCGTGTTCGTTGACGACCCGGATCCGCTCGACGTACGGGTCCCCGTCGGCGAACTCGAGGACCTCCTCCGGGGCGGCCCCCGTGACCGTGTAGTACTGCAGGTACGAGCCGTCGGACTGCGAGGTGATGCCCTCCATCTCGAACTCGGCGCCGGTCTCGCCCGACGCCCGGACGCAGAACAGCTCGCGGTCCCGGATGTCGAACTGGAGCTCCTCGACCGCGTCGGTCAGAAGCGCCTTCTTGCGCTCGACCGCGTTGATGGCCAGCCCGATGGTCTTGCCGAGCTCGAGCAGCACGGCCTGCTCCCGGGCGCTGAACGCGTTCGCGCGGGAGGAGTACGCGACCAGCACGTCGTAGACGGTCTCCTTGTAGACGAGGGGGATGACGGCGGCGAACGGCTGGCCGCTGTCGCGGACGCCCGCCCCGCCGGGGCTGCCGACGGCCAGGCCGGCCGGCAGGTCGTCGACGTCGCGGATGATCTGGATGTCGCCCGACTCGACGGCCGTCGCGATCGGATCGACGTCGTCGATGGCGAACCTGGTCTCGAGGGCGTCGGCGCTGACGCCCGTCCCGCTCTTCGGCTCGATGCCGCGGACGCCGCCGTCCGCCTCGCCGGTCCACGCGGCGTAGTACAGCTTCGAGTCGGTCAGCGTCTTGCAGACGGTCTGCTCTATCTCCTCGCGGTTCGTCGCCTGGACGAGCCCCTGGTTGACCCGCCGGATGACGGTGTTGATCTGGTTGAGCGTCTCGAGCTCGTCGCGGTGCCGGCCCAGCTCGAGCTGCTGGACCTTCACCTCGGTGATGTCGTCGATGACGCCGACGAACCGGTACACCTGGCCGTTCTCGTCGCGCAGCGGGAACGCGAAGCTGTTGACCCACCGGGTCGAGCCGTCGGGCCGGACGATGCGGTACTTCTCCTGGAACCGGAGCGAGGCGTCGTTGCCCCGCGGGTTCCGCGTCACCTGATTGACCGCGTTCTCGACGCGCCGCTGGTCCTGGGGGTGGACGGCGTCGACGTGGTTCATCAGGTTGCCGAAGACGGAGTCCCGCGACCGGCCCGTGATGTCCTCGTACGCGGGGTTGATGTAGAGGACCTCGCTCATGTCCGCGTCGGCCATCCAGATGGCGCTGTTGATGTTCTCCGCGATCTGCCGGAGGCGGGCCTCGCTCTCTCGCAGGCGCCGCTCGCGCTCCTTGCGGTCGGAGATGTCGGTCGCGATGACGACCGCCTTCTGGACGTCGCCCCGCCGGCTCTCGATGGGGGCGATGCTGATGGCCGCCCAGACGCGGTCGCCGTCCGGCCGCTCGAG
>CAZVOR010000155.1:0-5190 GCA_964628745.1 uncultured Halobacteriales archaeon
GTGACGGACGTCCGGGAGAACACCCAGTACGAGTTCATCTCGGACCAGGCGGCGAACGCCTGCCAGAAGTACGGCGTCAAGAGCATCTCCCTCAGCGCCCGGAGGCGGTGATCATGGCGACGGATGGAGCCGTCGCCGACCGACGTGGCGAGCCGGTCGAGCCGGGAGCCGGGCTCAGGAACGGCTCGCTGCTGATGGCCCTCGCCGGGGTCGCGTTCGTCGGCTACGGCGTCGTCTTCCTGGTGTTGAACTTCGTGGGCGGCGGGTTCGAGCTCGGGGTGAGCCACCTCGACGGGCTGGCGCCCGGGGACCTGAACCCGACCGTCGCCTACTACATCAGCCACCTGCACGTCGCCACCGCCGCGTTCATCATCTCGACCGGCATCGCCGTGGCGGCCCTCTCGTGGTACGGGGTGCGCCAGCGGCTCACGTGGGCGTGGGCGACGGCCATCGTGGCGGCCGTGGTCGGCCTGGCGCTCGCGCTGCCGATGCACTGGACCGGGGACGCGTTCGCCCACGACTGGCTGACGCACCTCGGCCCCATCTACCTGGCGACGGTCGTCTTCGTCGTCGGCGCCGTCCTGTCGTACGGGGGCGTCCGATCGTCGTAGCCGGCCACCCGACGCCTTCGATGGTCGCGGAACTCGCATCCGTCCTGCACGTCGGCCACGGCCAGGAGCTGACGTTCGCAGGATACCTGTATCGGGTGGCGCTCCACTTCGGCGCGATCGGCGTGGTCGGCCTCGTCCTGTTCTGGTACCTGGAATCGACGAGATGATCCGCCTCGAACGCTTTCGGTTCCGACTGGGCGCCGGTTACAGACTCCTTACTTCCCAGTTATAGACTGCATACTAAAGCTGTTTATCTGGTAAGCCGCGCACGGAGGGGAAGCCGGCTGGAGGAGCGGCAGCGCGACGGCGCGGGAAGTCGCGCGCGGCGCGGCTGCAGCGCGCCAGCCAGGGGAGCCGACAGGAGCGAAAGCCACAACCATGACAGCGAACGAACCATCGAACGACCGCAGCGTCGGGGTATCGAACAGCCGACGACGCACCGTACTCAAACTGCTCGGGACGGCCCTCGGCACGGGAGCCGTGCTCGGCACCGCCGGCACGGCCGGCGCGGAATCCGGCGGGAAGCCGAAGAAGGGGTCCGTGCGGAAGCTGGGCCAGACGATACTGGAGCCGAGCGGAGGCGCCGACGTCGGGCCGCACTTCGCCGAGGAGTCGATCCGCTCGGACGGCCGGTACGCCGTCGTCGGCACGTACCAGGGCGAGCTCGGCACCTTCCTCGTCGACATCCGCAACCCGCGGAACCCGACCGAGGTCCACCGGGTCGACTCGCCCAGCTTCGCGACGCGCCACGCCGACGTGAAGTTCGACCCCCGCGACGGGCTGTACTACCGGTCGCTGGAGGGGCCCAACACCGGCGTCGAGGTCATCGACTACGGGTTCGACGCGGGCACGCCCGAGGAGCCGGCCATCGTCGCGCACCTGGACGCGGGGCCGACCCACAACATGGACGCCCACCCGGAGGCGCCGGTGCTGTACACGGCGAACGAGCACGACGCCCCGGCCGGCATGAGCGTCTGGGACGTCTCCGACCCGGCGGCCCCCGTGCACGTCGGGTTCGCGGGCGTCGGGCAGGACGACCCCGACTACGAGGCCGCCGACCTCCACGACGTCGTCGTCGACCCGGACCGCGAGCTCGCCCACCTCGCGTTCATCGGCGACCAGGACGAGCACTTCGACGGCTACCAGATCCTCGACGTCTCTGACCCGTTCGACCCCGTCGAGGCCGGGCGGGTCGACTACGCGCCGCTCGAGGACTACACGGAGGAGAAGCTCGAGAACGGCGAGCCGGGGTTCAGCAACTGCCACTACGCGAACTACGACCCCGAGCGCGAGCTCGCCATCGTCGGCGACGAGATCGGGGTCGGCGTCCCCGGCGGCAAGCACGTCTTCGACATCGGCTGGGGCACCGGCTCGCCGAGCGACCCGGTGCACATCGGGTTCACGTACTCGCCGAACGCGGAGCTGATGGACGATATCCCCGTGGAACTCTTCGACTGGACGGGCCACAACTTCGACGTCGTGTCGAAGGGCGCCACCACGCTGCTCGTCAGCGGCGACTACCACGAGGGCGCCGTCTCCTACGACATCAGCGACCCGACCGACCCGACGCCCACCGACCAGTACCGCACCGACGACCGCGAGGACGAGGCCGGCGAGACGCTCGGGTTCATCGGCTCGGCGCCGATGGCGTGGGGCGTCGACTACGCCGACGAGCGGGACCTCACCGTCGTCAGCGACATGGTGACCGGCCTGTACGTCTTCCGGTTCACCCCCGACGCCGCCTCGAGGTAGGGCGGGCCAGGCCGGTCGACGCCGGCACCGGCCGCCGGAGCCCTGCTCCGCATCCCCCGCAGGCGCGGAATCGACCGCTCGGTGGTCCGGCGGACGCGTCAGTCGCGCCGGAGCCGGTACCAGCGCTCGTTGGGCGTCAACAGCAGCTCGACCGGTTTGGGGGCCTCGAAATGCGTCGGCCCCACGTCGGTCACCGTCCAGCCGGGGAAGGCTGCCTGGATCTCGTCGGGGCTCACCCCGCGTGGGAGCGGCCCTCTGCGCTTTGGCTCCCAGGCGAGAAGGAGCACCGTCGCGTCGGGCGCAGCGACCGCGTCGACCTCACGGCCCATCGCCTCGCGGTGCTCGCGGGGCAACCCGTGGAAGGTCCCCGTGTCGAGCACCAGCGCGAACTCATCGTCGACCCCACCTCCGCGAAGGTCCGTCACGTCGCCGTGGACGAGGTCCACCTCGACACCCGCCTGCTCGACCCGCTCCCGAGCCCGCTGCAGGACCGACTCGACGATGTCGACACCCGTGACCTGCCACCCTCGCTTCGCCAGTTCGATCCCCCAGATGCCGCTGCCGGTGCCGACGTCGAGGGCGCGCCCGTAGGGCGGGTCCCGCCCGCGCTCTTCGTCCTCGAACAGCCGGGTGATCGTCTCGACGAATGGGGGATGCGCTTCGGCATCCTCCCACGGGTGGAAGCCGACGCGATACGCGACCCGGTAGAACGCGTTCATCGTGACGGTACTGGCCTCCCGGCCGTCGGACGGCCGCCGAGCCCCTCGTACAGCGCGTCCAGGAACGCGTCGGGCCGCTCGAGCTTCGGATCGTCAGCGGCGTCGTCGATCACGGAGAGCGGCCACCCGTAGCGGGCGCTCGCGGCCTCGGCGATTCCCAGCCGGATGGCGCGGTCGTCCCGCCCCCAGATCAGGGTCGTCGGCACCGCGATCCGTTCGAGTTCCGCCGGCGGGATCCGCGGCAGCCCCAACTCCTTCATCAACGTCCGCATGGCGGCCTTCACGCTCGAGTCGCGCGAGCGTTCGAGGTGGTACGCCAGGAACGGCTCCCAGTCGTCCCCCAGCTGCTCGATCAGGCCGTCCCGGTCGCACAGGCACTGGTCGAGGAAGCGGCGGTACGAGCGCTCGGTCGGTCGCACGAGGAAGCGGAGCAGGCCGAACGCGAACCGGAGGGACGGGCGGAACCGGCCCAGGCCCAGCGCGTCCACGAGCACGAGCCGTTCGAGTCGGTGGCCCCGGTCGGCGGCGAAGCGGGCCGCGATGCTGCCGCCGAGCAGATGGCCGACCAGCGTCGGCGGCGCCCGGCAGGTCCGCTCGATGAGCTCGTCGAGCCACGCGAGCACGGCGTCGGCGTCGAGCGCGCCGTCGGTCACCCGCGAGGCGCCGTGGCCGGGCAGGTCGGGGACGACCACGCGATGGGTCCTCGTCAGCTCCGGGACGACCCGCATCCACCAGAGCGCGGACTCGCCGGGGCCGTGCAGCAGGACCATCGGCGGGCCGTCGCCGCCCTCCAGCACGGCGGTCGAGATGCCGGCCAGCTGCAGCCGTCGCTCCGTGACGGGGAGGGTGGCCAGCAACCGCTCCCGGGCGCCGGATGGTTCGGGCTCCCGCGGGGCCATCGGCGTCACCTCGGGTTCGGGACTCCTTTCGTCCCGATGCCGATGTTCACGGTGTTGTTCAACACGGCGGGGCCGCTCCCCCCGGCGTGCTCGCGCAGCTTCTCGTCGAGCGCCGCCCGGGCCGCTGCTTCCTGCGCCGCCGACAGGTCGGCGACCATGCCCGCCCCGATCGGATTGCTCGAGGTCACCCAGTCCCACAGCCCCGCGCCGGACTCGAACTCCAGGCGGTGGTTCGCCGTCTCGACGCGGACGTCGGACAGGCCGGCCTCGGCCAGCCGCTCGCGCAGCGTCCCGGGGTCCGACACCTGGAAGGGTAGCGGCGGCGGGTCCATCGGGAGGCCCTCGAAGTCGGGGACCGCGGCCTTCACGGCGCCGACGAAGAACCCGAGGAACTCGACCTCCGGGGGCGGGCCCATCGTGACCAGCAACACGCGGCCGCCGGGTCTGGTCACGCGCGCCATCTCGCGCAGCCCCCGCGGCAGGTCGGGGAACAGCATGACGCCGAACTGCGACGCGGCGACGTCGAAGGTGTCGTCCTCGAGGTCGAGCGCCTGGCCGTCCATGACGCGGGCCTCCAGGTTCGCGAACCCCGCCTCGCGGGCGCGCGCTTCGATCCGTTCGACCATGGCGGGCGAGAGGTCCGTCGCCAGCACCCGCGCCCCCGCGCGAGCCGCGGGGACGCTCAGGGCGCCGCTGCCGGCCGCGACGTCCAGCACCCGCATGTCGCCGCGGAGCCCGGCCCGCTCGAGGGCGCTCTCCGCCAGCGTCATGTTCGAGGGCGTCACGTGCTCGTCGTACCCCGGGGCTATCTCGGTCCACGCCGCCTGTACCGCTGCTTGCTCGGCCATGATACCTCGAATCCCGGTACGCCGGCCGACCACGTGTAAATATCCTGTGAAAAATTTCACGCCGTGAAACGCGGCGTCGGTCCCGCGTCGGAGCGCAAGCAGGCCCCGTCACGCGGAATCACCACGACGGTCCGATGCGGCCCGTGCTATCCGGGCCAACGCGGTCGGCGAACGAACGCACGCCGGTCGCCGACGCGCCCTACGGGAGCAGGTCGGACGGGACGAGCGTCTCGAACGCCTGCGGCCCGACCGGCTCGGCCTCCCGGCGGACGCGCTCGAAGGTGGCGATGGCCCACTCGCGGGCCTCGGGCGCGTCCGTGTCGATGACGGCCGTCAGCGCCCCGGTCTCGGCGTCGTGACA
>CAZVOR010000156.1:0-5168 GCA_964628745.1 uncultured Halobacteriales archaeon
GGCTTGAGGAAGTCCGTCTCGTCCGCGCTGCCGTAGCCCTGCTCGACCGAGAGCTCGACCAGGCACGGGTCCTCCCCGACGAGCATCGCCACGGCGCCGGCGCCCTGGGTCGCCTCGCCGGGGTCGCCCCGGGCGTACAGCGCCGTGTCGGTCGCGACGACGAGCGCCGACCGGCCGCGGTTCCGGCCCGCGCGGATCCAGTTGTAGGCGTCGTCGAGGCTCTGGGTGCCGGAGATGCACGCGAACTTGCGCTCGCCCTTGTTGGCGTGGTGGAAGTCGCCGTCGAACACCTGCTCGAGGCAGCCCGCGATGTACGTCGAGACGGGCTTGGAGTTGTCGAACGCGGACTCGGTGGCCACGTCGATGCGGCCGATGTCGTCGGGCGCGAGGCCCTTGCGGTCCATCAGCCGGTAGGCGGCGTTCGCGCCCATCGTCACGATGTCCTCGTGGGCGTCGGGCAGCGAGCTCTCGAACAGCCCCAGCCCGTCGGTGTACTTCTCGGGGGCCTCGGCCTTCGCCGGGGCGAACGTGGCGGGGAGGTCGAGCTTGAGCTTGCCCGTCCAGACGGCGACGCCGTCGATGCCCACGCTCGTCATTGCCGGCCCAACGGGCACTCGGTACTTGGGTGTGTCGAATGTGGGTTCGACGGATGCCGAAATCGGCGGGTCGGTCGCCGGGGGGATGGCGAGGTCGGGTGGAGGGGGCTGGCGAGGCACGAGAGGATGCGCGGCCCGGCCGCGACGCGGCGACCGCGCCCGCCGCCGGGGCTACTCCTCGATGACCTCGGGGTCGCTGAGCGCGCTGCGGAGGCTGTCGAGGCCGTTGGTCCACTCCGTCACGAGGCCGTACTCGAGCTCGTCGAGGACGCCCACGTCCAGCTCGTCGCCGTCGATGACCCGGGTGCCGGCGCTGCCGGCCAGCGCGAGCGCCGCGTCGAAGTCCTCCTCGGCCTCGGCCTCGCCCGCCTGCCGGAGGTACGCCTCGATGGACCCCTCCTCGGCCACGCCGTCGGCGACGTACTGCTCGGCGGCGTAGAAGACGCAGACCAGGCTGGTCTGCACGCCGTCGACGAGCATCGCGGTCTCCTCCTCCTCGATGTCGACGGGCCCGAGCACGATGTCGCGGATGGTCGCCAGCTCGTCGAGCGCCGCCTCGTCGTCGAGCGCCTCCCCATGGGAGTTGACGATCTTCGCGACGGCGATGGCCACGTCGTCCTGGAGGTTCAACAGCAGGCGGGCGGACTGCTCGTCGTCCGGGTCCAGCTCGGCGTCCCGGAGGCGGTCGAGCCAGTTCTGCCAGCGCTCTTCGGTGTAGAACTCTCCGGCGGGGGCGCTCATACTCTCACCACCCCGGGCTGGCTGAAAGGCCTTTCTTTCCGCGTGGCGGGTGGCCACGCGTCCCGCCGTCGGGATGGCCGCCGCCGCTCGGTCCGGGCGGGCCGGACGCGCGCTCCCGAGGAGGCCGCTCCGGCCGGCTCGGTCCGCCGCGAACCGCCCCGGGCGGCTCAGTCCGCCGCGAGGTCGACGCCGTAGACCCGCCCCGGCGTCTCGACGTGTGCCAGCCGAACGGCCGCGTCGTGGCCCCGCTCGCGCAGCCACGCGACGCGCCGGGGTACCGTCCTCGGGCCGAGCACCGCGCCCGGCCGGTCCGGGTCGTCGAGGTAGTCGGTCTCCATCATGAACGGCTCGCCGGACGCGGCGGCGGCCGCAAGCGGCCCCTTCCGCGCGATGACACTCGGCGTGACGCCGTCGAGCGGCCCCTCGGCGTAGTGCTTGACGACCCGCTCGGGCGGGAGCCCGGCGTCGTCGGCCCAGTCGGCCACCTCGGGGAACTCCCCGCCGGCCTCGGCGTGCAGCTGGACGGCGACGCCCGTCCCGGCGCCCAGCGCGAGCGCGTGCCGCAGCACGTCGTTCGAGGCGGCCCGGACCGCCTCGTCGACCTCGTAGTGCGGCCGGCCGGACTTCAGGGCCGCCGCGGGGCCGTCGGCGGCGTACCCGGCGGCGACGTCGAGCCCCGCGCGCATCAGGTCGGCGGCGGCGTCGGGCGAGAACCCCCGGTCGTCGACCAGCCGGCTGACCAGCGCCGGGTGGACGCCGAGCACGGGCCAGGCCCGGCCGGGCAGCCGCTCGTCGGCGGCCGCGACGAGCTCGACGGTCGCCTCGAAGACCGGCCGGAAGTCCTCTCCGGAATCGGGCTCGACGCCCAGCTGCCAGGAGGGCTTGTTGCAGACGAGCAGGTGCGTGCCGCCGGCGCGGGCGAACTCGTCGACGGCCGCGAGGCCGCGGCCCCGCTCGGCGTCGAGGTGGCAGTGGTCGTCGAGGACGGGCCCCTGGTCGTCCATGGCGGGCGTTCGACCACGGCCGGGATGAATCACACGCCTCGCCCCGGCGGCCGCCTCACGGTGCGTCGGCCGACACGAACCGCTCGGTGCCCCGCCTGACGAGGGCCGGGAACCGGCGGGCGAGCGACAGCCCCAGCTTCGTCTTCCAGTCGGCCGCGACGACGGGCCCGGTCGATTCGATCTTCCCGGCCAGCTTGCGGCCCACGTCCGCGGGGTCGCTCAGCACGGACGCCGGGTAGCCGAGCTCGGCGGCTCCGCGCGTGGCCGTAAGCGGCGGGTGCATCACGGTGCAGGCCACGTTCTCGTGGCGCAGCTCCAGCCGCAGCGAGCGGGTGAGCGCCTCGACCGCGCCCTTGGTGGCGGCGTACCCGGTGAGCCCCGGATGGCCGACGATCCCGGCGCCGGAGCTCACGTTGTGGACGATGCCCGCGTTCCGGGCCCGCATGTGCGGCAGGACGGCCCGGATGGTCCGGACGTACCCGAAGTAGTTCACCTCGAACTCGCGCCGGGCGTCGGCGAGCGTCTGCTCCTCGAAGGGAGCGAAGTTGAAGACCGCGGCGTTGTTGACGAGGACGTCCAGCCGGCCCCAGTCGTCGAGGAGCCCGTCGACCGCCGTCTCGACGTCGTCGTCCGACGTCACGTCGCACTCGCAGGAACGCGCTCGACCGGGGTCCTCCTCCTGGAGCGGCTCGAGCTGCGCCACGTCGACGTCGAGCCCGGCGACCCGGTAGCCGTTCCCGAGCAGTGCCGTCAGCAGGTGGTAGCCGATCCCCTCGTTCGCGCCGGTGATGGCGACGACGGGTCGCTCCTGGGCGCTGCCCATGACGCGACAGTACCGACAGGCACGACCATTACCCTGTTGACGCGTGTTCCGGGGGCGTCGACCGAGCCGGACCGACCCCGGGGCCGCCGGCGGCGACGCCCCGCGCCTACTCGCCGAGCGTCACGGCCTCGTCGGCGGCGTTGGCCAGCGCGTCCGAGCGGCCGAAGCTGCCCGGGGCGACCGCGACGGTCCGCACGCCGTGCCGGCGGGCGGCCTCGAGCGCGGGCTTGAAGTCCATGTCGCGGGAGGCGACCGCGAGCACGTCGACGGCGCGCTCGCAGGCCAGCTCGGTGGCGTCGACGCCGAGCCGGACGTCGACGTCGCCGCTGGTGACGACGACCTCGAAGCCGTGGGCCTCGGCGGCCCGCACCAGCCCGGGCGAGGCGTTGACGTCGAGGTAGCACCGGGCGACCGTCAGCCGGCCGCGGGCCGCGGCGACCTCGCGGAGGTCGGCCAGGTCGACGTCGAACTCCGGGCGGAAGACGTTGGGGCCGTCGACCAGCAGCGCGACGCGGGGCCCCCGCCCGAGCCACCGCCGGAGGAGGCGCATGGTCGGCAACGCCCCGGCGGGGCCATAGCCGTGGCGGTCGGGCCGTGGGTTACGCCGTCTCCGACCGCCGCGGGCGGGCTGCCAGCCGCCCGACGGCGACGGTCGCCCCGGGGCCAAAGCCTTACGTCCGGCGGCGTCCCCCTTCCCGTATGCCGCTGCGGACGCCGCCCCTCCGGGCGGTCCACGAGGAGGCCGGGGCGCGGGTCACCGAGTTCGGCGGCTGGGAGATGCCGGTCGAGTTCGACTCCATCCGCGCCGAGCACGCCGCCGTGCGCGAGGCCGCCGGGAAGTTCGACGTCTCCCACATGGGCGAGCTCCTCGTCTCGGGCCCCGACGCCCGCGAGCTCACCGACCGGCTGACCACCAACGCCGTCGCCGAGCTCGCCGTCGGCGAGGCGCAGTACTCGACGGTCACCGACGAGGACGGCGTCCTGCTCGACGACACGATGGTCTACCGGCGCGACGACGCCGAGTACCTCGTCGTCCCCAACGCGGGCCACGACGCCGAGATGCACGACCGATGGACGGGCCACCGCGACGCGTGGGGCCTCGACGCCGACGTCGAGAACGCCACCGACTCGCTGGCGATGGCCGCGGTGCAGGGCCCCGACGCCGCCGCGCTGGTCGAGGCGGCGGCGGACCCGGCCGTGACCGAGCTGGGGCACCTGGAGGCCGCGTGGGCCACCGTCGCCGGCGTCGAGACCTACGCCGCGCGGACGGGCTACACCGGCGAGGACGGCTTCGAGTTCGTCTGCCCGGCCGAGGGGGCCGAGGCGGTCTGGGCCGCCTTCGACTGTGCGCCCTGCGGCCTGGGCGCCCGCGACACGCTCCGGACGGAGATGGGCTTCCTGCTCTCCGGGCAGGACTTCGACCCCGTCGAGGAGCCGCGCAACCCGTTCGAGGCCGGCGTCGGTTTCGTCGTCGACCTCGAGACCGCGTTCGTCGGCCGCGACGCGCTGGCCGCGGCCGCCGAGCGCGGCGTCGAGGAGCAGTTCGTCGGCCTCGCGCTGACCGAGCGCGGCGTGCCCCGGCACGGCTACCCGATCACCGACCCCGGCGGCGAGCCCGTCGGGCACGTCACCAGCGGGACGGTGAGCCCGACGCTCGGCGAGCCCATCGGGCTGGGCTACGTGCCGACGGCGTACGCCGAGCCGGGCACCGACGTGCGGGTCGTCATCCGGGACGACCCCAAAACAGCCAAGATACGGGCGACTCCATTCCTACCCGACCGATGAGCTACGAGACCCCGGCCGACCGGCGGTACCTCGAATCGCACGAGTGGGTCCGCGCGGACGGCGACGCCGCCCGCGTGGGCATCTCGGACTTCGCGCAGGACGAGCTGGGCGACGTGGTGTTCGTCGAGCTGCCGGACGCCGGCGAGGCGGTCGAGCAGGACGAGGCGTTCGGCGTCATCGAGAGCATCAAGGCGGTCTCGGACCTCTACGCGCCGGTCT
>CAZVOR010000157.1:0-5168 GCA_964628745.1 uncultured Halobacteriales archaeon
CCAGCGGGCGCCGTAGTCGCGCTCGACGATCTCGATCTCGTGGCCGTCGGGGTCCCTGACGAACGCGTAGCCGGGGTTGTCCTCCGGCCGGCGGTAGTCCTCGACGCCCGCGTCCATCAGCTCGTAGTAGGCGTCGTGGACGTCCTCGACGCGGACGGCGACGTGGCCCCACGCGTCGCCGAGCTCGTACGACCGGCCGTCGTGGTTGTAGGTCAGCTCCAGCACCGCACCCTCGGCGTGGACGTCCTCCGGGCCGAGGAAGGCGAGCGTGAACGAGTCGTGCCCCGAGCGACGCTTCTCCTCGTAGCCGAGGTGCTCGGTGTACCAGTCCACCGAGCGCTCGAGGTCCTCGACGCGGATCATCGTGTGGTCGATGACGCCGTCGCGGGTCATGCCCGGAGCCACGGCGAGGCCGGCGAAAAGCCTGGCGTTCGACCGGCGACCGCCGTCGGTAGCGGGCGCGGAGCTACGACTCCCGGGTCTCCGCACCGGGGGCGTTCCGCTTGACGCTCTCGATGCCGTCCCGGGCCGCACTCCGGTCGTTGTAGCCCTGGCCGCCGTCCGCGAGGACGTTGCCGTTGCGGTGGCGGAGCCGCCACCGGGACGCCCCGTCCTCGTCCTCGTAGAGCTCGAAGGCTGCACGGCCGACGTCCAAGACGTGCGCCTCGGGGGCGTACGACCGGACGCGGTCGACCGCGTCGTCGGCCCCGGAACGCGAGGCGTACCCCTCGCCGCCGTCCGCGACGAGCTCGTCGTTCGGCGCACGCAGCCGCCAGCGGTGCTCGCCGGCCGCGTCCTCGTAGACCTCGTAGGTCAGCTCGCCGTCGTCCTCGCGGATGCGCTCGATGGCTGCGTGAGCGTCGCTCCGGCGGACGTACCCCTCCCCGCCATCGGCGAGCACGTTCCCGTTCCGGTGGACGAGCCGCCAGCGCCACTCGCCCGCCCGGTCGCGGTACACCTCGAAGGCGGTCGGGTCCACCCGGAGGTACTCGGCCGGCCCGACGTAGGTCCGGATCCCCTCGAGCGCCCGCCGGACACCGTCCCGCGTCGCGTACCCCTCCCCACCGTCGGCGAGCACGTTGCCGTTCTGGTGGACGAGCCGCCACCTGAACTCCCCGCCGGCGTCCTCGTAGAGCTCGAAGCTCGCTCGGCTATCGACGGCCGCGAACGGCTCGAACGGTTCGGCTGCCGGCAGCTCCGCCTCGTCCTCGTGGACCAGGACGGTCGCCCCGAGCGCGTTCCGTCGGACGCTCTCGAGGCCGTTCTGGGCGTTGTGACGCTGCGTGTACCCCTCGCCGCCGGTGGCGATCACCTGCCCGTTTCGGTGCCGGAGCCGCCAGCGCCACTCGTCACCCCGGTCCCGATAGAGCTCGAATCTCGCCTGGCTTGTCCGGAGCCGCCGTAGCTGGTCGGCGAGGTCAGCCTCGTCGAGCTCGGCGTCCGCGAGAGAGCCCTCGAGGACGTCGAGCTCCGACTCGAGTCGCGCCGTCTCGGGGTCGGGTTCCGGGCCGGCCGTGAGGACAGGGACGAAGACGCCACCGACGGCGATGACGCCTAGGCCGAGCGCGTACAGTCCGACGATGCTGGGCTGGCCACTGGTCGGGCTCCAGTTCGCAGGGAACGCCGCGACGAACCAGATGACGGCCAATCCGGCGATGACGGCCCCGACGTAGGCGAGCGTCGTCGCGCGCCGACGTAGCGGCAGCCGGATGATGGGCCCGACCATCAGGAGCACGAGCCCGCTAGACGACAGGACGATACCCACCTCTCGGAGCGACGAGGCCGGTCGGCCCGCCAGGAACAACAAGACGCCGAGGATCCCCGCGACCACGCCGACGACGAACACCCAGTAGCCGAGTGCCTCGTCGGTCGTCGAGGGCTCCGCGATTCGGTTGCGATACCACCGGACGAACGAGTTAGTCGCTGCCATGATTTGATGCGGGCGTGACGACGTCCCTCGGACGGTCGGCTCTGCCCTTACGTAACCATCACGTCGGGAACAGGTAAAAACTAGATGTTTAGTTTCCGATAGTGTCGAAAGGTGGCATGCCGCTCCCGGCGAATCCCTACCTCTCGGACGTGTTAGGTGTTTTAGCGCGGCCGTTCTCGGGCCGGGAGCCCTCGGCGGGGACCTCGTCAGCGCGACGGTCGGAGGTCCGGCCGAGCGTCGTCGCGCGGGCCCCGCCAGCTCCACCAGGCCAGCGCCCACAGCAGGGCCGTCCCGACCGGCACCGCCACCGCGACGTCCGGGTTGCGCCGGGCGACGCCGAGCGCGAACGCGAGCAGGCTGGCCCCGGCCAGCGCGTACGTCCCCGCGGTGAACCGCCGGTCCTCGGGGCCGACCGCCGCGCCGACCGCAGTGCTCCCGACGGCCAGCGCGTAGAGCAGCGCCGCGACGGGCCAGGCGAGCAGCCGATCGGGGAGGCCCGCGGTGTGCTCGAACAGGTAGGCGGGGAGCGTGACGGCGTGGAGCGGGTCGGTCGTGAGCAGCCCCCACGCGAAGACGTACTCGACGTCGCTGCCGCCGGGACCGCCGACGACGATGGCCGTCCACGGGAGCGCACCGGCCGCGAGGGCGGCCACCAGGCGCCGGGTCATCGACGCCCCCACCGGGTCATCGCCGGGTCACGATGCGCAGGACGTCCTCGTCGGCCAGCTCGTGGTCGAGGCCGACCTGCTGGTCGTCGTGCTTGGCGCTCGGCCCGGTCACGCGGGCGAACCGGAACCCCTCGCGGAAGGTCCCGCCGAGCTTCTCGCAGGCGTCCGCCACCGTGTCGCCCTCGCGGAGCACCAGCGGTTCCTCGTAGTCGATGCCGCGGCCGGGCTTGTCCATGTAGACGCGCGCCAGCCCGAGGGCGTCCCAGAGCCGCTCCGCGAGCGCCTCGAGCCCCTCGCCCGTCTCGGCGCTGACGTACGTGGCCGCCGCCGGGTCGACGCCCAGGTCGGCGAGCGCGGCCTCGGTCTCCTCGAGGTACGCGTCGTCGACCAGGTCGACCTTGTTGACCGCCACCGCCGAGGGGAGGTAGACCCGGTTGTCCATCACGCCGTCGATGAGCCGGTCGACGTCGACGTCCTCGCGGATGGCGACGTCGGCGTTGACGATGCCCCGCTCGCGGAGGACCTCCTCGACGACCGCCTCGGACAGCGACAGGTCCCCGGGCGTGGTGAGGCGGATGCCGCCCCGGCCCGTCCGCGAGATCGAGACCTTCGGCGGGTCGGCGTCGAGCCGGACGTCGTTCTCGTAGAGCTCCCGGGCGAGCGCCTCGTACTGCTCGGGCTCGAAGACCGAGACGACGAACAGCACGAGGTCGGCCGCGCGGACGACCGACAGCACCTCGCGCCCCCGGCCTCGCCCGCCGGCGGCGCCCTCGATGAGGCCGGGAACGTCGAGCAGCTGGAGCTTCGCCCCGCGGTACTCGAGCATCCCCGGGTTGACCTCGAGCGTCGTGAACTCGTAGTCGCCGACCTCGCTGTCGGCGTTCGTGAGGGAGTTGAGCAGCGTCGACTTCCCGACGCTCGGGAAGCCCACCAGCGCCACCGTGGCGTCGCCGGTCTTCTGGACGGCGTAGCCGGGGCCGCCGCCGGAGCCGCCCTCGCGGGTCTCGAGCTGCTCCTTCTTGGCGGCGAGCTTGGCCTTCAGGCGCCCGACGTGCTCCTCCGTGGACTTGTTGTATGGAGTCTCGCGGATCTCCTCCTCGAGCGCCTCGATCTCCTCCTCGAGCCCCATCGACGGCACGGTCGGCGCCGCCGGCGAAAAGCGCTACGGCTCGCCACCGTCAGGCGAGCCGCCCGACGGGGTTCGCGAACCTCCGGTTCGCTCGCCGCCGTCGGACTCGCGATGCTCGTCCGACGAACCTCGCCTCGCTCCGCTCGGCTTACCGACAGGACGGCCGGCGTGCGGGCCGCGTGCGGCAAAAGACAACCCTTACAACCGCTCGGTCGGTTTCCCCGGGCATGGCTGGAACCATCGAGATCCTCGTCCCCGGGGGCGGGGCCACGCCCGGCCCGCCGCTCGGGCCCGAGCTCGGCCCGACGCCGGTCGACGTGCAGGCGGTGGTCGCGGCGATCAACGACCAGACCGCCGCCTTCGACGGCACCGAGGTGCCCGTCACCGTCACCTACGAGGACGACGGTGCGTTCGAGATCGAGGTCGGCGTCCCGCCGACGGCCGCGCTGGTCAAGGACCTGGCCGGCTTCGAGACCGGCAGCGGCCGACCGCAGTCGGACTTCGTCGCCGACCTCTCCGTCGAGCAGGTCCGGACCATCGCCGAGCAGAAGCTGCCCGACCTGCTGGCGTACGACGTGAAGACCGCCGCCAAGGAGGTCGCCGGCACCTGCGTCTCGCTGGGCGTGACCATCGAGGGCGAGGACGCCCGGACGTTCGGCGAGCGCGTCGACGCGGGCGAGTACGACGACGTGTTGGCCGAGGAAGCCGAAGCGTAACGACGGCAGACGGGGTGGAGGCCCGTCGGGCGGGGCCGTGCCAGCCGACGCTCGGAGCGGGGCTTCGACGGGTTTAAGGCGCGCCTGGGCCTCGGACGAACCGAACAGGCGAGCGCCTGTTTCCCCGTAGGAGCCCCACGGCGTACTACGGAGGTGAACGATGGCAGATCAGGACCTAGAAGACGCTGTCTCACGCGCCCTGGCGGCGGCCCCGGCTCGCAACTTCCGCGAGACGGTGGACCTCGCCATCAACCTGCGCGACCTCGACCTGAACGACCCGGCCAACCGCGTCGACGAGTCCGTCGTCCTCCCCGCCGGCACCGGCCAGGAGACCCGCATCGTCGTCTTCGCGGACGGCGAGACGGCGGTCCGCGCCGGCGAGGTCGCCGACGACGTCTACGGCAAGGCCGACCTGGAGGACCTCGGCGACGACGATGACGCCGCGAAGGACCTCGCCGACGAGACCGACTTCTTCGTCGCCGAGGCCGCGCTGATGCAGGACATCGGCCGGCTGCTGGGGACCGTCCTCGGCCCGCGCGGCAAGATGCCGACGCCGCTGTCGCCGGACGACGACGTGGTCGAGGTGGTGAACCGGATGCAGAACACCGTCCAGCTTCGCAGCCGCGACCGGCGCACGTTCCACACGCGCGTCGGCGCGGAGGACATGTCCGCCGAGGCGATCGCCGACAACGTCGACGTCGTCCTCCGGCGGCTGCACGCGACGC
>CAZVOR010000158.1:0-5146 GCA_964628745.1 uncultured Halobacteriales archaeon
CTGGCCGATGAGCACGCGGTTGTCGTTCGGCACGTACTCGAGGCCGATGAGGTCGGCCTTGGCCGTGTTGACCGCGACCGCCGAGCGGACGATGTTGCTTCTGGTCTGCTGGTCGTACCAGAGGAACTTGTCGACGACCTTCCCCCCGGCCTGCCCGAACCCGATCAGCGCGAGTTTCATAGTGACGCCATGCTCCGTTAGCAACAAAGCATACTAGATATCCGAATAAGCCTTTTGGTCGTTCGAACGCTCGGTTAGCGCCCACCTACGGCGTCAAATCGGCAAACGGCGGCCACTTTAATGGGGCATTACGTCCCGTCTGACGGCCGTCGGCCGGCGGGATGACATGAAGGGGAAAGCTTATGTACCGTCGTCGGCCCGCCGGCCGCCCGTTCGACCACGCCTCCCTGCCGGTACGGACGGGCTCCTCTGCCGGCCTTTCGTCGCTGACGCCACCGGACCGGGGCATCCGGCGCTGCTGCCGCCGCCGGGTCCGGCCCTCCGGGCCAGCCGGGCCGCCTCGACGCCGTTCCAGGTGCCTCAACGCCGTTCCAGGTAGGACTGGTAGGTGGTCAGCCGCGCCGGGTCCACGCCGAACTCGTCGACGTCGTTGTCGTCGGTGACGTTCTCGTACCGCAGCGCGTGTCCCTGGTGCCGGCCGAACGGGAGCAGCGGGACGGGGTCGACCAGCGCGGTGGCGAGGCGGGCGAGCGGGATGGGCATCGGGACGATGGTCACGGGCTTCCCCCGAGCGCGGTAGACTGCCCGGGTGACGTCGGCCAGGGTCAGCTGCTCGGGCCCGCCGATCTCGTAGGACTCGCCGGCGCGCTCGTCGTCCTCGACGCAGTCGGCCAGCATCGGCACGAACTCCTCGACCCAGATGGGCTGGAACGACATCGTCCGGCCGCCGCCGGGCAGCACCGTGACGTACGGCGTCGTCAGCAGCGAGACGAACGGCGTGAACTCCTCGCCCTCGCCGAAGATGATGGACGGCCGGACGACCACCCAGTCGAGCGCGGACGCGCGGACGTCCTCCTCGGCCCGGCCCTTCGCCCGGAGGTAGGCCATCGGGCTGTCCGGGTCGACGCGGAGGGCGCTCTGGTAGACGAGCCGACCGACGTCGTTGGCCTCCGCGGCCTCGACGACGTTCCGGGTCCCGCCGACGGTGACCTCCTCGTGGCGGCCCTCGCCGCCCTCGGGCTTGAACAGCGGCGTCAGCGCGACGAGGTGGACCACGGCGTCCATGCCGGCGAACGCGCCGTCGAGGCTGGCGGGTTCGGTGACGTCGCCGCGGACCCGGGCGACCCCGGGCGGCAGCTCGACGTCCCCGGGCGACCGCGACAGGGCGGTGACGTCGTGGCCCCGGTCGTCGAGCTCGCGGCACAGGTGGCGGCCGACGAACCCCGTCCCGCCGGTGACCAGCACGTGCATGGTCGAACGGTCCGGGCGGAGGGCCGTAAAGGTGAGTGACGGCTGTCGGCGGCCCGGACGTCCGTCGGCGCGGTCGCCGGCCGCGACGTCGCCGGGAAGGGCTTATTGGGGGCTCCCGCCACCGTGGACCCATGCTGGTCACGCTCGAGGGCATCGACGGGAGCGGCAAGACCACGGCCTGGGAGGCGCTCCGGGACGACCGGCCGTCCGCCACGTTCACCCGCGAGCCGACCGAGTCGTGGTACGGCGACGCCGTCCGCCGCTCGCTCGCCGACGAGACGGCCGACCCGGTCGCGGAGCTGTTCCTCTACACCGCCGACCACGCCGCCCACCTCGCCGGGACCGTCCGGCCGGCCCTCGAGCGCGGCGACCTCGTCGTCTCCGACCGGTACTCCGACTCCCGGTACGCCTACCAGGCGGCGTCGCTCGCCGGTCACATCGACCGGCCGCTCGAGTACATCGTGGACGTACACGCCCCCTGGACCCGCCCCCCGGACGCGACGCTCTACTTCGACGTCGACGCCGAGACCGGCGCCGAGCGCAGCGGCGCGACCAACAAGTTCGAGCAGGCGGCCTTCCTCGAGGCGGTCCGCGAGCAGTACGAGCGCCTCATCGCGGACGACCCGGAGCGGTTCGTCCGCATCGACGCGACGGGGTCGACGTCGGCCGTCGTCGCGGAGGCGGAGGCGGCGCTGGCCGAGCTCGGCGTGTAGCCCTACCCCTCCCGCGGGGCCGGGAGCTCGACGTCCTCCGGCGCCGGCATCCAGAGGTAGTCCACGGCGAGCCCGAGGCCGAGGGGGACGGCCACGAGGACGAACAGGGCGACGCGGGCGTCGCCGAGGTCCGGCCCGACGGAGAACACCCCGCTGACCACCAGCGTCGAGAGGAGCAGCAGCACGGGGACGATGATTAGCGCGAACAGCGGCGGCGCCCAGCGCGTGGCGAGCCGGACGCGGAGCAGCCGCGTGGCCACCGCCGCGACGGCCGTGTGCAGCCCCACCAGGACGACGAGCCCGGCCAGCGCCGCGGCGGAGACCATGCCGCCGCTCGGGACCCGGCGGCCTTTGGCGTGTCGGAACGGCACCGTGCTGGGACGCATCGGAACGCTCCGACGCCGCATCGGAACGTCCCGGCGCCGGCGGCGCATCGGAAGGCCCTTGGGCCGGTGGCGCCCACCGCGGGCCATGCACCGCGTCATCGGCCGGGGGTCCCTCGAGGACTCGCGGTACGGGCCGGACGAGGCGCGGGCCATGCTCGCGGACATGGTCCGGGCGCGACGGTTCGACGAGCGCGCCCTGGCGCTGCAGCGTCGGGGCTGGATGAGCGGCTACCCGCCGTTCCGCGGGCAGGAGGCCTCCCAGGTCGGCGCCGCCCACGCGATGGCCCCCGACGACTGGCTCGTGCCGACCTACCGGCAGAACGCCCTGCAGGTCGCCCGGGGCGTTCCCGTGAGCGACCTGCTGCTGTTCCGGCGGGGGTTCCCGGAGTTCGACTCCGGGCACGACCACCCCGTCTTCCCGCAGTCCGTCCCCATCGCGACGCAGCTACCCATCGCCACGGGCATCGCGATGGCCGCCCGGTACCGCGGGACCGACGAGGCCGTGCTGGCCTGCCTGGGGGACGGCGCGACCTCGGAGGGCGACTTCCACGAGGGGTTGAACTTCGCGGGCGTCTTCGGGGCGCCCGTCGTCTTCTTCTGCGAGAACAACGGCTGGGCCATCTCGCTGCCCCGCGAGCGCCAGACCGGAAGCGAGACCATCGCCGCGAAGGCCGAGGCCTACGGCTTCGAGGGGGTGCGGGTGGACGGGAACGACCCCCTGGCCGTCCGCGAGGTCGTCGAGCGGGCGCTCTCCGACGCCCGGTCCGGCGAGCCGGTGCTCGTCGAGAGCCTGACCTACCGCCAGGGGGCGCACACGACGGCCGACGACCCCGACCGGTACCGCGACGGGACCGGCGACCTCCCCGAGTGGCGGACGGCCGACCCGCTCGAGCGGTTCGAGGGCTTCCTCCGCGAGGCGGGGGCCATCGAGGACGGGTTCGTCGACGAGGCCCGCGAGGCGGCCGACGAGGAGCTCGCCCGGGCGGTCGAGACCGCCGAGGCGGTGCCGCGGGGTGGGCCGGAGGGGGTCTTCGACCACGTCTACGCCGAGCTCCCGCCGCGGCTCCGCGAGCAGCGTGACTGGCTCGCGGCGTTCGCCGACGAGCACGACCTGCAGACGCTCGAGTACTGAAGCGCGGCTGGACCCGCGTGGGGAGGGGTCAGTCGAGCGCGATGTACGTCTTGGTGTTCGCGACCCCCGACAGGCCCTGGATGGCCGACGAGGCCGCGTGGAGCACGTCGTAGACCTCCTCGGCCCGGACCTCGGCGATGACGTCGAACTCGCCGGCGACGACGTGGGCCTCGGTCACGGCATCGATGGTGCGGATCTCCTCGACCATCTCCTCGGACCGGCCCGCCTCGGTCTTCACCATGATGACCGCGTCGACCATGCTTCGGGTTCTCCGCGCCCGGGCAAAAACCTTTCCCGGCCGGCGACTTCCCTCCGCCGTCCGCCGATTTCGAGGCCTCCCGCGACCCCGACGAGACCGCCCGGAGCGGCGGGGGTCGGGACGGTCGGCCGGTCGTCCGATGTCGCTCCACCGGTCGCGGATGTCGCTCCGCCGGCCCGTCAGATTCGGGACCGCCGGCCGGCCGAGTCGCCTACACTTATGTCCCGCCGGCCCGGACTAGGTCCGCATGCGGGTCGTCATCGTCGGCGCCGGTCGCGTGGGCCTGCGGACAGCCCGCGTCCTCGACGAGGCGGGCCACGAAGTGACGCTCGTCGAGGCCGACCCGACCAAGGCCGAACGCGCCGCAAAGCGCGGGTTCGCGGTGGTCGAGGGCGACGGCTCGCGCGAGGAGACGCTGCTCGAGGCCGGGGTGGCCGACGCCGACGCCCTCGGCGCGCTGACGGGCGACCTCAACACGAACTTCGCCGCGTGCATGATCGGCAAGCACCACGGCAGCCGGACGGTCATGCGCATCGACGAGGACTACCGCGAGGACATCTACCGGGAGTACGCCGTCGAGGTCGACGAGCTCATCTACCCCGAGCGGCTCGGCGCCATCGCGGCGAAGAACGCCATCCTCGGCGGGAACGTCCGCGCCATCGCCGACATCGCCGAGCACCTCCAGGTGCTCGAACTGACGGTCACCGAGGACTCCCCCATGCTCGGCTACACCATCGGCGAGCTGGAGCTGCCGGGCGATGCGGCGGTGCTCGCGTTCGGCAAGCGCGGGGTGCCGATGGGCCTGCCGCTCGAGGACGACTCGCTGGAGGCCGGCGACCGCCTGGCCGTGCTCGCCGACTTCGAGGTCCTCGAGGACGTCCACCGCATCATCGTCGGCAGCACGAGCCTGCCGATCGCCGGAGGGAGCTGAACGTGGTCACGGCGTACGTCATGGTCAAGGCGCTTTCGGGCGAGGCGGACCGCATCAAGACCGACATCGCGGCGATCGAGGGCGTCGTCGCCGTCCACATCGTCGCCGGCGACGTCGACCTCATCGCCAAGCTGGACGTCGACTCGCCGGCCGACGTCAAGGGGCTGGCGACCAACGTCCGCGGCATCGACGGGGTCGACACCACCCAGACCTACATCGCGATGGACTGAGCCCCGGCTTCGCGGCGGCTTCAGAACCCCGCGGGCGCCCCGGAGCGGTCGCGGGCCCGATCGA